>JAKSLN010000047.1 GCA_024401165.1 Bacteroidaceae bacterium
CACATCGGCAACGGTTGTGCCTTCAATCTCGCAATATACAAATACGTTATTCATTGTTTCTTAGGTTTTGAGGTTTTGAGGTTTTGAGGTTTTATGGTTTGGCTGCACTTCATCATTCAGAACCTTACAAGCGAAGCGACCTTATAACCTTACAACCTTATAACCCGAAAATTAGCCAATAATCTTTTCGTTCAACAATTCGATGATCAGACCCTCTACGTCAGCATCGCTGGCAGTCATGGTGCGGCTGTCCTTAGCCTTGAAGACGATGTTCTGAACAGCCTTCACGTTGGTGGGAGAACCAGCCTTACCAACCTGGTTGAGGTCGGCGTCGATGTCGGCAGCACCCCACTGGGTGATGTTCAGGAAGGGCTTCTTGGCAATGAGTGCTGCGTACTGCTCAGCCTGCTCGGGAGCACGCTCGGCAGCTACGGTTGCATTCTTGTATTTCATCACGCGCTTAGCGTTGCGGGGACGGCAGGGAGCGGCAGAACCGTTGACGGTAACCACGAGAGGCAGAGGAGCCTCAACCGTCTCCACACCACCGTCGATGTGACGCTTGATGACGATCTTCTTGTTTTCGGGATCAACAGAAAGGATTTCCTCAGCATAGGTAACCTGAGTAAGACCCAGCTTCTCGGCAATCTGAGGACCAACCTGTGCGGTGTCACCATCGATAGCCTGACGACCACCGAGGATGATGTCGAAGTCACCAATCTTGCGGATAGCCTGGCTCAGGGTGTAGCTGGTAGCCAGTGTGTCGGCACCACCCAGGCAGCGGTCGGTAACAACGTAACCAGCGTCGGCGCCGCGATAGAGAGCCTCGCGGATAACTTCGGCTGACTTGGGAAGACCCATGGTAACTACAGAAATGGTGGAGCCGGGGAACTGCTCCTTCAGGCGCAAAGCCTGCTCCAAGGCATTGAGGTCCTCGGGGTTGAACACAGCGGGCAGGGCTGCACGATTGACGGTTCCTTCGGGAGTCATCGCATCGGGGCCCACATTGCGTGTGTCGGGAACTTGCTTGGCAAGAACTACGATTTTCATACTTTTACCTTAAAATTATCGGTTATTGTTTTTAATTTTTTTCTCTTCTCTCGACGTTTCTTCCTCGGTGACCTATTATTTATATTTAAATAGGTATAGGCCGCGCAAAAGGTCTAAAACGGGTGCAAAGTTACACATTTTTTGCAAATGTGTGCAATTTTAGGGATAAAAAACATCATTTTGGAGGCAGAAAAGAGTGAATTAGAAAAAAAAATACTATTTTTGCGTAGTAAACAAAAGCCATAAACCATGAAGAGAATATATTCGCTACTGTTTTTGTCAGCATTTGCGATAAGCGCACAAGCCCAAATGACTGACGACGAAAAGAAGTACCAGGGCATGGAGGACGTCAACAAAGTCGTTGACCTGACCCTCGACTCGCTGGAGAAAGCATCCACCGCACGTCCCATCGCCGGATCGAGCAGAAAGGGCAACAACCCCGTCCTTTTCCTCGTCGGGAACTCAACGATGCGAACCGGCACGCTGGGCAACGGCGACAACGGTCAGTGGGGATGGGGATTCTATGCCCACAACTACTTTGACGAGCGCAAGATCTCGGTCGAGAACCAGGCGCTGGGAGGAACATCGAGCCGCACCTTCTACACCAAGCTGTGGCCAGCTGTCAAGAAGGGCATACGCCCAGGCGACTGGGTCATCATCGAGCTGGGACACAACGACAACGGTCCCTTCGACGAGGGACGCGCGCGTGCCTCCATCAAGGGCATCTCGGCCACCGACTCACTCAACGTCACCATCAAGGAGACGGGCGTGAAGGAGACAGTGTACAGCTACGGAGAGTACATGCGACGCTACATCCGCGAGATCAGAGCCCTCGGAGCACACCCCATCCTGATGAGCCTGACGCCAAGAAATGCGTACGAAGACCCTAGCGTTAGCGCTGCCGGCCGACGCGTTGTTCGCGTGAACGAGACCTTCGGCCTTTGGGCCAAGCAGGTGGCCGAGGAGATGAACTGCCCCTTCGTAGACCTGAACGAGATTTCAGCACAGAAATATGACCAGATGACAGAGTGGAAGTTCAACTACCACTTCTACCTGGACCACATCCACACGTCGGCCTTCGGTGCCCAGCTGAACGCACGCTCCGCCGCCGACGGCATCCTGGCCTGCGAGCATCCCGAGATCATGGAGCTGAAGGCCATGATGACCAACACCGCCCTGCCCACCACCGGCGTACGCCGCCAGAACGGCAAGCCCGTTGTCTTCATCACGGGCGATTCGACCGTCAAGAACAGCGACAAGGACGAGGACGGCATGTGGGGATGGGGCGCCGTGGCCAGCGACATCTTCGACACCGACAAGATAACCATACTGAACGCCGCACAGGCAGGACGCTCGTGCCGCAGCTATCTGCGCGAGGGACGCTGGGACAAGGTGTACAACGACTTGCAGCCGGGCGACTTTGTGCTCATCCAGTTCGGACATAACGATGCCGGAAACGAGTTGGCACACGGCAAGGCACGCAACGACATAACCGGTACGGCCGACTCGAGCCACGTCTACCGCGTCCGCACGGCCGACGAGGTGCGCAACGAGGTGGTCTACACCTTCGGCTGGTACCTTCACAAGATGATCGACGACGTACGTCAGAAGGGTGCCACGCCCATCCTGGTCAGCCTGACGCCACGCAACGAGTGGCCCGGCGGCAAGATTGAGCGCAGGAACGACTCCTTCGGCAAATGGTACCGCGAGGTGGTGGAGCAGACGGGCGTTGCCTTTGTCGACCTCCACAACATCTCGGCCGACGCATTCGACGAACTGGGCAGGGAGACGGCCAAGTCGTACTTCAAGAACGACCACACCCACACCAGCAAGGCGGGCGCGAAGCTCAACGCACAAAGCATTGCCAAGGGACTGCGCAGCATCGACTCACCCTTGGTGAAATATCTGAGATAACAAGTACTTAACCGAGCGACAAAACAACTAACATTATGAAGAAGTCACTCCTTTGCCTCCTCGCGCTACTTTGCACAGCTAGCATCCAGGCACAAGGCATCACCTCACTCAGCCAGATCAAACCCGACAAGAAGTACCTCTTGCAGAACAGCAACGGGTACGGCTATGCCATCTTCAACCCCACCTTAAGCGACAAGGACGTCATGCTGGGAGGCGCAGAAGTCATCCACTCCATGGGATGCAACAACCCGCTCTACATGGATCCCGTGAACCCGACCGACCCCAACAACCAGTGGAAGATAACGTCGGCCGGCAACAACACCTTCTACTTCTACAACCTCGGAGCCAAACAGTACCTCACCAATGCCTATACGGGATGGGACTTCTGGTCACAAACGGAGACGAGGGAGTATAGCAGCTTCTTCTTTACAGACGAGCAGGAACCCATCGACATCATTCCCGCCGAAGAGGGAACGTGGGCTATCCGCCTGACCTCGGCCGCATACGTAGGCAACGCCGACAAGCAGTTCCTCTGCGCAGCCAGCCACGCCTACCAACCCATGGCGAACTGGACCTTCGAGGATGCCGGCAGCACATGGTATATAAAAGAGGTGATTGAGGAACTGGCCACAAGCATTACGCTGAGCCAGACCAACCTGACGCTGACGGTGGGCAGCACCATCAACCTGACAGCAACCGTCAAGCCCAGCACGGCACCAGGCGCAAGCCTCATCGAATGGACCACCGACAACGAGGACGTGGCAACCGTCAGCAACGGCACAGTAACGGGCGTCAAGCCCGGCACCTGCCAGATAACGGCTACGGTGAAAGATGGCAGCAACCTGAAGGCCACCTGCAGCGTTACCGTGCAAAAGGACGACGGGGAGAGCCTGGGCACGCTACGCTACTTCACGCTGCACGACGGACAACTCATCGTCATTCCCGAGAAGTATATCGAAAAGCGCACCGAGGAGAAAGGCATGCTACGACTCGCGCTGACGGGCGACACCACGATAGTCATCGTCAAGGAGAAGCTGGCCAACGAGTCTACCCAGTACCAAGGCGACCTGCCCGTCTTCGAGAGCTTCAAGTTCAACAACAAGTTCAACGACCAGCTGCAGATCGACGCAGACGGAGTCATTGACAACACCAACAACACCATCGACCTGAGCGTGGCCTGCATCGGCAAGCGCCTTACACCTTCCTTCAAGGTGCCCGAAGGAGCCCACGCCTACGTAAACAACGAGGAGCAGCATAGCAAGGTGACTCGCCTTCGCTTCGACGACGAAATAACGTACACCCTGGCCTACCCCAAGAACTGGATTTACACGGTGCAGAAGATTAGCGACCCCGTCTGGAGCACAGCGCCCGAGGACACCAACGACCCTTGGATTCTCACGCCCATCGAACTGACAAGCAGCATGATATCCACCAACTGGCCCAGCGATCAGAGCGACCAGAAGCTGTCCAACATTCTTGACGGAGACATCACCACCTACTTCCACTCCAACTGGAGCGCATCGAACAACTGGAACGACGGTTCCTACTACGGCGACGGACATACGACTTGGCCCTACCTGCAGATCGACCTTGCGCAACCAATTGAGAACTTCCAGTTCGACTACACCACACGCGACTGGGAGACGAACGGAGGCTATGCACCACAGGGCTTCATCATCCAGGCCAGCACAGACGGCAAGAACTGGAACGAGATATGCGTGATGGACAAGGAGAAGTACAACCTGCCCGTCGGAGCCTCTCAGGCGTACAGCAGTCCCGTCATCTCGCTGGGCAATGCCTACAAGCACATTCGCCTGCAGCTTACCGAGTCGACCCGAAAGAACTACCTCGTACTGAGCGAGTTCTCCATGAGCAAGGCGACTCCCAACCCCGACTACGGCAAGACGGCAGAGGATTTCACCCCCGAAATCATCGTCCCCGCCGTCTATGAGCACGGATTCAAACCTTATGGACGCGACTACAAGGTGCGCGTGGACTTCCTGACCGACCATCCCAAGGCCGAGTACGGCGTGCCTCGCATCGACATCACCTTTGCCGACGGCCAGAGCTGGAACGGAAACAACTGGATTGGACGCTACGGCAAGGAGTACTGGGAGGACGCTACCATCAAGATTGACGGAGCAGGCGTCTACCCCGACATGGAGGAGCAGAGCATCCTGATTCGCGGACGAGGCAACTCGTCGTGGAGCGGCAACTACACGTCCAAGAACCCCTACCGCATCAAGTTCGGCGAGAAGATGAAGCCCTTCGGCCTCACCAAGGGAAAGAATTGGGTGCTGCTGGCCAACAAGCAGAACAACTCCATGACAACCAATGCCATCGCCATGAAGATTGCCGACATGGTGGAGAGTGCGGCCTGCAACCACATCATTCCCGTCGAACTGTACGTCAACGGACAGTACCGCGGTTCATACAACTTCACTGAAAAAATAGGATTCGCAGGCAACAGCATCAGCGTCGAAGACGAGACCAACGCCGCCCTGGTCGAGCTGGACAGCTACTACGACGAAGCCTACCGCTTCAAGAGCAAGCCCTTTACGCTGCCCGTCAACATTAAGTCGCCCGACTTCACCGACCCCGAGGAGTTGACCAACCTGACGTTCGAGGACATCCAGATTTCCTTCAACAACATGGCAGCAAACATCAAGGACGGAGTGTTCGAGGGCAGCCTCGACATCGACAAGCTCTGCCGCGCCATGCTCGTCACCGACCTCACCCGCAACACCGAGACCCAGCACCCCAAGAGCTGGTACGTCTACAACGAGAACGTACTGGATGACTCTCCTTGGGTCTTCGGCCCCGTTTGGGACTTCGACTGGAGCTACGGATACGAGGGTAGCAGCACCTATTTCATCAACGACGCCGAGCGCAGTCTGCTTTCCTACAGCAACACAGGAAACACCTTCTTCAAGGCCGTCTGGGAGAACAGCGACGCTGTCAAGAAGCAGTACTACCGCCTGTGGACCGACTTCCTGAAGCGCGACTGCCTGGGCGAGCTTGTCGAGTTCTGTAGCGACTACTACAACTACGTCAAGCCCTCGTTCGAGCACAACGCCACCAAGTGGGGCGACGGCAAGAACTACAAGACCACCACGGCCAACGCCAAGAACTGGCTCACCAAGCGTGCCAACTGGATCTACACACACCTCACACCCTACGACCTGAACGACGACGTCATTGGCGACGAGGAAGACTTCGACTACGGCCAGCCCGACCGCATCGACGTAGCCCAGACCATCAACACCCCCGTCGACGTCTTCACGCTGCAGGGAGTTCGTGTGCGCACGCACGTACCATATATTAAATTCTACGAGGGCCTCATGCCTGGCATCTATGTGGTCAACGGAAAGAAGGTGATGGTGAAGTAACAACCAATTAGACCAATAAGGCCAATAAGTCCCATTAGGCCAATTAGTCCAATAAGACCCATTAGTCCAATCAGCCCAATCCCCCCCCAAAAAAACAATGAAATTCATCAGTTGGAACGTCAACGGCCTGCGTGCCGTAGCAGGAAAGAACTTTTGTGAAGCCTTTGAGGCACTCGACGCCGACTTCTTCTGCCTTCAGGAGACGAAACTGCAGGCAGGGCAGCTCGACCTCGAATTCCTGGGCTACTACTCATACTGGAACTACGCCGAAAGGAAAGGCTACAGCGGAACCGCCATCTATACCAAGCATGTGCCCTTGAGCGTACGCAACGGCATCAGCAACGAGAACTGTTCCGACGCCGTCAGGGAGATGGACAGCGAAGGTCGCGTCATCACCCTTGAGATGCCGGACTACTACCTCGTATGCGTCTACACCCCTAACTCGCAGAGTGCAGAGGAGAAAGGCCAGTTGCCCAAGCGCCTACCCTACCGCATGGAGTGGGAGGACGCCTTCCGCAACTACCTCCTCGAACTCGACCAGCAGAAGCCCGTCATCGTCTGTGGCGACATGAACGTGGCCCACGAGGAGATAGACCTCAAGAATCCCAAGACCAACCACATGAACGCCGGCTTCACCGATCAGGAGCGCGAGAAGATGACCACCCTTCTCCAGAGTGGATTCACCGACACCTTCCGACACTTCTACCCCACCCTCGAAAACCAGTATTCTTGGTGGAGCTACCGCATGGGAGCCCGCGCCAAGAACGTGGGATGGCGTATCGACTACTTCCTCGTCAGCAACCGACTCGTCGACCGACTCCAGTCCGCCACCATCCACCAGAACATCATGGGCAGCGACCATTGCCCCGTAGAGATTGTGCTGGAATAAAGCCTCATCACACTCACTTTCCTTACGGGCGACGTTTTGTATAGAAAAAGGAAAAACTGCGGTTTTTCCTTTTCTCTTTTTAAACCATTCTCCATAAACGCGGTCATTATAAACATGAAAAGACTAATGTTTCTACTAACCATGATTGCCAGCTTCGCGATGAATGGCCTGGCACAAGATCAAAAACAGTCAACCTATTCACCCTCGAAAAGTGCACTCGAGGGTATGCTTGGTTTAGTTCAAACCCTCAACATTCGAGGCACCGTATACGATAGCCAGAGTCTGCAAACCCTTCCCGGCGCGCAGATTAAGCTGGCAAAGGAAGACGGCACCCTCGTCGCCGGTGCTGCCACCAACGACAAGGGACAGTACCTCCTCCAGAACGTACCCACCGGCACCTACCGCATCAACATCTCCTACATCGGATACAAGGCCCAGAACTTCACACTCACCCTGCCCAAGAAGGGAGGAAACTTCAAGGTCAGCGACGTCCTCCTCAAGGAGAACGCCACCCTCATGCAGGAGACTGTCGTTGAAGGCAAGATGGCCGAGATGACAGTCGTCGACGACACTGTGATGTACAACGCCGACGCCTTCAAACTGCCCGACGGAGCCGTAGTGGAGGAACTCATCAAGAAACTTCCCGGCATCACCATCGACGACGATGGCAACTACGTATTCAACGGAAAGAAGGTCAGCCAGTTCCTCGTAGACGGAAAGGAATTCTTCGGTGGCAACAAGGAGCTTATCCTCAAGAACCTGCCCGCCGAGATTGTAGACAAAGTGAAGGCCTACGACAAGAAGAGCGACCGCGCACGCATCACCGGCATCGATGATGGAGAGGAAGAGACCGTCCTCGACCTCATCATCAAGCAAGGCATGAAGAAGGGATGGTTCGGTAATTTCGAAGGCGGTTATGGTGTACCCTCCGACCGTTATCAAGGTCGTCTCAACGTCAACTACTTCAAGGGAGACAACAAGTTCGGCCTCGTAGGCAACGGCAACAACACCGGAGGCAACGGTATGAACGACACACAGTCGGCCGGTCTCACCCTCAACATACAGAAGAAGAAGCTCGACCAGAACGGATCCGTCACAGGAAACTTCAGTCAAAGCAAGAGCCAGTCATGGAGCAACAGCCAGAACTTCGAGCTCTCAAGTCCCAAATACAACAACAACCACAGCTGGAGCGGCAACAACAACAACAGCCTCAGCTTCCGCTACAAACTCGAGTGGCGACCCGATTCAAGCTGGAACTTCCTCTTCCAGCCCGACATCCAGTGGTCAAAGGGCAACAGCCACAACGACAGCGAGAGCGCACAGTTCAACGACAATCCCTACGACTACGATGACGATCCCCTCGCCTCATGGCGCCGCCTCGAGGACGACTTCAACATCGGCATCAACCACCGCCGCAGCACTAGCCGCAACGAGAACGACCGCCTCAACCTCAACGGATCGCTCCAGATCAACAAGCGACTGGCCAAGCAGGGACGCAACATCACCCTCAACCTGAGCGGAGGCTACGGCAACACCACGACCGAGAGTACCAACTACAGCCAGACGGACTATCTGCAGAGCATCCGCAACCAGATGATCGTCGACGGCCAGACCGTCTTCATCGACGTGGAGGACTCTATCTACCATAAGGTACAGTTCAACAACAATCCCTCTGTCAACTACAACTACACCGCGCAGTTAGGCTACTCCGAGCCCATCGCCGACCAGACCTACCTGCAATTGAACTACCGTTTCAACTACCGCTACCAAGACAACAAGCGCAACATACGTGCCATTTACGACAACTTCTTCGACGACTACGGAGCCTTCGTCCAGCCTCCCTTCGGCGAACTCCCCGGCATGATCAACGTCGACACGTATCGCGACTTCTACGACTCCAACTACGTCAAGGACGATACACTGCAGCTGGGTTACACCACCAACCGCTACATCAACCAGGAGTTCCGTGCACAGATCCGACTCAACCGCACCAAGTACGAACTCACCGTCGGTGGAAACGTGCAGCCCCAATATAATAAGGTAGACAACGTGCGCGGTAAGGACGGAAGCCAGATGAACCTCCATACCTCACGCACCGTGTGGAACGCTTCACCCAACGTCAACTTCCGCTACAAGTTCAGCCGTCAGGAGACCTTCAACTTCCGCTACTCAGGTAGCACCGGACAGCCCAGCATCACCGACATGATCGAGGGTGTACTCTCCGACAACGACCCCCTTAACATTCGTCTCGGTAATCCCGACCTGAAGCCTTCGTTCACGCACAACCTGAACGCCGACTACCGCACCACCAACATCGAGACACAGCGCACCCACAGCGTCAACGCACAGTACCGCGTAACGCAGAACAGTACCACACAGAAGACCGAGTACAACGAGGAGACTGGTGGACGCGTTTCACAGCCCGTCAACGTAAGCGGCAACTGGAGCGGTAGCGTTTCCTACAACTTCAACACCGCACTGGGCGAACGCAAGTACTGGCGCATCTCGAACGACATGAGCGGCAACTTCAACAACAACATCGGTTACCAGTACAACGCCAAGGAGAAGGAGACCGTCAAGACACGCACCAACACCTACCGACTCCAGGAGCGTCTGCGCCTCACCTATCGTCACGACTGGGGCGACACCGGATGGTCACTCGAGACAACGGCCGGCGGTAACGCAAGCTACAACATCAACCGAAGCACCAACCCCAATGCCAACAA
The DNA here is from genome assembly GCA_024401165.1 of Bacteroidaceae bacterium. Taxonomy (GTDB): domain Bacteria; phylum Bacteroidota; class Bacteroidia; order Bacteroidales; family Bacteroidaceae; genus Physcousia. Next base: position 9,966 of record JAKSLN010000047.1, read on the forward strand.
CCTCAACATCTGGAACTTCGGCGGCAGCTTCAACACACACCTCACGTTCCCCTGGAACATGCAGTTCAATACCGACATCAACGTCACCGCACGTCGTGGTTATGCCCAGGAATCGGCCAACACCACACGTACCATCTGGAACGCCAGCATCAGCCAGCGCCTGCTGCCCAAGCGCATCCTGACGCTCAGCCTCAAGTGGGTCGACATCCTCAGTCAGCGTGACGACCTCAACCGCAGCGTAAGCGCCCTCTCAATCAGCGACTCACACAGCGAGATGGTCAGCAGCTACGTCCTCTTCACCGCCAACCTGCGCTTCGGTTTCTTCGGAGGCCGTTCCAAGAAGCGCAACAACGACGAGACTCCCCAGATCGAGATGGTTCCTGAAGGACGTCCCGAGGGCGGACGCGGTGGACGCGGCGGCAATGGCGGCGGTGGCCGAGGCGGCAATGGAGGTGGCGGTGCCCGCGGCGGCAGAATGTAAGACCTTCTACACAACGCAAAGCGCAACCCACAACGCAAAGCGTTCCTCACAACAACCATAATTCCGCAAGACTTTCATTCAAGAGTTTTGCGGAATTATTTTTCTTGCAGCATCAATCTATGATGGACGCTGCGCCTCCCAAAAGAGCACGAATAAACATTTTGGAGTTTGCTTGTCGCGCCATTTTTGCAGACGGACAAACACTTCAGTCGCACATTTCTGCCATTTTGGCAAAAAAGGCGGCAGGCAGGGTGTTTGGCACGTTCTTAGCACCACGAGAAGCAGATTCGTAAGAATTCCAAGAGAAAATAGAATAAAAACAACATAACTAAAAAAGAAAAGACTATGGCAATCAAACCTTTGGCAGACCGCGTGCTCATCGAGCCCGCACCTGCAGAAACAAAGACAGTAGGCGGCATCATCATCCCTGACACCGCCAAGGAGAAGCCCCTTCAGGGCACCGTTATCGCCGTTGGTGGCGGCACCAAGGACGAGGAGATGGTCCTCAACGTGGGCGACACCGTTCTCTATGGCAAGTACGCTGGCACCGAGCTGGAGCACGAGGGCAAGAAGTACCTCATCATGCGCCAGAGCGACGTGGTGGCTGTGCTCGCTTAATTCAAAATTCATAATTCACAACTCATAATTTGTTGACAGACATGGCAAAAGATATCAAATTCAATATTGACGCTCGCGAGCAGATGAAGCAGGGCGTAGACCAGTTGGCAAACGCAGTTAAGGTAACTCTGGGTCCCAAGGGTCGTAACGTGATTATCGAGAAGAAGTTTGGTGCTCCCCACATCACCAAGGATGGTGTGACCGTAGCCAAGGAGGTAGAACTGGCAGACCCCTTCCAGAATGCAGGTGCACAGCTCGTAAAGAGCGTGGCAAGTAAGACGGGCGACGATGCCGGTGATGGTACCACCACCGCTACCGTACTGGCTCAGGCCATCGTTCGCGAGGGTCTGAAGAACGTTACCGCAGGTGCCAACCCCATGGACCTGAAGCGTGGTATCGACAAGGCAGTGAAGGCTGTCGTTGAGAACATCCAGGCACAGGCAGAGCAGGTTGGCGACGACTACCAGAAGATTGAGCAGGTAGCTACCGTGAGCGCCAACAACGACCCCGAGATTGGCAAACTGCTGGCCGATGCAATGCAGAAGGTTAGCAAGGATGGCGTCATCACCATCGAGGAGGCTAAGGGCCGCGACACCACCATCGGCGTTGTCGAGGGTATGCAGTTCGACCGCGGTTACCTCTCGGCTTACTTCGTTACCGACACCGAGAAGATGGAGTGCGTGATGGAGAACCCCTACATCCTCATCTACGACAAGAAGATCTCGAACCTGAAGGACTTCCTGCCCATCCTCGAGCCCGCCGTACAGAGCGGACGTCCCCTCTTGGTTATCGCAGAGGACGTTGAGAGCGAGGCACTTACCACCCTGGTTGTAAACCGTCTGCGCACCCAGTTGAAGATTTGCGCTGTCAAGGCTCCCGGTTTTGGCGACCGTCGCAAGGCCATGCTGCAGGATATCGCCGTCTTGACTGGCGGTTTGGTAATCAGCGAGGACACCGGTCTGACCCTCGACCAGGCAACCATCGACATGCTGGGTCATGCCGACAAGGTCATCGTCAGCAAGGACAACACCACCATCGCTGGTGGTCACGGTCAGGCAGAACTCATCCAGGATCGCGTAAACCAGATCAAGAACGAGATTGCCAACACCAAGAGCGAGTACGACAAGGAGAAGCTGCAGGAGCGTCTGGCCAAGCTGGCTGGTGGCGTAGCCGTACTCTATGTAGGTGCTCCCACCGAGACCGAGATGAAGGAGAAGAAGGACCGCGTGGACGATGCCCTGTGTGCAACCCGCGCAGCCATCGAAGAGGGCATCATCCCTGGCGGTGGCGTAGCCTACATCCGCGCTCAGGCTGCCCTGGCCGACCTCAAGGGCGTAAACGCTGACGAGGAGACGGGTATCAAGATCATCCGTCGCGCCATCGAAGAGCCTCTGCGCCAGATCGTTGCCAACGCCGGCGGTGAGTCAAGCGTGGTAGTCAACGAGGTTCGCAACGGCGAGGGCGACTACGGTTACAACGCCCGCGAGGACAAGTACGAGAACATGAAGGCCTGCGGTATCATCGACCCCGCCAAGGTTACTCGCGTCGCCCTCGAGAATGCAGCCTCAATCGCTGGCATGTTCCTCACCACCGAGTGCGTCATCTGCGACGCCAAGGAGGACAAGCCCGAGATGCCTATGGGTGCTCCCGGCATGGGCGGCATGGGTGGTATGATGTAATCTGTCCACACAACAAACAGACAACAAAACACACTATAGGAAGGCTGAGAGCTGCGGTTCTCAGCCTTTCTTTTCACCTGTAGCCTCGAAAGCTTTTCATACCTCCCCCAAAAACTAACCACAGGGTCGTTCGATTGATTCACGTCAATAATTGCGAACAAAAAAATAAAAAACTAACAAAAATTAACTATTCTCGAAAATTACCAATAAATTTGCAGCAAAATTAGAAATAACGATATTAACATTATAGAAAAACAATTATGAAGAAGGTATTTTTCGCTGCCGCTTGCGCAGCAATGGTAATGGTTTCTTGCAACAACGCTAGCAAGGAGATTGATCAGAACATTGACAAGTTCGAGGCTGCAGTTAACGAGTATTGTGCAGCTATGGAGTCTGGTGACATGGCAGCAGCTGAGGCTACCACTGCTAAGTTCCAGGAGATTGGCGAGGCATTGAAGGACAGCACCATCATGTCTGAGGAGCAGAAGCAGCGCCTGAAGGCTCTGGGTATGAAGATGGCAGAAGCCAGCATCGCTGCTATCCAGCAGGGTGCAGACGCTCTCGAGGAGGCAACCGACGAGTTCGAGGAGGTTGTTGAAGAGGCAGCCGAGGATGCTCTTGAGGATGCTGTTGAGGAGTAATCCCCGCGCTTCACGAGAAGCAAACCCCATCTGAGATTAAATAAGAATCCAGATAAACAAAAGGAAATCCCTGCAGTCAGCACGATTGCAGGGATTCATTTATTGGTTACCCTTTTAATTCTTAAACTTCAACAGCCTTTTATACTCCTTTTCCGTGATGGGGATTACGGAACCGTGACGGGGAGTGAACTTGCCCTGAGTGGGGGTGTCGCGGACGTAGGTGAAGTGCTGGAGGTCGGTGCTCTCGCAGAACTGGTAGTGGCCGTTCACGTAGCAGTCGTACATGAGAATCCACTTCTGACCATCGATGGTGGGGAAGACGCTGCTGCCCTCGACGGGGTACTGTCCGGGCTTCTGCAGATGGGCCCACTCTACCTTCCAGGGGCCGGTGATGTTCTTGCTGGTAGCACGCATCACGCCCTGACGGGTGCGCCAGTCGCCGTTCATGACGCTGCGTCCCTCGTCCTTGAAGAAGAGTACGTACTGGTCGTTCTGCTCGTCACGAATCATGTCGCCGTCGATGCTTGCCTTTCCGAAGTCGAAGAGGAGCTGAGGTTCGGTGATGTCGGTGAAATCGGCATTGGCGTAAGAATAGAAGAGTTTGAAATAAGGTTGCATGAAGATGCTTCCGTCTCGATTCTTGTCGTTGGTGGGATACTCCCAGTCGTGGCGTCCGATGCTGTAGTAAATCATGTACTGCTTGCGGACGGGATCCCAGATGGTCTGAGGTGCCCATACGGCATGAAGGTTATCGCGATCGAATCCAGGAAGTTGCGGGAAGCGCGTAGGGAAGTCGATGGCCGTGTGCTGCCAGTGGATGAGGTCGCGGCTCTTCATGAGGATGATGCCGTCGTTGCTCTGCCAACCAAGGCTGGAGCGCATGTCGGTCAACACCATGTAGAAGGTCTTGCCGTCCTGGCCACGAAGGATGTGAGGGTCGCGGATGCTCTTCGTCAGGGCGATGTCCTCGCTCTTGACGATGGGTTGCCCGTCATTGAGTACCTCGTAGTCGAAGCCGTTGTCAGAGACGGCATAGCGCACTTGTTCGCCCTCGGGCGAATTGTCGGAGAAGAAGACGAAAAGATACTTGGTGTACTTGGGTGCCTTCTTGGCTTCCACAGAAAAAATGACGAAGAAGACGGAGAGGAGAAGGAGAGTGATACGGAGGTTCATAAGTTGTTTTAGGCGTTAAGAGAGGTTATTCATCAATTTCCAAAAGACTGCTGTCTCCATAGCTCAGGAAGCGGAAGTCGTGGGCGATGGCATAGTCGTAAATAGTACGCCAATCACCTTTGACAAAAGCACTTACAAGAAGAAGAAGGGTACTCTTGGGCTGATGGAAGTTGGTAACGATGCGACGCACGATGTGGTAACTGTAACCGGGGGCGATGATGATCTGGGTGCTGGAATGGAGGACGTCCATCTGATGACGCTCCATGTAGTCACGCAAGGCCAGCAAGGCCTCGACGGAAGTTTTCGGAGAACAGGCAACCGTAGACTGGCCATCCAGCTCGGGATAGGGGTCCCATTGTTGCACGTGCAATTCTTCGCCATCGCCCGTGTCGAGTCCGGCAGCCATGAGGCTCTGAGCACGCAGACCCATGTAGTAGAGGCTCTCCAGCGTACGCACGCTCGTGGTGCCGACGGCAATGGCCTCGCCGTCGTGGGCAATCAGTTTGTCGATGGTCTGGCGGCGAACGGCGATGTGCTCGGTGTGCATGTCATGTCCACCAATCTCCTCGCTCTTGACAGGTTTGAAGGTGCCGGCACCCACGTGTAGCGTAACCTCCTCACGTTCAATGCCGTGAGCATCCAGGTCGGTCAGGACGCGCTCGGTGAAATGCAGACCGGCGGTTGGTGCCGCCACGCTGCCCTTGATCTTGGAGTAGACGGTCTGATAGGTCGTCTTGTCGCTCTCCTCCGTCTTGCGGTTGAGGTAGGGAGGGATGGGCAGTTCACCCATGACCTCGAGGATCTCGGACCAGGCCACGTCGCCGTCCCACTCGAAGAGAATCTCCTGGCTCGTGCCATGGGTGCCAAGGCGATAGGCCGAGAGCAGCACACGCTGACCGCCAACCTCCAGTTCGTGATAGAGCTGTCCGCCCTTCCACTTCTTGGAATTGCCCACGAGGCAGTACCAGTTGCACTTGCCCTTGGTGGCAAAATTCTCCTGATACTCAACGGGAAAGGCGGGTTCGAGGAGGAATATCTCGATGAGCGCTCCGTCGGCGTTCTCGCCCTTGCGGAAATGCAGGCGTGCCTGGATGACGCGCGTGTTGTTGAAGACCATCAAGGCTCCCTTGGGCAGGTAGCTGGGAAGATTGCGGAAGGTGTCCTCCCCCACCCGACCATTGCGGTAGACAAGCAGTTTGCTGCTGTCGCGCTCCTTCAGGGGAAACTTGGCGATGCGCTCGTCGGGAAGAGGATAGTCATAGTCCTGGATGTGGATATGCTTGGGATCCTGTGTCATAGTTGACTCGAGTTTTTTCGGTTAGAATTTCACACTCACTTTGGCCACTGCGGCATGTTGGTTGGTGGGTCGCAAATGTACCTTGCCGGTATAGCCGCCTTGTGTGAGAACGGTCTGAGGATGCTCGTTGAAGCGGTAGTCGAGAGCAACGGTCAGGAAGTTGCAGAACGTGTGCTGCAGACCAGCATTGAGACCAACGGAACGTCCGGCATGCGAATAAAGGTCGATGGTGTTACCCTCGGCATAGTCGGCCGCCAGGTTGAGGAGCAGGGCGAAGGGCAGCATCTGCTTCAATCCTACGTGAGCCGTCACACCCCAGTGCTCCTTGGCCATGTGGATGGCATCTGCCACGCGCTTGTCCCACAGCACGGTGGCGCTGGCTTCAAGCGTTGTCTGGGCAGAGGGACGCCACTTGACATCGGGCGTCAGTCCCCAGGCACGGCGCTTGCCCTCGTTGCCCCAAGTGGAGAGGCGCACGTTGTCGCGCTCCATCCAGATGGCATTGAAACCGTCGTTGGCAAAGATGTGCTGGAGAGTTGCGCTAAAGTCAACGGGCTGGGTCTTAAACTGATAGGCAAGTTGGACGTTGTTGGCGTGCATGCCGACGAGGTCGGGGTTGCCGTAATATTCGGTGTAGGCTGTGCGGATGTGGGCAGGATTGAGGTAGTCGTAGGTGGGACGGATGATGCGGCGACCGTAGAGGGCCGTCAGGCTGTTCTTTTTGCTCATCTGCCACTGAACGCGGGCGGTTGGCACGAGGTCGCTGAGGTCGTTGCCCTGCTGACGAGTGTAGTCATACTCCAGACGTGCCATGGCAGTAAGACTCTTCAGGCGAAGGTTATAGGCAGCGAAAGCCCCCACCGTATGGTAGCTGTGCTCGTAGCCTTCGTCAACGACGGCCTTCCCGTCAAATCGTTGCAAGTCAGAGAGTTCATCGTTCCTTCCCTCGTAGCGAGCACCAAGGTCGAAGGACTGCCCCTTGGCAACGGGACGATGCCAGTCCAGTTGCGCATCCATGCGCTTGACATGAGCTTCGGAGAAGAGGCTGTTGGTATGGAAGGCCGAGAAGTTCTGCTGCTTGTCGACCTTCTGCTCCACGCGCTCCTCGACATTGTCCTGGGCATATTTGTACTGCAAGGAGACAACTTCGCCCTCGAGGTTCGTCTTGTACTGATATAGGGCAGTCACGCTAAGCGAATGATCCTTCGTGGTAGGGTTGTCGAAGGAAGACTGGACAGAGGACAGGAGCGAACCGTCGGCCCCGAGCGTCTTCTCGTCCTGGCAGCCTGTCAGGCTCTGGCGCACGTGTTCGCCTACGAGGTCTACCTTGAAGAGGTTGTGACGGTCGGGGGTGAACTGCACGGTCACACCGCTCTGCATCCCCCAGCCGCTATTGCTCGTCCTACGATGCGACGTGTACTGATTGCCAGCATTTTGCGAGAGAGGCATGATGCCGGAGTAGGTAAAGTCGATGTCCTCCGTCATGCCCGAGGAGTTTCGGTTGATGCCATAGGCACGCATGAACGGACTGAGGAGGAACTTGCCCTCCTTCTTGAGTTCCAGCTTCATGCCGCCGGCCCAGGGGTTGGCATGGCCAATGCCGCCGGCCGCGTCGAGAGAACCCGAAAACTGCGTCTGGGCGCTTCCCCCCATGGCAAAAACCAGCAGAGAGAATCCAAATAGTAACTTTCTTTTCATCAGTTTATTATATTTCATTCCTGGCAGTTTCACAACCGCGTCTTATCAATTACACATTCTTGCTTCCCCACTTAATCCATCCCACGTAGATGAGCAGGACGACGTTCATCATCAGGGCATAGAGGATGGCGGGGATGGCAAAACGTCCGTCGTTGAAGACGAAGGGGCTGGAGGCAATGGCGATGGCCTGGGCAGCATTCTGCATGCCCACTTCGATGACGATGGTACGGCGCTCCTGAGTGTGGAGGCGGAACAGATAGCTCAGCAGGGCGGCCACCAGCACGGCACAGAGCAGAAGGCCCGTGACGGCAACGCCCAACTGACCCAAGTTGTCGGCAATGGTATCGCGGTGCTGCACGAAGAAGATGCCTGCCAGCAGCATCAAGGCAGGAAAAGCAAGGCGAGAGAGGAAACGCTCAATCTTGGCAGCCACGGTGGGTTTCCATTTGCGCAGACCGATGCCGAGCAGGATGGGCAGAAGCATGGTTACCAGATTCTGCATCAACAGGTTACCGACGGGAAGCGTCACACCTACGGCCTCACCAACCGATGCCGTCGTCCACTGCATAACGAGGGGAACGGTGACGAGTGTGATAAGACTGCTGACGGCTGTCAGCGAGACGGACAGGGCCACGTCGCCCTTGGCCAGCATTGAGAACACGTTAGAACTGCTGCCGCCGGGACAGCAGGCAATGAGCACAAGACCGATTGTGAAGATGGGGCTCAATCCCATCATCTTCGCCACCAGCAAGGCGATAAGGGGCAAGGCGATGAGCTGTCCCGTCATACCTGCCAGAACGGCCTTGTAGCGCTTCACAACCATGACGAAATCTTTTCCTTCCAACGTCAAGCCAAGGCTGAACATCAGGATGGTGAGGATGGGTAATACGATAAGAATACTATTCATATTTTGGGGAGTTATACTTTTGACGACGGTCAAAAGTCGAAGTTAGAGGGAAGTTAAAGGGAAGTTAAAGGGACGATACATTTGTAAGGAAACAAACTCTACAACCTTTTAACTTTTAAATTAAAACAGTTTCTTCGGTTGTTTGATGACAGAGGGGATCTTGGTGAAGATGGCCTTCAGACGTTCGGTGTCGAACTTGGGACGGCGGTCGTAGTAGTAGACGCCGTTCTTCTCCTGCTCCACGTCGGTTATCTGGGTATAGCAGAAGCCGGTGATGTGAGGACAGGCGATGATGGCGTCAACCTCCTTCTCCAGGATGCTGTAGAAGTCGTCGAGCGTATCGATGTTGTCGCCGTAGCCCCACGAATTGGCTCGCTGGTCCTTGGGAATCCAGGGCAGACCGCCAAACTCGTCGAGCATGTAGGGTTGCCCCTCGTAGTTGGCCAGGAACTTCTTGTCGGGCTGGTTGCGGAAGTGTGCTCCCAGTCCCTCGAAGGTATGATGCTCGACGAGCACCTTGGGATTGCGCTCGTAGTCGTGCACCGTCCAGATGTCGGTCTTCACGTGGCCGTCGCCGCTGGCATCGTTCACTGGGCGCGTGGGGTCGATGGCTTTCGTCGTCTTGTAGACGTCGTTCACAAAGCGGACGTAGGTGCCGTCCTGTGCGCCCCAGGTCTCGTTGAAGGGCGTCCACGTCACCAGGCTGGGATGGTTGCGGTCGCGCACCAGTATCTCCACCCACTCCGAGAGGAAGTTGCGCACGGCCAGCTCGTTGTTCACATCCAGTCCCCAGTTGCCCTGCTCGCCCCAGGTGATGTAGCCCAGCTTGTCGGCCCAGTAGTAGTAGCGCTCCTCAAAGACCTTCTGGTGAAGGCGGGCGCCGTTGAAGCCCACGGCCTTGCTCATCTCGATGTCGTGACGCAGGGCCTCATCCGAGGGAGCCGTCCATATGCCGTCGGGATAGAAGCCCTGGTCCAGCACGAGTCGCTGGAAGTAGGGTTGGTTGTTCAGGTAGAAGTAGCCGTCCTGGATGTGCACCTTGCGCATGCCGGCGTACGAGTTCACCTCGTCGATGACCTTGCCCGCAGCGTCCTTGACAATGTACTTCAGGTCGTAGAGGAAGGGCGACTCGGGGCTCCACAGCTTGGCTTTCTTGACAGGCAGCACCACCATATTGTTGTTCGTAGCGCTCACCGTCTTTGCAGCAACCATCTTCTTGCCGTCGAAGAGCTGCACGGTCAGCGTGTTGGCGTTGTTCTCGCCATAGTATTCGGGACGGATGATGAGCTGTTCCTGGTCGATGTCGGGGATGGCGAAGACCGTCTTCAGAGCCTGCGGACTGACGGGTTCCATCCACACCGTCTGCCAGATGCCGGTGGTGCGGGTGTACATGCAGCCGTACGACTCCAGGCGTTCGCTCTGCTTGCCGCCAGGCTGGCGTCCGCTGCGCAGGTCGTCCCATACGCGAACCACCAGGTTGGCCGACTCGCCAGGCTTCACGAAGTCAGTGATGTCGAGGGAGAAGGAGCTGCCGCAACCATAGTGGCGCTCCACAAAGCGACCGTTGACGTAGATGCTGGCCTCATAGTCCACCGCACCAAAATGCAGCATGATGCGACGACCCGCCCAGTCGGCAGGCACGTTCACCCGACGCTGGTACCACATGCAGCTGATGAAGTCGGTATGCCCCACCCCACTCAGTTTGCTCTCGGGGCAGAAGGGCACGTTGATGCGACCCTCAAAGCCGTTGCTGTTCTGCCAACCACGGGACTCGCCCGTCACGCCAAAGTCGAAGGAGTAGGTCCACGTTCCGTTCAGGTTCTGCCACTCCTGGCGCTCAAACTGCGGACGGGGGTACTCGGCACGAGGTACGCCCTCGGCCCACAAAGTTATGCCACTGACCATCAGCAGCAAGGTGCAAAAGAAATATCTCATCTTGTTCATAATTATTTTCTGCATTTGTTAGTTATCGTTTCGCTTGGGAAGTTAATTTTTCACCCTCAGCGCCCCTAGGCTCAGCACCGCCTCGTTGGCCCCGTCGAAGAACTCCACGCGAACGCGGTAGCTCTTGCCGGCCTCCACCTCCAGACGGCATCCCTGCTGGGTAGCAGTATGGTCGGTCCAGTCGCTGATGACCTGCTTGCCGTCGATGAAGACGCGGTAGCCGTCGTCGCCTCGTGCAGTCAGGTATACGATGCCCGACACACCTGGCACGAACAGACTCTCAGCCACCAGGGAGAAGCCGTCCTTCACGACACCCTGCTCCGGAGCATCCATCGTATTGAGGTTCAGGGAGTCCCAGTGTGCCGTTGCCACAGGAGTGCCCTCCAGCAGCTTGTTGTTGAAGAAGCGGACGTCGAAGCCCGTCCTTCCGTCCTCCGTCTGGAAACAGCTGGCAGGAAGCACCTGGAAGACGTCCTCCTTGTTCGCGTTCACCAACTTGAGGAAACGCGTGCAACGACCTCCCTCGCCCATCTGTTCGAGCAGAATGATGGGCAAGTTGTCGTAGTAGCTGCCAAACTGTTGCAAGGTCTCGCGCTGCCTGTCGGGGAAGTAGGACAGGCGCAGGGGCGTAGCCT
>JAKSLN010000048.1 GCA_024401165.1 Bacteroidaceae bacterium
AATTATCTCGTAAATTTTTATTTTACAGCGAGTCACGGACAAGTATAGTTTCCTAATTTAGGCTGCCAACTTGAATTAATAATTCACGAAAAAATTCGCGGACAATTTACGGGCATTTACGTTCGCCGAAGGCAAAGAACAAGGAAACCTCGTTCAGTAATTCTTTTCTCTCTTCTCTCTTCTCTCTTCTCTGAAGTTTTACTTCATATTAGTGTAAACGGTCTGCACGTCGTCGAACTCCTCGAGCTTCTCTACCATCTTGTCGATGGTTGCGCGTGCTTCGTCGTCTACTTCCTTCAGATCGTTAGGAATGTAGGTGAACTCACCACCGACATCCTCGTAGCCGTCAGCCTCAAGCTTCTTCTGAATCTCGTTGTAGCTGGTGGGCTCACCGTAGATAGTGATTGTGGTCTCGTCCTTCTCCTCGTCGTATTCCTCGTCAAACTCCTCCTCTACTCCGTAGTCGATCATCTCGAGAACGAAATCATCCATGTCCATATCTGCCTTCTTCTTGAAGGTGAATACGCACTTGTGATCGAAGAGGAACGACAACGAACCGGTTGTTCCCATGTTGCCGTTGAACTTGTTGAACACGCTACGTACGTCGGCTACGGTACGTGTGGTGTTGTCGGTCAGGGTATCGACGAAGACTGCCACTCCGTGAGGACCATATCCTTCGTAAGTAACGGACTTATATGCCGACTTGTCCTTGCCCATTGCATTCTTGATGGCACGCTCAATGTTGTCCTTCGGCATGTTCTCGCGCTTGCAGACAGCGATGACGGAACGGAGTGAAGGATTGTTCTCTGGTTCGGGACCACCTGCCTGTACGGCGATGGCAATCTGCTTGCCCAGACGGGTGAAAGTCTTGGCCATGTGGCCCCATCTCTTCAGTTTTGTTGCTTTACGGTACTCAAATGCTCTTCCCATTGTTAAAAGCCCCCCTCATATCCCCCGAGGGGGAAGACCAAATAGAGGCGACGGGTCTATTTATATTACATTAATTATTTACAAGTATATTTCCTGCTTCGTGTCGGATGTGCCGAGCTTATCTCAACTCTGCATTGAGCTGCTTGGTCAGATTGGTAATCAACTTCTGCATGATGGCGTCAATAGCCTTCTCGTTGAGCGTCTTCTCTGCATCCTGCAAAATGAAGTTCACCGCATAGCTCTTCTTGCCGGCAGGCAGATTCTTGCCTTCGTATACGTCGAAGAGACTAACCTCCTGAAGCAGCTTCTTTTCGGTTTGATAAGCAATCTTCTCAATCTGTGCAAACTCTACCGACTTGTCGAGGAGCAAGGCCAGGTCGCGGCTAACAGCGGGGAACTTGCTTATTTCCTTGTAGGTGACCGTTGCCTTGGCAATCAACTTCATCAGCAGCTTCCAATTGATGTCAGCGAAGTAGACTGGAGCATCAATGTCGAACTGCTTTTGCAGCTTGTGAGCCACAACGCCCATCTTGACAAGCGACTTACCTCCGCGATTCTGAATCTCCATGGCCTTGTCGAACAAGTCGTTCTCGAGCGAAGCAAAAACGAGCATGCCGAAGGGAACACCGCATCGCTTCAGGATGTTCATCACATACGCCTTTAACTCGGCAAAGCAGGCCTCTTCATCTGCATGAACCCAACTACCCTCAACACGCTTACCCGTAATCCAGAGGCCCAGGTGGTAGTCCTCCGAATAGGCATCCAGAACGTGCTTAATAACCTCAGGATCGCGACTGCTGCTCACACCAGGAACGATGTCAGCGCACTTCTTCTCAGCATGGAAATAGTAGCAGTTACCGAACTCAAAGAAACGCTGGTTAGGCATCTTGTGGTTGGCATTGCGGGCAATGCTCTCCAAACCGCCGAACAGGAGGGTCTGACGCAGAACGCTCAGGTCGTTGCTCAAGGGGTTCATCAGCCGAACACAGTTCTCGGCCTTACAAGCCTCGATTGACTCATAGTAGGAAGCCTTTGTCAGCGAGTTGTTCAGGATTTCGTTGAAGCCGCAACCGACCAACTGCTCGCCAACCAGGTTCTGCAGTTTGTGACTCTTATCGTTGTCTCCCTTGACAGCAATGCAGCTGTTCATCGAGAGGGGAATCTCAACATTATTGTAACCATAAATACGAAGAATATCCTCCACAACATCGCAAGGACGCTGAACATCTACGCGATAGGCAGGAACCTCCAATTTCAGGCCGTCGACAGATTCCTCCAGCACCTTCATTTCCAGGCTCTGGCAGATACTCTTTATCGTCTCACGTTCCACCTTCTTGCCAATCAGACGGTCGCAGTAGTCGTAAGCGAGGTCAACTATGAAATTCTTGGCAGGCGTGGGGTTGACGTCGACAATCTCCATGCTCACCTCAGCACCAGCCAGTTCCTTGGCCATCATGGCAGCAACCTTCAAGGCGTAAATTTGACCATTGGGATCGATACCACGCTCAAAACGGAAACTGGCATCAGTTGAAAGGCCATGGCGACGAGCGCTCTTGCGAATCCAGGTAGGATTGAAATAAGCACTCTCGAGCAATACGTCCTTGGTCGTCTCGTACGTACCACTACCCTTGCCGCCAAACACACCGGCGATACACATGGGTTCCTCAACGTTGCAAATTGCCAGATCCTTGTCACTCAACTTGTGCTCTTCGCCGTCAAGCGTGATGAAGGGAGTACCTTCGGGCATGGTCTTCACGACAACCTTCTGCCCCTTGATCATGTCGGCATCGAAGCAATGCAAAGGCTGACCAAACGCCATCATGACGTAGTTAGTGATGTCTACGATGTTATTGATGGGTCGCAGGCCGATTACCTTCAGGCGGTCCTGCAGCCAAGCGGGACTCTCCTTTACCTCACAGTTCTTCAGACTGACAGCGCAATAGCGAGGGCATGCCTCGGTTGCCTCAACCTCAACAGCGATGGGCAGGCTGTTGCTATCCACCTTGAAATCCTCTACTGAAGGACGGTGCAAGGCAGTCTTCTGGCCATTCTGAACGAGGTAAGCGTACAGGTCGCGAGCCACACCATAGTGACTGCAGGCATCTGCACGGTTAGGGGTGATGTCGACCTCAATGACAAAGTCACTCTCCAAGTTATAGTACTGAGCGGCAGGCATGCCAACGGGAGTATCCTGAGGAAGGACGATGATGCCATCGTGGCTGGTTCCCACGCCAATCTCGTCCTCAGCACAGATCATACCGTTGCTCTCCACGCCACGCAGTTTACTCTTCTTGATGGTGAAGCAATCGTCGCCATCGTACAACTTGCAACCAAGGGTAGCCACCATGACCTTCTGTCCGACAGCCACATTGGGCGCACCGCAAACAATCTGGGTGGGCTCACCCTGACCGAGATCGACTGTTGTAATGTGCATATGATCGCTGTTAGGGTGAACCTCACAGGTCAGCACCTCGCCAACGACAATACCTTCGAGACCACCCTTGATGGCCTGCACTTCTTCGACGCTATCAACTTCCAAACCTGCTGACGTCAAGGCATCAGCGACCTCCTGGGCAGACATGTCGAAGTCTACATATTCACGCAACCATTTATAAGATATATTCATTGCTTTGTATATTTTTTCAAATTTTCGGGCGCAAAGATACTACATTTTTTTCATTTTGCAAAAAATACACCTTATTTTATCTATATAGCGTGTTCGATAACAATAGTACACGTGTACAATTCGCACAAACGCTTCCGCAGTAGGATTTTTCAAAAAACGTAGCGAGATTTTCACATTTTGGCAATCCAAAAGGGCAGGAATAACGGGGAACAGAGAGAAAAATATATAAAAAAACAACAAAATATTTTGATGATTCGGAAAATTGTCGTACCTTTGCACTCGCAAACAAGGAATGGTGCCTTGGATGAGTGGCTTAGTCAACGGTCTGCAAAACCGTCTACGGCGGTTCGAATCCGCCAGGCACCTCGAAATCTTTGAAAACAGAACCCGAGTTTAAGGCATCTTAAACCCGGGTTTATTTCTTTCAAAAAACCAAACTACAATAATCAACATGAAAAAACGCCGTTTCCACACACAAAGATACTTTGCGTTGGCAATTGCCGCCATCTCTTCCCTACCCTCTATGGCACAGAAGGTTAGCAACGCCACATTCCTCAAGACCAATGAACAGAGGAGCGACGTTGTCGTTCCTTTCCGCTACGACGGAACAGGCGCGAAGACCCCCATCGAATGGGGACTCGACCTGGCCTGGCTGAGCGAGGACAACATGCGCATCGGCACCCAATATGCTGGCAAGGAGATCATCGACATCGTACGCCTCTCCTTCCAACCCACAGCAAACGTCGAGAACGGATTCAGCAGCGCCCAGAAGCGAGACCTTGACAAGCGCTACAACATCGTGAAGAAATGGTGCAAAAGTGACGTCACCTATAATATCAACTGCGACCACCCATCACTGGACGACTGGTACAACGACGCCGTCAGCAGCACGGAGCGCGCTCAGAACTGGGCGAAGCTCATCGACATGACAGCCGACTACTACAAGCAGAAAGGCTTGAAAAACCTCGTTAGCATCAGTCCGTTCAACGAGCCCGACTACGAATACCACCATCTGCCCACCTTCAGCCATCGCATGGCAGACTTCAAGAACATCTGCAAGGTACTGAAGGAAGACGAAAAGTATAAGGATAAGTACGAAGGCGTCAGACTGTGTGGTGGCAACACGCTGAACGACGACGAAGCCTACAAATGGTGGAACTACCTCAAGGACTATCTGGACGAAGGCAACACGCACCAGCTGGCCGGCAACTTCGACAACTATGCCAAGTTCTTCGAGACGCTCCGCAGCAAGGGCTACCACGCTACCAACGACGAGTTGCACAACGTCATGGAAGGCATCGTGGGTGCAGAATATGGTATGCAGACCGCCATCTGGTGGGGCACATGCGAGCATACCCGAAGCGACTTCATGAAAGCCACATACCAGGGCAACACTGGCGAGAGGCTGGGCTACGGCGAGCATCGCCCCAACTGGACAGCGGCAGCCGTCTACCGCCATGCCAATGGCAGGGTGCAAGCCTTCGGCGGCACCAGCGAGCGCCAGGCGGCGACAACCGTATACCGATTCGTGTCAACCGACCAGCCCGTCTGGTACGACGGGGTCCGCAGCCGCGACTACGTGATGGACGTTGTAGGCGGAACTGGCTACCAAAAGGGGCAGACGGACTTCGAGATGGCCG
The DNA here is from genome assembly GCA_024401165.1 of Bacteroidaceae bacterium. Classification (GTDB taxonomy): domain Bacteria; phylum Bacteroidota; class Bacteroidia; order Bacteroidales; family Bacteroidaceae; genus Physcousia. The sequence continues at coordinate 5,197 of JAKSLN010000048.1, forward strand.
TTGACGTGCAGGCGGGCGAAGACATCATGCCCCACATCGACGGCGTATACAAGATAGTAAACGTAAACTCTGGAATGGTTCTTACAGCCGCCTCCAACAATCCCACTGGATGGCAGGCCATCAAGCAAAACCGCAACAAGACGGCCAACCCGGCCAGCCAGCAATGGAGCGTCAAGCCCTACACGGCAGAGAACATAGCACCCTATGACCTGCGAGGTGACCGATCATACCACATCATTCAACTAAACAACGGCAAGAAGGGCACGTTCATAGACATCAAGGACTGGAATAACAACGACGGCGCCGAAGTGGGCACCTACCCCGGCGGTTTTGGTTCAATCGAACAATGGTACCTCGAGTATGCCGGCGACAACTCTTTCTACATCCGATCCCGTTTCAACGCGAAGTGCATTGAAGTGAAGAACAGCAGCAAGAGTGACGGAACGGCCGTCCAGATGGCAGAGGTAGCCAACAAGGCAAACCAGAAATGGCGCTTCGTTGCTATCGAGACCGTCCCCGACACGTCAGCACCCAGTGCTCCCACCAACCTGCAGGCTAAGGCCAACAATGCCAGCGTAGACCTGACTTGGGATGCCGTTGGCAACGAAGACCTGAAGAGCTACACGATACTGCGCAGCACTGACGGAGAGAAGTACTACACACTTTGCAACGACCTTACCGCCACTTCCTTCACGGACAACGAAACACGAGAGGGTCAGCACTATTATTATAAGGTAATGGCAGAAGATGCCAGTCTGAACCGCAGCATTGCAACGGAGGCTGTAGAGTGCGAACCCAACGCTGAAAACGGACAGGTCGTCAACCTCCCCCTAACAGCTGACACTTACGACCATAGCAACAATGCAAATCACGCAGCCATGGGCGGTGCTCCCGAACTCACGAACTACAAGCAAGCAGATTGCCTAAGCATGAACGGAACGACAGACTACCTGCAACTGCCCTATACCGTCGCTTCGCACAAGTCCATGACCATCAGTGCATGGATTTACTACCGCGGAGGAGATAAGGGGCAGCGCATCTTTGATTTCGGAAACGGCAGCGAACAATGCATGTACCTCTCCCCCAACACCAGCAGCCAGCTACGTTTCGTCATCAAGGACGGCAGCAAAGAAGTTGCACTCGGAACCACAGCATTGGCCACGACCAGATGGAACCACGTGGCCGTGACCCTGAGCGACCAAGGCATTGCCCTCTACGTCAATGGCGTAAAGAAAGCAGAGAACAGCGAAACGGATCTTCGCCCCGACGCACTCAGCCCCACGCTGAACTACGTCGGAAGAGGACAGAGTAAGAGCGACCCGATGCTAAAAGGTTACCTGCACAGCTTCCAGATATTGAACTACGCCCTATCGCCTGATGAGATTGAGCAATTGGCAACAGACATCGACGATATCACCTCTGAAAACATCAGCAAACAAGCAAATACACGTTACGACCTGAATGGTCGACGTGCCACCCAGAACCACAAAGGCATCATCGTAGAGAAAGGAAAGAAGATAAGTCTGTAATCAACGACGGCCAAGTAGCCAACGCATACGGAAATACAACCATTCTTGCAACAAGAATAGGTTGTATTCCTTGTATCGGGTGTAACCGAACTTGCACCCAAAGTCCCCATCAAACGTCCGATAAATTTCAAAGAGTTTGCTTCGAACAGCCCTTTTCTCATCGTCCAAAAACTTTTGGCGATGCAGGAAGAGGAACCAATGCATATCGACATAGCGCAACCATCTATGCTGCTCGTAAAAGGCAAGATCCGAAGCATCGACCAAACCGTCCCGAGAATAAGCCTCATGGAGAAGGCGCTTCATACTAAGATTAGCATCGAGATAACCAAAATGATCCATGCCAATGGCAAAGGAAATGGAATCGGGACGCTTTCGGTAGTGATACTCGCCTGCGCCTATTCTGACCTCGCGAGAATGTAGGAAATGGATGCGCGTCGTGTTGTCGTCGCTATGCAAGCGGCACGAATCATCATACGGATAACGCAGATGCAACTCACGACGAACTGCATACACTCCATGCAGGCGCCAGTCGAGTGAGAGACGAAACGCTTCCTTGCCGGTGAAACTATCCCCCACCTGGTAAGGCATGCCATACAAGCAATGGTGACTGGGGTACTCCTCAACGAGCGTGAACATAACGCAGTCTGCCAACGAATACGCCTCAAAATCATCGCACAGACGTTGTAAGGCGTCGGAAGACAGCCAATCGTCCGCATCGAGCATAGCAACGTATTGTCCGCGAGCCTGTTGAAGAGCCAGGTTGCGCGCCTTGGCAGGTCCCTGGTTTTTACCCGAAGAAGGAATCAAACGTACTCGCTCATCACGAGCCGCGTATTCCCGCAAAATGCTAAGACTATCGTCCGTGCTGCCATCGTCCACACAGAGTAACTCCCAACAAGAAATGGACTGCGCCAAGACGCTCTCGATGGCCTGCATAAGATAAGGTGCCGCATTGTAGACGGCCATCAACAGGGAAAAAGTGGGCGCTTCGTTCATCGCAGACGTATGGATAATTACTTACAACAATCACAATCGCCAGAATGACGACTTCGCAAGAAACGACCTACGAACGAAGATTCCTTCGACAACAAGCGCCATGCTAGGAACAAAGAAATGCCCAACGCAACTGTACCAATCGTGTATTTCTGCAAGGGGACCTTCGTCATCAGACAGCAAGGCAATGCTGCTAAAAGGCAGAGAAACTCGGGGATTACGAGTAAACGCGTACGGCGATGAAGTCGGAAATGATAGGTCATGCCATAGAGCGAATAAACCATGACGAGGTCAAAAAGGGCAGCAAGGCTCAGGGCAATGCCAGCGCCAACAAGTCCTCCGCATTGCGTTCCATCAAATGCATAAGGAATATACTGATAGCCCCACTTGTACCCGTAATAGATGAGGGCAGCAACGGCAATGTCGTAGATCACCTCTACCAACATGTAAAGCATGCTGTTCCCCTTGGCCAAAGGATAATAGGAAACAGGCAAGGTTATGGCACGGAAGAAGAGATAAAAGACCGAGCAGATTACCATGGGCGCCACGCCAATAAACTCGGAGGAAGATAGCAGATAGATAAGACGAGACATAAAAAGACTCATCACAATGAGCATGGGCGTGATGAGCAGAACGTTTACCTGCATCTGCTGGTTAGCCATCTTATTCATGCGGGCAATATCGTGATTGGCGGATGAGAGGCGAGGGAAAAAGTCTGAGTCCATAGCAGAGAATACCAACCCAGAAGACAAGGTGAGCATCAAGTATCCTTGACGATAGAGACCAACCTCCTGCAGCGATTCGAGAGCACCATATATAAAGGAGGTGGACATAGCTCCGGCAATGCCTGCCACGACATACGGAATGCCCATCTTGAGCAGAGGAACACCTTCCTTGAAGACTTGGCGACTGAAAAGATCGATACGCCAAGGAAACATGCGGGTTGTGACAACTAAGTGAACGGCAAGCGTGAAAATACCCGACAAAATGAGCGACAGAACGATGCCGCCTATACCAAAAAAATAATAAAGCGGAATGGTGATCAGAAAGCATCCGAAGACGACGGACGTCTCGATGTAGGCCAGACTCTTCAGGCGTCTCATGCCCTTAACTATGGAACACTCAACAGCCTCAAGAGGCAGCGTGAAGACATAGAGCGAAAGCAAGCAAACCGTGAACGTGTAAGAATCGTCCCCTTTTAAATACCAGCGAGAGAAAAGGGACGACATACCAAGGCATACCATTGCGCCCAGCAAAGCCGTCCATATGGCCCAGGTTCGGATAACGCGGACAAAGTGAGCTCGCTGCTCCTCGGTACCTTCTTCAAAAAGTTCACTCAGATTACGAACAGTGCCGAAAGAAAGGCCGAGATTGGTAGCATTGTTGACCAATTCGCTAATATTAGCCAAGGAGGCGCTTACGCCAACTCCGTCACGATGCAGCAGAGTGGTTGCCAGTTTGTTACGCACCAACTGGACAAGCATCTTTAGCCCCTGAACACTACCCAAAACACCGATGTACTTAACGACATGGTCGTAGGTAGAATCCTTCATGTGCCTATCCTTTTTATCTTGCAATTCTTCTTTCGCCATTTCCTGAAAAAGAGGAACTAATTTACCTTTTGAAGTGCAAAGGTACGAAGAACGGACGTAAAAAGCAAATATTACCTCAGATTTCGACTTGAAACGCCCCAAAAGAGAAACATCTCTTTTTATGTAGCATGGATTTTGGCAGTTTCGGTTTTTTGTTGTAATTTTGCAAAGATATACGACAATTGGGCAATGAAGGTATTACTCGTAGGCGAATACAGCAACGTACACTGGACTTTGGCAGAAGGACTGCGAAGTCTGGGTCATGAGGTCACCGTACTTTCGGATGGAGACATCTGGAAAGGGTATCGCCGCGACATAAACCTGAAGCGCAAGTCGCTGGGGCGATGGGATACACTCCGTTACCTCTGGCAAATACGGCAAACATGGCCGAAACTGCGAGGTTATGACATTGTCCAACTGATCAACCCCGTCTTTCTGGACCTCAAAGCCGAACGCATTTGGCCTTATTATGAGAAACTGCGCCAGCAGAATGGGAAAATAGTGCTCGGTGCATTTGGGGTGGACTACTATTGGGTGAGCGAGGGCCTGAAGCCCGGCACCTTCCGATACAGCGACTTCTACCTAAACGGCAAACTACGCAAGAATAACTCTGTTGATGAAATGGTGGGAGACTGGATTGAAGGCGCAAAAGGGCCTTTGAACAAGCAAATGGCAGAAGACTGCGACGCTATCGTAAGCGGACTGTACGAATATGACGTCTGCTACCGCCCTCACTTCGGGGAAAAGACAACGTTCATTCCCTTCCCAATAAACCGGGAGGCAGCATCGCCAGTACAAACCTGGAAGGACGGTGAAAAGGTGCGCTTCTTCATCGGCATCCAAAGGGCAAGAAATGTCTACAAAGGAACCGACATCATGCTGCAAGCACTAGAAGAACTGCAGAATCGCTACCCGAACCAGATGACAATCAGCAAAGCCGAGAGTGTCCCCTTTCACCAGTATCAAGAAATGATGAAACATTCGCACGTGTTGCTCGACCAACTCTACAGTTACACCCCAGCCATGAATGCCCTGAACGCAATGGCCAAAGGCCTGGTGGTGGTAAGTGGCGGCGAAGAAGAACAATATGAACTCCTGGACGAACGGGAACTGCGTCCCATCGTCAACGTACTGCCATCGAGGGAGGACGTCATCCAAAAACTTGAAAGCCTCATCCTGCGCCCACAAGCGATCCCCCAACTGTCGGATGAAAGCAAGGAGTACATCCGCCGACACCACGACCATATTCTCATAGCCCAAAAATACGAAAAGCTATATGAATCACTTTAACTTGCACCTTACGAAGAAAATCTTTGTTTCTTTGTCAGTATGTCTGATGGCCTGTTTTGCGTTGTCGTCATGCAAGCACAACGAGCCTGAGCCAGAGTTTCCTAGCAAGAAGCGTAAGACAATCATCGTATACATGGCGGGGGAAAACAGCCTGGCACCTTACACCGCACCAGACATACAAGAGATGCAAGATGCTGCGGGTGACATTCCCAAGGACTGCAATTTCATTGTGTACATTGACGACCACAAATATCCGCAAATCATTGTAATGAGCGAAAAGAACAGCGAGCATACAGAAACATTGGAAGAGCGCGACAGCTGCGACCCCGACGAATTCTATAACACACTGAAGGATTTGACCAGCCGCTATCCCGCAGACTCTTACGGACTGGTATGCTGGAGCCATGCAAGCGGTTGGGTGTCCAAACCCAAAAAGACGTTCGGCATTGATAACAACAAAAACAGCTACAGTTCAGACGCTGGAACACGGTTGGAAATACCAGACATGAGAAAGCAATTGGAACGATTGAACATTCGTTGGGACTACATCTTGTTTGATGCATGTTTCATGCAATGCATAGAAGTTGCCTACGAAATGCGAAATGTCACCGATCACATCATCGCCTCACCTGCCGAGATACCCGGAGAGGGAGCACCCTACAACCTAATTATGAAAGGACTATGCATGGACGGGCAAAAGGCTGCAGAAGAAATCGCCAAAGCATACTTCGACTATCACAATCAACTATTCTTAAACCAGCATGTACAATTCACCAATGGCGTTGTTCTCTCAGTCATAAAGACAAGCGAGCTAGAGAATTTGCTTCAGGCAACTAAAGACATTTTACCGGACTTCTATACACAAGCCTACACTTTTGACACGAGTAACATTCAGGCATACGGCCCTCGAACAAAAATTGAAGAATTCACAGAATATTTCGACATGGGCAGCGCAATGAACAAATTTATGGGCGGTCCCGAATACGAAAAATGGAGCGAGCAAGTTCGTCGCACTTTCATCAGTCGATCATACACATCCCAATGGGGATCAGCTTTCTACGATGTCTACCCTGCCATCACAGACGAGAATCACTTGACAGTTTGTTCCATCTTCATACCTAACCATAAATATGATTACGCGGGTCACAACGAGAGCATCAAGGAGACTCAATGGTACCAGGATTATACCAGAACGCAGAATTGAGAATCAAAATAGTTTTGCCTTTTGATGCAAGTTTCACAAAGCACATCCATCCGAAAAGTAAACCATGAACTGCAAACTCTCAATCATAGTTCCCATATATAATGTTGTGCAATACCTACGACATTGCCTGCAAAGCCTTGCGGAACAAGGACTGAGCGATTATGAGGTCATTCTCGTAAACGACGCCTCACGCGACAACAGCCTTGGCATCTGCAGCGAATGGTGTCAGGACCATCCGGCATTCCGCATCGTCAACCACACGGAGAACATAGGGCTGAGTGAAGCAAGAAACACAGGTGTACGAGAGGCACGTGGAGAGTTCATCACCTTTGTCGACAGTGATGACTTCCTAGCCCCCAACACCTTAGCAGAAGCGCTGAATGCCTTCGACGAAGAGACTGACGTAGTGGAGTACCCCGTAATGGAACGACACTTCAGCAAACAGCCACACCTGCTGACATTCTTCCTTCAAAAGGTAGACTTTGCAAAATGGATGCAGCAAGAGGGGCACGAGCATTGCTATGCTTGTAACAAAGTTTTCCGCAAGCACTTGTGGAAAGACAGACTTTTTCCAAAAGGGAAGTACTACGAAGACATCTTCACCATTCCATTCGTCTTACAAAAAGCACGAGAGATCAAGCAAATAGACAAGGGGTTGTACTACTATTGCCAACGACCCGGAAGTATTTGCACTACAAAGGCAGTTCAATCCCTACTGGATTACACCCAAGCCCTTAACGACTTGCTCAAACTGCCAGAGAACAAGGCAAACTATCGGCTACGATTGAGAGCGAGGAACGCAGAAAGGACGTACAGAAGCATTGCCAGGACAAAAAAGCGGATCGTATACCCCAGGCATACGCCCGTCACGTTCTGCTTCGCGCCTGGGTTATCTTTCCATGATCGATTGAAAGTAATCTATTATTCATGTTTCTAAGCGTCATCATACCCTGCTACCGGGAAACGAAAGAGCAACTGAATCGCTGTCTTAATAGTCTCGGTTTTCTCACAAGCATCTGCGAGTGGGAGGCATGGATTGTGGATGACGGAAGCCCCAACCACCAAGCACAAGCATGGGTGGCGGAACGTAATGATGAGCACTTGCATTGTATCTGCCAAACCAACCAGGGGCAATCTGTAGCGCGCAACAACGCCCTTGAAAAAGCTGAAGGGGAATACATCGCCCTGCTGGATGCTGACGACGAATGGATACCTGAGGAATACGTCAAACTGATACAAATCCTTCAGGAACAGCACCCCGACCTTTTGGGATTACGATGGAAACAGACAACGGTGCCCTATTACGATGGCAGCGCCATTCAGTTTATCCAAGAAGAAGACATCAATCCGGCCGCATGGGGATACATCTATCGAAAAAAAGCGATAGGTGACTTGCGCTACACACCGGGCATTTTTCACGAAGACGAAGAATTCAACACCTTGCTCCACCTGCGAACGGAACGCCTCATCATGACGCCCATCGCTGCCTATCATTACCACAACAACCCAGAGTCGACAGTAAGAACACTAAACAAACAAAGATTAGAGAAGAGATTCAACGACTTTCTGGGCGTAGTCGGGCGAATGCAAGCAGAATCGACTCTGCATCAAGAACTGCAAAGACGGGTTCACGTAATGGCCATGTGTTTCATCGCAGATCTATTGCAATCCGCGCCCAGCCGTATTTTCCTGTTCGACAAACTCAACGACTTGAAAAAGTTAAAACTATATCCTCTCCCACCCTACAAAGGCATCAAAAGATACGGATGGATCCGTCCGCTGACATTCCTTAAAAGCCTCTGCTACCTTGAGAATCGCATCATCAGGACTTTCCGGTCCATACGAAACTAGAACAAAAACTCTTGTGTATGACAATCATTCCTTATAGCATTAAGCACAAAGACGTCTGGGACCAATTTGTACGTGAATCAAAGAACGGCACGTTCATCATAGAGAGAAACTACATGGACTACCATGGCGACCGTTTCGTGGATTGCTCTCTGCTCATCTATGAAGACATAGACTTCACGGCTGAGGAGAAAGAAAGCGGCATGGGTATGGAAGGTTTGAAAGCCATATTCCCAGCAAACTGGGTTGAAAGCGAACGAAAGGTTTACTCACACCAAGGACTCACGTACGGAGGACTCATTGTCGACGTGGAGATAACGCAACACGATGTTCTTGCAATCCTGCAATCCATACTGCAGTATTACGACCGAATGTTCATGGCAAAGAGCATCTTTATCAAACCCATACCGAACATCTACAGTCTCTATCCCAATGGCGAGGAACTTTACGCTCTGTTCCGTGCAGGTGGACGTTTACAGCAAAGAGCCGTCAGTACAGTTGTAAGCACGGACAATCCGCTCAGAATGCGTACCCTCCGCACACGTCAGGCCAAAAAGGCGATTGAGAACGACGTCTATATAGACAGAATGGTAGAGGGAGACTGGGATTGCCTAAAGGAATATTGGGAACTCCTATCAGGCGTGCTGGAGAAGCATCATCATGCTACTCCGGTACACACGGTCGCGGAAATGCAACTGCTGATGGAGCGTTTCCCCCGTGAAATCAAACTCTTTGTTGCGAAACGCGAGAACCGAATTCTGGCTGGCGTTGTCATCTTCATCACAAGAAAGGTGGCGCATATTCAGTATATTGCCTCTGGCGACGAAGGACGAGAAGTCGGCGCATTGGATCTCCTGTTGCGTCACATCATCCAAAATGCGTTCAAGAATTATAAATATGTAGACATGGGACGTTCTACACTTGACCAGGGACGTCACCTTAATGAGGGGCTCATCTTCCAAAAAGAAGGGTTCGGCGGACGCGCGGTATGTTACGATGGATACGAAATATCCTTGGAAAGTTCGGTACTAAAAAACATGCTATCCACTCCAGACACAGAAGAAGACAACAGGATCCCCTACTTGAACTTAAAGAAACTGAACGAGACGTTCCAGCCACAGCTGACGGCAAGTATTGAACGCGCCATAAACAGCGGTTGGTATCTGCTGGGAGAAAACGTCAAAGCTTTCGAAGAAACATACGCAAATTATTGTGGAACGAAGCATTGCATTGCTTGTGCAAATGGACTTGAAGCACTGACGCTTATCTTGCGAAGTTACAAGTTATTAAAGGGATGGAGCGAAGGTGATGAAGTAATTGCACCGGCAAACACCTACATTGCAACATTATTGGCAATCCGAGAAGCAGGACTTACCCCAGTACTGTGTGAGCCATCCATAAAGAACTACCTCATTGACCCCGATCTTATCGAACCTCTCGTAACAGAAAAAACACGAGCCATTCTACCCGTCCATCTGTATGGGCAAACATGTCCCATGGAAGAAATCAAGAGCATTGCCGACAGGCATGGTTTGGTTGTCGTTGAAGATGCTGCTCAAACGCATGGAGCAACCTATCAAGGCAAACGAGCCGGAGCGTTGGGAGACGCTGCCGGATTTAGCTTTTACCCAGGAAAGAACCTGGGTGCGCTGGGAGACGCAGGTTGCATAACAACAAACGACGAAAAACTAGCAGAGACAGCTCGAACCATGGCCAACTATGGCTGTTCAAAGAAATATGTGAACGAAATGCCTGGCATGAACAGCCGCATGGACGAGACGCAAGCGGCAGCATTGATGGTAAAATTGCCAAGACTCGATGCTGACAATGAATACAGAAGACAGCTCGCCATGCGGTATTATGAGGGAATACAGAACCCACTTGTAACCCCTCCTGACATGCCGAAAGAAATAGGGCAACATGTATTCCATATTTTCGCCATACGAACTGCTTATAGAGAGGCTTTGCAAGATTACCTAAAACAACATGGAGTTGAGACGCTTATACACTATCCTATTGCGCCTCATCAGCAGGTAGCCTTCCCTGAGTGGAACGAAATGCACTTCCCCGTAACAGAGCGAATCCACAAGGAGGAACTGTCGCTCCCGTTATCTCCAATCCTATCCTACGAGGAAGTTGATCGCATCATCAACTTCATCAACGAATTCAACATTGAATAAAAGAAGGGGGAACCGGCAATCCTTACAGTCTTGGGGATAAGGAAAAAAATACTATAAAAAGCAAACCCTTCACGTTTCTCGAGCATAAAAAAGGGAAAAGTGAAGGGTTGTCTTTATCTGGCAATCTGCCAAACTTAAAATATAGCGTTAAAAAGGCAAATCGGTGTCGCCACCACCAAAGGGATCAGAAGAAGCTGGTTGCTGCTGAACTGCAGGCGTCTCTGTAGCCGGTGGGAAGGGAGCTGCAGGAGCATTAGCAAAAGGTGCCTCGGGAGCAGCAGGAGCACCAACGGGTGCAGCAACAGGTGTCTCCGCCTTCCAAGCACGGATACTGTTGAACCAACGACCCTGATACTCGCGAGCATCAATATCAAAAGAAATGGTATAACTCTGCCCAGGTTGAATGTTCAACTGCTGAATGCGATCGGAACCAAATACTTCGAAACACATCTTACGAGGATACTGCTCCATGGTTTCTAAAACATAAGTAGCACATCTCCATTCTGCGCCTGAACGGGCAGAAACGCCTGAACGCTCAGGCAGAACGGCAATAATTTTTCCAGTAATTTCCATTGTGGTATAATTTTTAAAATTTATAATCTCAAAAATAAGGTTTAAGCACGCGAAAGAGACGCATTAAAGACCCGTTTCCATGTTTTTTGCGCAAAGATACAATACTTTTTCGGCATATACCAACTTTAGACCCGTTTTTTTTGCAGATTAAGGAGAATATTCTTAACTTTGCCGTAAAATAATGTACGCGAAAAAGACAACGAAAACAAATAAAAAGCAAATATAAACTATGAAATTTACAGTATCAAGCTCGGCTCTTTATAGCCACCTCTCTGCAGCAAGCAAAGTAATGGGTGCAAAGAACTCCATGCCCATTCTCGATTGCTTCCTGTTTAATGTACGTGACAACAAAATCACCATCACAGCAAGCGACAGCGAGAAGTATTTCATCACGTCCGTCGAAATCATCGACATGACAGACGACGCCATGTTCTGCGTTGACGCCAAGAAGATGATGGACTCTATCAAAGAGCTGGCAGAGCAACCTCTAACTTTTGAATACATTTCTGACACTCACGAGTTACTGGGTTTCCACCAGTCTGGTTCTTTCAGCGTAATGAGTCAGGATGCAGAGCCCTTCCCCCTCCAGCAAGACATCAATCCTGATGCAACACAGATCACACTACCCACCGAGGCTTTGTTAAATGGTATCAGCCGTTGCCTTTTTGCAACGGCCAACGACGAAATCCGCATGGTCATGACGGGCATCTACATTGACATCAAGAACGACCACATCATCTTTGCTGGAACGGATGGTCGAAAGTTGGTTCGCAACATCAACCGCACCGTTCAGCCAGGCTTTGAAGGCGGATTCATCCTTCCCAAGAAGATTGCCAGCATCATTAAGAGTGTCGTAGGCAAGGATTGCGAAAGTGTCGTACTTAACTTCGACAACGAAAAGGCACTTATCCAGGCTCCCGAATTCGAATTGTATTTCCGCCTCATCGAAGGTCGATATCCCAATTATAACGCCGTGATTCCCGTAAGCAATCCCTATCAGGCAACCGTTGACCGCGCATCTCTGATTGGTGCGCTGAAACGCGTAAGCGTATTCTGCAACCAGAGCAGCGGACTCATGAAGGTACATCTGGAAAACAACCTTATGAAGCTTACTGGACAGGACAACGACTATGCAACCTCCGCAGAGGAAAACCTGTATTGCGAATACGACAACTCCCCCATAAGCGTTGGGTTCAGCAGTCAGTTCATGCTGGAGATTGCAAACGTCATGGATTGCAGTAACCTTACACTCCAGTTGGCTGATCCCAGCCGTCCCGGCATCATCGTCCCCGCTGAGGCTAACGAGCAGGATGAAGTGCTCATGCTGCTAATGCCTATGATGTTAAACGAATAAATTCATTTTAATAGAAAAATAATTGAAGATTAGTTCTCATGAAACTTAATCTCAAGAACCCTATCATCTTCTTCGATCTGGAGACAACAGGCATTGATGTTGCTAAAGACCGTATTGTTGAGCTCTGCTATATCAAAGTGGAACCCAACGGCAACGAAGAGAGCCGTTCGATGCGCATCAACCCAACCGTCCACATTCCCGAGCAGGCCAGCGCAGTTCACGGCATTTATGACAGCGACGTACAAGACTGCCCCACTTTCAAGGAAGTTGCCTCAATGCTGGCAAAGACATTTAGCGGATGTGATTTAGCCGGTTTCAACTCAAATCGCTTTGACATTCCTTTGTTAGTCGAGGAATTCATGCGCGCGGGGGTTTTGCTAGACCTATCAAAGCGCAAATTTGTTGACGTACAAAACATCTACCATAAACTAGAGCGCAGAACGCTTGTTGCCGCATACAAATACTATTGTGGCAAAGACTTGGAAAATGCGCACAGTGCGCTGGCCGACACTCGTGCAACATACGAGGTTTTAATGGCGCAATTGGACAAGTATCCAAACGACCTCAAAAACGATGTTGCATTCTTAGCAGAATACAGCAGGATGACCAACAACGTTGACTATGCTGGTCGCTTGGTATACAACGACAAGGGAGAAGAGATCATTAACTTTGGCAAATACAAGGGCAAGCGCGTGCAAGATGTCCTGAACAGCGACCCAGGATATTATGGATGGGTTCAAGGCGCAGACTTCTCATTAAATACCAAATATGTATTTACACAATTGAGATTAAAATACGCAATGAAATAAACAACATGCTGCAGGGTAAGAAAATAGTTCTGGGAATAACGGGCAGTATTGCTGCATACAAGGCATGCCTGCTCATCAGAGGCCTCATCAAGAAGTGTGCAGAGGTACAAGTTGTAATCACACCTTCAGGAAAGGAGTTCATTACACCGTTGACCCTAAGTACACTTACGCAGAAACCTGTCGTAAGCGAATTCTTTTCGCGAAATGATGGTTCTTGGCACAGTCACGTGGACCTTGGATTATGGGCTGATGCCATGGTGATAGCTCCGGCAACGGCAAGCACAATAGGAAAAATGGCTAATGGAATTGCCGACAACATGCTTATCACGACCTATCTGAGCATGAAAGCGCCCGTCTTTGTAGCTCCTGCGATGGATCTTGACATGTATGCCCATCCCAGTACACAAAAGAACTTGCAGACGTTGCTGAGTTATGGCAACCACATAATCGAACCTGGTACGGGTTTTCTTGCAAGCAAGTTGGAAGGTAAAGGAAGGATGGAAGAACCCGACCGCATCATCGAAGTACTCGAAGAGTTCTTTGCAGAAAAGGATCTTGATGGTCAAAAAGTGCTAATCACGGCTGGTCCCACTTATGAGAAGATTGATCCTGTTCGTTTCATTGGCAACTATTCAAGCGGGAAAATGGGCATAGCCTTAGCAGAAGAATGCGCAAGACGTGGTGCTATAGTAGAACTCGTCTGTGGCCCCGTTCAACTAACGACATCGCACTCCAACATTCATCGCACAAATGTGGAAAGTGCCCAGCAAATGTACGAAGCAGCTACGTCGCTTTTCCCTCAATGCAACGCGGGAATTCTTTGTGCAGCAGTAGCAGACTTCAAACCTGTAACAAAGGCTGGCCAGAAGATAAAACGAGAAGTTCTTGCAGAAGAGAAAGGTGAGCTTGTGCTCCACCTTCAACCGACACAAGACATCGCAAGAGCCATTGGGACAATGAAAAGAAGCGACCAGGTACTTGTCGGTTTTGCTTTAGAGACGAACGATGAAGAAACACATGCTCAGGAGAAACTGAAAAAGAAGAACCTAGACTTCATCGTCCTGAATTCATTAAGAGACAATGGTGCGGGTTTCCAACATGACACGAACAAGATATCCATCATCTCGCACGACGATTGTAAAACATTTCCTCTAAAAAAGAAGACAGAGGTAGCCAACGACATCATAAATGAACTCGTTAACCGTATTAAAAACACTTAAAAAAATCACATCTGGAGCATTCCTTACATTGGGATTACTATCCACGGTCCAGTCATTGCAAGCCCAAGAGTTGGAGGCAAAGGTTAGTATTAACCACCAACAAGTGGGCAATACGACTCGTACGGACGTGTTCGAGGCTCTGCAACAAAAGATGGAGAGTTTCTTAAACGAACACAACTGGACGGGAATGCACTTCCGTGAAAACGAGAGAATACGCTGCAACTTTGGTGTCACGGTAAACACTTACAGCGATACGGACAACTCATTTAAGTGTTCACTAACCGTCAATGTTAGCCGCCCAGTCTACAATAGTACTTACACAACAACAACCTACGCAACGAAGGATCCAAACTTCGATTTTAACTTTCAGACTACCGACCAGTTTGAATACCAAGGTCCAGACCGGTTAGACAACAACCTGGTTGCAGTGCTGGCCTATTATGCACACATGATAATCGGATACGACTTGGACAGCATGGCTCCTCTGGCAGGCACACAAGTATTTCAGACGGCAGAAGATATTTGTAGTACTGCAGAAAACCTTGGATACAATGGATGGAAAGCATTTGGTGACAATAAGAATCGCTTTGGACTTCTCAATGACCTCATGGATGGTTCAATGGAATCCTATCGCCAACTTGTCTACAAGTATCACAGGGAAGGACTTGACCAAATGGCAGATGACACAGAAAAGGGAAGAGCTGCCATCGCAGAAGCATTAGAGCTATTGGATGCTTCACACCAAGCAAAGACAATGAGCCAACTGCCTCAGCTCTTCACAGAGTATAAGCGCGACGAACTTGTGAACATCTTCGAAGGGAAAGGAACCAGCAAAGAACGCGAGACCGTATATAACATACTATCAAATATCGACCCATCTCAAAGCAGTGAATGGGACAAAATAAAATAGAATGCTGCAACATCTCTACATACAAAACTACGCGTTAATAGAGACGCTGGACATCGACTTTGAAAATGGATTCACAGTCATCACGGGCGAAACTGGTGCGGGTAAATCAATCCTCCTTGGTGCGATTGGTTTACTATTGGGGCAACGTGC
>JAKSLN010000049.1 GCA_024401165.1 Bacteroidaceae bacterium
CCCAAGACCCCAACATTAAAAGTGTTGTGCTCTACCAACTGAGCTAGCGGACCAAACCAAGATGAGCTAATATTTTGATTAGCGGGTGCAAAGGTACAATAAAAAAATTAAAAAAAGGATTTTCCCGATTAAAAAAATGACAAAAAGAGGATTTTTACTGCTTTTCTGCTTCTTTTTCAATGGTTTTCCAGTCTACTTCTGCATTTCTGGGGTCTCCTATTCTCCTTTCTTTGAGAATAAAGAAGCGGTAGTAGGAGATGAGCAGCGTGGTGAGGGGGAGGGCGATGATGAGGCCGATGAATCCGAGCAGACTACCCCAGACGGAGAGTGAGAGGAGGATGATGGCGGGACGCAGACCCATCATTTTGCCCATGATGCGGGGCGTGAGGATCATGTCCTGGATGCCTTGTACGACCAAGAAGACGATGAAGCAGTAGAAGAGCAACAGCCAGAAGCTTTCTCCCGTCTGTGTGGACCGAAGGAGGATGAGCAGGCAGGCCGGAACGATGCCCAGCATCTGCAGGTAGGGGACAAGGTTGAGTACGCCAATGAAGACGCCCAGGCCTATGGCCATGGGCAGGCCGACGATGCTGAAGCCGATGCTGAAGAGGATGCCGACGATGAGGGCGATGAGTGCTTGCCCGCGGAAATAGGAGTTCATGTCCTTCTTCACGTCCTCGAGAATCATCGAGGCAGTACCGCGCTGTGAACGGGGAAAAAGATTGACGAAACCGTCGGAGATGGATTCATAGTCCATCAGGATGAAGAAGAGGTAGAGCAGGATGATGAAAGCACCCAGCACGCCCTTGATCAGGCTGAAGGCGTTCGTGAGCACGCCCCATATCTTGCTTGCTCCCATCTGGATAATCGACATGGCATCTTCGTTCTGGAAAATCTGCGAGATGCTCTTCTCGTCGAAGTTCTGGCGCAGGTAGAGGTCTATTTGCGTAGCAAGTGGCGACTCGCCGAACTCGTTGACCATGCGGACGATGTCGCCTCGCAGATGAGATATCTCGCGTACGGTGGGAGGGATGACGATGGCCAGGATGCCGGCAAAGACGGACAGGAAGAGGATGAGTGCCAGGACGATGCATGGGATGCGGAAGCGCAGGTGGCATCGGTACTGAAGAAACGTGACGAGAGGATATATAAGGTAGGCCAGCAGCCATGCCACGAAGAAGGGCAGCAGGACGTCGCTGAGGCGGTCGAGCAGGAAGTAGGCTGCCAGAATGCCCGCAATGATGATGAGTCCGCGGGCAAATGTGTCGAAGGTAATCTCTTTTCTCATGATTCTTTGCTTAGTCGGTAACATTCGCGGCAGAGGGGTTCGTACTCCGCCTTTTCGCCCAGCAGCACCTGCTTCTCACTGGCTACGATGCGGTGGGAGATGTAGGCCAGGGCGCCACACTTGACGCAGATGGCATGGACCTTGTGTACATCGTCGGCAATGGCACACAAGGCGGGCATGGGACCGAATGGCTGTCCGCGGAAGTCGAGGTCGAGGCCGGCCACGATGACGCGAATGCCTCGGTTGGCCAGTTGGTTGCAGACGTCGACGATGCCCTCGTCGAAGAACTGTGCCTCGTCAATGGCCACGACGTCGGAGTCGCTGCCCATGAGCAGGATGCTGGCCGAACTGTCCACTGGTGTGCTGGGAATGGTGTTGCCCTCGTGACTCACCACCTCCTCGTCGCTGTAACGTATGTCGATGGAGGGCTTGAAGATCTCGACGCGCTGATGGGCAAAGTGGGCGCGCTTCATGCGGCGGATGAGTTCCTCCGTCTTGCCAGAGAACATGGATCCGCAGATGACCTCAATCCGTCCTCGGCGCATCATTTCTCCATTTGTGTCTTGGATGTGTGTCATGCTAAGTGGTAATGAGATTTGTGGGGCAATTTTCACACAAAAGTACTACTTCTGACGGAATTATCCTCTATAAAAGAGGTTAAAAATATAAAAATAGAATAAATAATCCTGAATTATGAGTTGTGGATTGTGAATTATTTCGTACTTTTGCAGTATGGGAACACTGTATCTTGTACCTACTCCCGTAGGGAATTTGGAGGACATCACGATGAGGGCCCTCCGGGTTCTGCGTGAGGCCGACCTGGTTTTGGCCGAGGACACGCGCACTTCTGGCATACTCTTGAAGCACTTCGACATACACGTGCCGATGCAGTCGTACCATAAATTCAACGAGCATCAGACGGTGCAGCACGTCGTGGAGCGGCTGAAGGCTGGGGACACGGTTGCCGTGGTGAGCGATGCCGGAACGCCAGGCATCAGCGACCCCGGGTTCCTGGTTGCCCGAGAGGCCATCCGGGCCGGTGTAGAGGTGATAACCCTGCCAGGCGCAACGGCCTTTGTGCCAGCCCTGGTTTCGTCGGGTCTTCCCTGCGACAAGTTCTGCTTCGAGGGTTTCCTGCCACAGAAGAAGGGACGCCAGACACGCCTTGAAGAACTGAAGGACGAGCCGCGTACAATCATCTTCTACGAATCGCCCCATCGCGTAGTGAAGGCGCTGCAGCAGTTCGTCGAAGTCTTTGGACCGGAGCGCCCCGTGAGTTGCTGCCGCGAGATTTCGAAGGTGCACGAGCAGAGCGTTCGAGGCACACTGGCAGAGGTCCTGGCTCACTTTGAGGCAAACGAGCCGCGCGGCGAGTTTGTCATCGTTGTAGGTGGCAAGGAGCAGACGGACGAAGA
Source organism: Bacteroidaceae bacterium (assembly GCA_024401165.1). Lineage (GTDB taxonomy): Bacteria > Bacteroidota > Bacteroidia > Bacteroidales > Bacteroidaceae > Physcousia. The sequence continues at coordinate 2,704 of JAKSLN010000049.1, forward strand.
GCGTTCAGAAAGAAAAAGTAAAGAAAAGGTGCAGGCTGCAGAGGCGGCCGTGCCAGAGAGAGCAGATAAAACAATTGTCAAACCTTCGCCAAAAAGTAAAAAGAAGAAGGAGTTTGACCCAAACTTGATTTAGAATACAATGAAAAAATTATTCGTTTTGGCCATGGGCGCTATGATGCTGATGGCTTGTGGTGGTAAGCAAGGCATGTCCGAGTCGGAACTGGCAGCTCAGCGCGAGATTGATTCGCTGAAGGCTGTAAATGCCAATCAGGCCAAGGAACTGGAGGACTTCATGGATATGGCAGCCCAGGTTGAGGAGGGTTTCCGTCTCATCAAGGAGGCCGAAGGCCGCGTCGACATAAAGGACGGCAATGTTGAAACATCGCAAAAGGAACTCGTGGCAGAGAACATGCAGTTTATTCAGCAGCAGATGCAGCAGAACCGCGAACTGATCAATCAGTTGAAGAACAAGTTGTCGAAGTCGTCGGCCAATCTGTCCAGCTTGCAGAAGCACCTCGACATGCTCGAGGCAGAGATGAAGACCCAGACGGCACGCATCCAGGAACTGCAGGCCCAGCTGGCCGAGCGTGACCAGGTCATTGCCGAGCAGGGCGAAAAGATAGAGCAGCTGAGCGAGGACGTGTCAACCCTGACAACCGAGAACGAGCAGAAGACGGCCGAGGTGGCTGCTCAGGACAAGGAACTGAACACGGCATGGTTCGTCTTCGGTACTCGCAGCGAGCTGAAGGAGCAGAAGATTCTGGATAGCGGCGATGTATTGAAGAACAGCAGTTTTAACAAGGGCTACTTTACACAGATTGACATCCGATACGACAAAGACATCCGTTTCTATTCCAAGAGCGCCAAGTTGCTGACCAGTCATCCTTCGGGCAGCTACCAGCTCGTCAAGGACGCCAAGGGAGAGTATGAGTTGCATATCACCAACCCCCAGCAGTTCTGGAGCGTAAGCAAGTACCTGGTCGTACAGGTTAAGTAAGAAAGGATTCGGGCTTTGGCCTCAACCCTTAAAAGATTTATATGAAGACAAGCAGAAGCAAGCACTATAATTCGAGTCGTTCGTCATTGCCTTTTGAGGAGGGAATGACGGACGTCAAGTATCATAACGTCATCCAGACGGGACCCGAGCGTGCCATCCTCGTTGGCCTTATCACACCCCAGCAGGACGAGCGCAAGACGAAGGAGTATCTGGATGAACTGGAGTTTCTCGCCGAGACGGCAGGAGCCGAGACCATCAAGCGCATCACCCAGCGTGCCAACGGCCCCAGCCAGGTGACCTATCTGGGAAAGGGTAAGCTGGAGGAGATTCGTGACTTTATCGTGGCAGAGGAGGATGCAGAGCGCGATGTCGACATGGTCATCTTTGATGATGAGTTGAGCGCCAAGCAGCTGCGCAACATCGAACAGGTACTGAAGGTCAAGGTGCTGGACCGAACCAGCCTTATCCTCGACATCTTTGCCATGCGAGCCCAGACGGCCAATGCCAAGACGCAGGTCGAACTGGCGCAGTATCGCTACATGCTGCCTCGCCTGCAGCGTCTGTGGACGCACCTCGAGCGCCAGGGTGGTGGCTCCGGCGGTGGTGGCGGAAAGGGTTCCGTAGGTCTGCGTGGTCCGGGTGAGACGCAGCTCGAGATGGACCGCCGCATCATCCTCAATCGCATGGCTCTGCTCAAGCAGCGACTGGCCGACATCGACCGCCAGAAGACGACGCAGCGCAGCAACCGCGGACGAATGATTCGTGTGGCGCTCGTCGGCTATACCAACGTTGGCAAAAGTACCCTGATGAACCTGCTCGCCAAGAGCGAGGTGTTTGCCGAGAACAAACTCTTTGCCACGCTGGACACAACCGTGCGCAAGGTCATCATCGACAACCTCCCCTTCCTGCTTTCCGATACGGTAGGATTCATTCGCAAGCTGCCCACCGACCTCGTTGACTCCTTCAAGTCAACGCTCGACGAGGTGCGCGAGGCCGACCTCCTCGTCCACGTCGTAGACATCTCGCACCCCGACTTTGAGGACCAGATCAAGGTGGTGGAGAAGACGCTCAACGACCTCGGCTGTGCCGACCGTCCCACCATGCTCCTCTTCAACAAGGTGGATGCCTACAGTTGGGTGGAGAAGGATGCCGACGACCTTACGCCGGCAACTCGCGAGAACATCTCGCTTCAGGAGATGATGCAGACCTGGATGGCCAAGATGAATGGCGACTGCCTCTTCATTTCTGCCCGCGAGAACACCAACATAGACGAACTGAAGGATATATTATATAAAAAGGTACGCGAACTTCACGTGCAGAAATATCCCTACAACGATTTCCTCTTCCAACACTACGAGGAAGAGGCATAAGAAAAAAAGGAAATAGGCTGGCATTCAAAGTGAAGTGCCAGCCTATTCTCAAATTATCAGATTCTCAACTGTCTATTCTTGCCTGATAGTGCGGACTAGAGAATGGTGCAACCGGCGCAGGGCTTGAGCTGCTTGAAGAAGTCGTTGCCCTTGTCGTCAACGAGGATGAAGGCGGGGAAGTTCTCAACGTCAATCTTCCAAACGGCCTCCATACCCAGTTCGGGATACTCCACGCACTCGATGCTCTTGATGCTGCTCTGGCTCAGAACTGCTGCCACACCACCGATGGTGCCCAGGTAGAAGCCGCCATGCTTCTGGCAGGCGTCGGTGACGCACTGTGCACGGTTACCCTTGGCAATCATCACGAGGCTGCCGCCATTAGCCTGGAACTCGTCAACGTAGGGGTCCATACGACCAGCCGTGGTGGGACCCATCGAACCGCAAGGATAGCCTTCTGGAGTCTTGGCGGGACCAGCGTACAGCACGGGGTAGTCCTTGAAGTACTGAGGCATGCCCTCGCCAGCGTCCAGACGTGCCTTGATCTTGGCATGTGCGATGTCACGAGCCACGATGATGGTACCCTTCAGGTTTACGCGGGTGCTCACGGGATACTTGCTCAGCTCCTTGCGAACAGCGTCGATGCCCTGGTTCAGGTCGATCTCGATGGTGTTGGCACCCTCGCCAGCCTTGGCATATTCTGCGGGAATCAGCTCTGCGGGATTCTCGTCCATCTTCTCAATCCAGATACCGTCCTTGTTGATCTTTGCCTTGATGTTGCGGTCGGCCGAGCAGCTTACGCCCATGCCGACGGGCAGCGAAGCACCGTGGCGAGGCAGACGGATGACGCGGATGTCGTGTGCCAGGTACTTGCCACCGAACTGTGCACCCAGACCAATCTTGTAGACCTCCTTCAGCAGCTTCTCCTCGAGGTCGAGGTCGCGGAAGGCACGGCCGGTCTCGTCGCCTGTCGTGGGCAGCGAGTCGTAGTACTTGATAGAGCCCAGCTTCACGGTCAGCAAGTTCTTCTCAGCGCTGGTGCCACCGATAACCACGCAGATGTGGTAGGGAGGACAGGCAGCCGTACCGAAGTGCTTGATCTCCTCAACGAGCCAGGGCAGCAGTGTGCCCTCGTTCTGGATCAGCGCCTTGGTCATGGGGTAGAAGTAGGTCTTGTTGGCCGAGCCACCACCCTTGGCCACGCATACGAACTTGTACTCGGCACCCTCGCAGGCCTCGATGTCGATCTGTGCGGGCAGGTTGCACTTGGTGTTCACCTCGTCGTACATGTTCAGGGGAGCGTTCTGCGAGTAGCGCAGGTTATCCTGCGTGAAGGTGTTGTACACACCGCGGCTCAGTGCCTCCTCGTCCTCAAAGCCTGTCCATACCTGCTGACCCTTCTCGCCGTGGATGATGGCGGTACCGGTGTCCTGGCAGAAGGGCAGGATGCCCTTGGCTGCGGTCTCTGCGTTGCGCAGGAACTGCAGTGCCACGTACTTGTCATTCTCTGTTGCCTCGGGATCCTGCAGAATCTTGGCTACCTGCAGGTTGTGCTCGCGACGCAGCTTGAACTCAACCTCGTGGAAGCACTCCTGGGCCAGCATCGTCAGTGCCTCTTTTGACACCTTGACGATTTCCTTGCCCTCAAACTCACTTACCGACACGCCCTCCTTCGTCAGCAGGCGATACTCGGTCTTGTCTTCTCCCAGCTGAAACATGGGAGCGTACTTGAAATCTACGTTTGCCATATAGTGAAATATTTAAAATAGTATACAAACATACACCTCTGCAAAGGTAGTAAAAAAACTCGATACAAGAAACTTAGCACGCAGACTTTTTTACATAATCAGAAAAAACAGGCCATTTATTGTGTTTTCGTGTAAATATCATTATCTTTGCAAAAAATCTGATATTATGAGAAAATCAATCTTGACCATCCTGGTCTCTCTGCTCTCCCTGTCATCCATGGTGGCACAGCCGCTGCCCACTTCGCTCATTCCCTCCGAGCCCAGTAAGGCGCCGGACTACTTCTGCACCTGGAATATTCAAGGCTTCTGTGTCAGCTACGAGGGCGATACGCGCAATATGATGACTGAGCAGAACATCTTTGGCAAGGGCGAGTGGCAAGACTGGGCCAGCTTCTTCCCACGTATCAGGGAGGATGTGCTTTTCTTGCTGGACGACTCGTGGGACATGCCCTTGCAGTACAAGCCGGTCATCGACCAGTACTATGGCCTGGTGAGTCTTGACACCGAGCGCTTCCCTTCCTTTCAGGGGTACGAGGTAAAGCGAATTGCCGACTTGGCAGCCCGCATCAAGTCCTACGGTTGGAAGGGACTGGCCGGATGGGTCTGTGCACAGGAGTCGCCCCTTGACCCCTATCATGAGCAGGAACGTGAGTACTGGCGCCGTCAGATGGCTGTAGCGCATGCAGCCGGTATGGACTATCTGAAGGTTGACTATGGCCGTCGTCAGACCGATGTGAACTGGCGCAAAATGCTTACCGAGGTAGCGCACGAGATATCCCCCGACCTTTATATAGAACACGCCTCGCCCAAAGGTCCCACCGTTACTGACACGCCCGAACTGGATGCCAGCCTGGCGCGTGTCTCGGATGTATTCCGCACCTATGACGTAGAGACGTTCATGGCAATACCCGTAACCCTCAAGCGTGTGTTGCAGGTGTTGGGGCAGCGTCCCGAAGATGGATGCCAGGGACTCGTCAACTGTGAGGACGAACCCTACATGGCTGCCGGACTGGGATGCCTTATTGGCATCATGCGTCACCCGTATGCCGGCTCCCTGCCCAACGGCAAGTCCGATCATGTCTTTCCTACAACCTGCCGCGATGTCAAGCATCGTCTCGACGAGGTGGTTCGTGCCGTCCGCTGGCATCGTCTGGCAGAACCCTTCGGCATGGATGACGACCTGCACGTGGATAGCGTCATGCTTCACGATAGTTGGTTGCTGGATGAGCGTGAGACGTGGTACGACCCTCATAAACCCGGCACCACTTGCCGCGAGGAGGCTCCCGCCCGTGTTTCACGCCGCATGCCATTGCCGACGGTCCAGGCCAAGGGCGCCGTGCCGTACGTCCTGGCTTCGCGGTATCCCTCTGGTGCCGTTGCCGTAGCTGCTCTTGAACGCCTTGATGGACGTCGTTGGTTCCAACCTCGTGCAAAAGTGGGCATTCAGGCTACCGACGTGGAGGCACCCCTCGGCGTCTTCGGCTATTACGACCAGCTTACCATCTCCTATCCTGACCCGATAGATAAGTCTGGTCTGCATGTCATGGCACAGGATCTGGCAGGCAACGAGGCGGTAGACATCACTCGCGAAGTGACCATCCACGGTCATCGCCTTGTCATCCCCGGTCGCACCATCCAGCGTGTCGGTCTGCAGGCTTCCACGCCAGGCGACAAGTCTGCCCCCGGACTCGTCGTCAAGATGCTTCTCCAGTAGTATTGGAATGCCTCGAATGTCTTTGTCATGTTATTAAATCTCTGTAAGCAAGAATGCCATATAGAATGGTAGTGTGAGTAAGTGGCCACTACGACCAACGTTGTAGTCACCCAGTTTCAGAGCATGATACACATGATACTTTTCGGGGTGTTTCAACAGTGTCTGCATGGATTTAGCATTACCTGTACGTGCCTTGCATTCCAGTGGAGTGCATTCTCCTTGATAGCGCATCACAAAATCTATCTCGATGCTATCTGGTTTTTGAAAATAATAGAGTTTGCGACCCATCTTGCCCAGAATGTCAGCCATCACATTTTCGTAGATTGCACCCTTGAAACTTCCAAGACGCCCTTGCAGAATATCTGATTGTGTACCCTCATCGAGCATACTGATGAAAAGCCCAGTGTCTGCCATGTATATTTTGAAACAATCTTGCAGAGCATTTCCGCTCAGTGGCAGTTCAGTGATGCTGAGGTTATGGCATCGGCGCACGATGCCTGCATCCTCTATCCATTGCAGGCAACCAACATATTCTTTACTGCGGCCGCCCTTTCGCACTACTGAATAAGTGAATTTCTTGTTGTCACGACTCAACTGGCGAGGTATTGACTCAAAGCACTCTCGTATGCGTGGCTTATCTTCCGACCGTGCATACTTCACCATATCAACCTTGTACTCGTCAATGATGGCCCTTTGCACAGCAACCATCTGGTTCACATCATGTGTGTTGAGGAATGTGCTGACCGCTTCCGGCATTCCTCCAACGATGACGTATTCAAGCAAGAGTTGTCGCATGCGTTGATGTAATGCTTCGGGAACGGGTGATTCATTCTGCATAAATTGTTTCAGCAAGTCTATAACAGGTTGCTGTATCTGGTTTGCCCAAAGCCATTCTTCAAAGTCCATTGGATACATGTCAACAATAGTTTCAAAGCCTACAGGAACGGATGCAGCCTCCTCTTCCTTCTGTCGCTCTTCTGATTTATATCCATTTACACCTAACAGAGAACCGGTGCAAATAACATCATACCTGCCATCAAGCTTGAAGAATTTCAGTGATGCACGTGCCTGTGGACAATCTTGTATCTCGTCAAGAATAATACAAGTCTTGCCGGGAACGAATGTTGCATCGGGAATGGCTGCCGATATCACAACCGTAAGATAATCTATTTTCAACGATCCTTCAAAAAGCGTACGCAGTTCCTTTTGCTCATGAAAATCCATGTATACAACATGTTTATAGTGTAGCTTTGCAAATGCTTTAACCGAGCTGGTCTTACCACACTGGCGACAACCTTTTATGACCAATGGCTTGTGATCTGGAGTCTCTTTCCATCGGAGTAGAATATCTTCAATCTTTCTGCGATACATATATTTGTGAATATTAATGCATTGCGTAAATGTGCAACAGAGAAACGGGCGACTTTTTGCTTATTTAATACACTTTTTCGGGCGACTTTTTGAGTGTTTAATACACTTTTTCGGGCGACTTTCGTTTGCAAAGTTACAAAATTATTTAGACTTGCCATCATGATCTCTCATAATTTCATGTGTAAAGGCTACTTTTTCTGGGAAAAGCCGGGACGGTTCTGCTATCCGCTTATTATTTCATTCGAAGCGTTTCTGCTATCCGTATTTAGTATACGAAAGCCCCTTCTCCGCTCTTGAAACGAGGCAAGGAGAAGGGGCTTAATAGGGTATATTCCTTTACAAAAGATTAGAGTTTGCTTTGGATAAACTGCTTCATCTCGTCCCAGTGCTGCTCGATGCTGAGCAGGAGGTGGAGCTGGTTGTTGGCGCGCACGAAGTTGTGGTTGGGATACTTCACCTTCCAGTACTTGTCGCCGCTGAGGTAGTCCCACAGGAAGCGTACGCACTGCATGTAGGGGAAGAGTGCGGTGGCGTAGGGCAGGTTCTCTATCTCGACGGGCAGGAGGAAGGACTTGGCGCTGGAGAGGTAGCCCTCGGTGAAGGCCTTGAAGATGTCGATGTCGAACTGCACTTCCGCCATGTTGGGGTGGTCCTCGGCCACACGGTTGGCACCAGTGCGGAGGAAGTCGCCGTAGTCGGAGAAGATGAAGTTGGGCATGACGGTGTCGAGGTCGATGACGCAGAGCACGTTGTCCTGCTGGTCGAACATCATGTTGTTGACCTTCGTGTCGCAGTGGCAGACGCGCTTGGGCAGGATGCCTTCGCGTCCCATGCGCTCGGCCTTGCACATCTCGTCGGCACGCTTGTCAATCTCCGTGAGCATGGCCTGCACCTCGGGCTCCCCGACGCGGCCTGCGGGATCGTTGGCAATGACCTCGCGGAGCTGCTGGAGGCGGAACTCCATGTTGTGGAAGTCCTTGATGGTCTCGCCCAGCTCAACGGGGATGTCGGCGAGCATAGCCTGGAAATTTCCGAAGGCCTTGCCAGCAGCGCGGCTCGAGTCGGGATTGACGGCCTGCTTGGTGATGGCGTTGGGGATGAAGATCATGAGGCGCCAGAAGCCCCACTCCGACTCTCCCGAGGGGGAGGGAACGGTGACGTAGAGCTGTTCGGGATTCTCCTTCGAGGGGATGAAGGTGAGCACCTTGCGGTCGATGTCGTCCTCGCCTTTGGCCTTGAGCTTCTGGCGGATGTGGGAGGTTACGGCCTTGATGTTGCGCATCACCATGTCGGCGTCGGGGAAGACGTTGGTGTTGATGCGCTGCAGGACGTAGTCGGGAGCGTCGGGCTCCACAGTGGTTACCTTGTAGGTGTCGTTGATGAGACCCTCGCCCAGAGGCTTGATCTCGCTGACAGTGCCACGGATGGCGAATTGTGATACGATGTTTTGCATGTTATTTAGTTGTTTAGGGGATTAGTCGTTTAGTTGTTTAGGGATTGGTCAGTACTCAGTACTTCTCCTTTGTCTGTCAGGCCTTCGGCACTGACGGTGGGGAAGGTGGTACGGCTGTTGTTGTAGAACGTTACTTCGGCGTGTCCCTGTTCGTCGAGCTGCAGGTCGGGGTTCCAGTAGAGCGTGTCGGCCAGGCAGAAGGAACCGTGTGCCTGACCGTTCTTGAGGCGCAGTATCTGTCGCTCCACGAGGTAGCCGTCGTTGTTGAGCAGCTCGACGTAGAGCACACGGCTGACCTGCGTGGGCAGTTGGTTGTCGCCACGCGTGACGTAGGCCTTGTAGAAGATGGTGTCGCCCAGGAAGTAGCACGTGTTGTCCATGTGCACGAACACCTTCTCCTGCGGCACACCCTTTCCGAACTTCTCCAGGCGATTGGCGTAGTAGTCAAGCGACTGGGCCGGGGCCGTGAGAGGGAGGAAGAGAAGGAGGGAAAGCAGGAGATAGGCAATTCGGGATGTAGAAGGCATGGCATCAGGGTTTAAGGTGGGTGGATTATCTGCTTTCCGGACTGCTGAGCAGGGTTTGCAGGTCGCCCTTTGCGGTCATTCCTTCTGCGCTGACGAGAATCTGGGTCGACTTACTGTTGTTGTATAGTTTGATGTTGGCCTCGCCCTTGGTGTTGAGCTGCACGTTGGGGTTCCAGTAGAGGGTGCGGCGGTAGTCCTTGGTGGTGGGGAGGGGACGCTTGCTGTAGTCGGGGTGGTAGAAGTCCTCGCAGACGGAGTATCCGTAGAGGATGTAGCGTCGGTCGCGCCATGTCTTGCGCTTGCTGTCGTCGGTGTAGCGATGGAGGTCGATGGTGACGATGGGCTGGTCCTTCTCGTATTTCTTGTCTCCCTCGAAGCGTGGGGAGTAGTCGGTATAGACATACACCTCGTCGAGGTTCGACAGGTTGTTGTATAGATTCCTGATGCCGTCCGACATAAGTGAGTTGGCCCCCTTTCCCTGTATGAGCTCTCCGTTGTAGCGTATCTCGAAGGTGTTGGGGTCGGTGAAATAGGAGCGCTCCATGTTCATGTCGCCGATGTAGTTCTTGGCCACGTCGTAGACGAAGCGCATGCCTCCGATGTAGAAGCCGGGGCAGAGTCCAGCGTCGCAGACCGCGTTGAAGGCCTCGTAGGCATCTACCACGAAGGCTGGCTTGCTGGCATCAAAGCCGCGCAATCCGCTGTGACGGGCACCGATGGTGACTTCCTTCATGGTGCGTGCATCGTCGAGGGGATCTACCATGAGTGCGCTGCCCTTGGGGATGGGGGCAAGCTGCATCTGGTAGTAGGTGTAAGGCTTGACGAAGCGTGGACGGATGGGGGAGAGCTTGACGTAGAACTCGGGGTAGATGATGCCGTCGTATCCCTCCTCTCCCGTGTCAATCCACGTGTGCTTTCCCTTCTTGCCCCACTTGGTCGAGTCGCTTGCCGCCAGGAAGAAGTAGAGGCCCTCCTCGAAACCGGGTGCCTGAATCTTGAACTGTCCCTTCTTATAGGTCGTCACGTCGCCTTCGGCCGAATCACCCTTCTGGCCGTTGACGCCAGGCTGTGCAAACTCGGCGTGAACGATGACTTCGCGCTTGAGCTCGCCCTCGTTCTCGAGGAAGTTGGAGTAGGACATGCTGGAGGGCGTCTCTGGCAGGAAGCCTGGACTGGTGCTCGGTTCCAGGCTCTGGGTGGTGGAGGACTCGCCTTGCGGGTCGCTCTGCTGCTCCATCTGGGCTATCAGACTGGTTTCCACGCCCGCTGCAGCCTGTGCCGCTATGCCCTCGGCCGTCAGTCCCAAAGCCGTCAGGTCGTCGCGCATTTTCTGCACGAAGAGGTTCTCTCGTTCGATGCTCTGGTACACATTGACCTCGCCCAGCAGCGTCTCCGTCCGCTCGGGCATGTGGGCCAGTTTGAACTGGTCGGGAACGGCCATCGTCTTCCAGGAATAGCGTCGCCATCCCTGCACCATGAGCAGGAGGTCGAGTGCCTGGCGGTGCTCCTCGTCGTCGGCCTCAAAGAAGTAGTTGGGATTCTCCACGAAACCCTTTATCTGACTGCACAGGAGCATTTCGGTCAGGATGTTGGCGTCGTCGTAGATGTACTCGCTGTGAGAGGCATCGCGAACGGCCACGCTGAGGCTGCTGTTGGGCTGTCCATGCAGGGTCATGGAGATGGGGCCGAAGGCCGGATAGGCCTGGCTGCTGATGCCCGACACCGTTACGTTCTGCGGTTGGAAGCCTGGCTGGCGCACGAAGACGAGGCGGTCGGCATACACGCGTCCTTCCTCGTTAAAGACGGTGACCTGTATGACGCCCGTCTCCAGCTCGGAGGTGGGATAGGCCACCTGGCAATTGCCTGCGTTGTCCTTCTTCGGTTCGAGGAACGCCTTCAACAGGCCGTGGCTCATGATGGTGAGTCCTAACTTCTCGGTGGCAGCGCTGCCGGCGGGGGAAAGGCTGATGTTCAGGTTCCCCTCGGCCTGGTCTATCTGCATGGCCACTCCGTCTGCTTCGGCTTGGGGCAGCTTGGCCTTTCCGCTCAGCTTCTCTGCCGCAAACTCTGCCGTGTATTTCTGGGTGGGCTGGGGTGTGAAGGTGAAGACGCCTCGCCCGCGGCTTGTGGTTTGTGCCTCGGCCACCACGTTTCCGTCATTGTCCTTGACCACGAGCTTTCCCTCCTGGTGCTTGCCTTGGTCGTCGTCGGCCTGGAATGCCACGCGGCACGGTTTGCCGGCAATCAGGTTACCGCCCTCGGGGTAGAAGCTGAGGCTCAGTTCTCGCTCGTTGTCCGCCTTGTAGTAGCGGCGCATGGGGCGAGTCGTCATGTTGTGCTCAAACTCGCCCTCCCTCTTCGGTTTGTCGTAGACGGGGAAGACGCGGCTGTACAGCTTGTCGTAGTCGCGGTAGTACTCATACTCCATCTTCTTGTTGTAGAACCAGTGGTTGACCTTCGTGGTGTGTGGGTGTTCGTACTGCCCCCAGTTCAGCTGCCAGCGTGTGTAGGCTCGCAGTTCGTAGTATCCGCCATACAGCGTGTCGGCCAGGGCAAAAGACCCGTGGCCGTATCCCTCGTCCATCTTGATTTTCTGCAGTTCTACCAGGTAGCCATCCTGGTTTAGCAGTTCGACGTAGAGCAGGCCGCTCAGCTTGCTGGGCATGCCGTCGCTTCGGCGCAGGTAGGCCTTAAAGAACAGGGTGTCACCCAGGAAGTAGCTTGTGTTGTCCATGTGCAAGAACACCTCTTCCTGCGGCACACCCTTTCCGAATTTCTCCAGTCGCTCGGCGTAGTCGTTCAACTTCTGGGCCGGGGCTGTGAGGGGAAGGAAGAGAAGGAGGGAAAGCAGGAGGCGGGTGATTCGGGATGTAGAGGGCATGGGGATAGATTTTTTCTTAAAACTGTTCCAGATAGTGGATGCGGCTCTCGGTGCTGGGGTGGGTGCTGAACATGCTGCTGAACCACTCGGAGATACCGCCCGTCAGGGACTGGGGGTGGATGATGAAGAGTTGGGCGATGTCCTCGCGGCCATCGGGAGCAGCGGCAGGCATGTCGGAAATCTTGCGCAGGGCGGATGCCAGGGCCAACGGTTTGCCGCACAGCTCGGCACCGCCGGCATCGGCCATGTATTCGCGCTTGCGGCTGATGGCAAAGCGTGTCAGCAGGGTGAAGAAGTATCCCAGTGCGGCCAATATTGCCACCATAAGCAGGGCCAAGATGGCACCGCCTGCGCCTTCCTTCTTGTTTCGGCGGCTGCTGTTTCCGCCCCAAAGTATCGTATTCCAGAGAAAGCGGAATGCCAGGTTCATGATGGTGGCCATGATGCCCACGAAGATGATGGAGATGATGAGCAGGCGGGTGTCCTTGTTGCGGATGTGCGTCAGCTCGTGCCCGATGACGCCCTCCAGCTCCTCGTCCGTCAGCCGTTCGCAGATGCCCGTTGTCACGGTCACCGTGTAGCTCTTTTCGTCAATGCCGCTGGCAAATGCGTTCAGTTCGGGCGTGTCGATGACGTTGATTTTGGGCATGTTCATGCCGCCGGCGATGCACAGGTTCTCGACGATGTTGTAGACGCGTGGATTCTCCATGCGGGTCACCTCGTGGGCACCGGTCGCATGGCGAATCATGCTGGTGTTGAACTTGTAGGCAATGAGGAACCAGATGCCAATGATAAGCACCACCCAGGGCATGACCGTGAGGGTCTGGCTCAACGCCCATTCCAGTCCGCTGCTGCCCGATGACGTCTGGATGTAGCGGTCGTAGTAGGCATCGTAGTAGTATTCTCCGCCACCGCTTTCTCCGCCTATTAGGGCAAAGAAGGCGAAGACCAGCAAGAGGATGATGGCCGGAAAAGCGAGTAGGAGCAACAGACTTTTGCTGTTGTTCCTACGTTGTTGAGTGTAGAGTCCTACGTACCTCATCGTTTGTTGTTAGCGGCTCTTAGAAGGAAATCTCGGGAGCCTTCTCCAGCGTTGCGCGCTGTTCCTGGGCAATCTCGAACATGGGCTCGGTGTGGAAGCCGAAGCTGCCGGCAAAGAGCACGGCGGGGAAGGTCTGTACGGCATTGTTCAGCTCCCTGGTTGCGCTGTTGAAGAAGCGGCGGCTTGCAGCCAGCTTGTTCTCGATGTCGCTAACCTCGTTCTGCAGCTGCAGGAAGTTCTGGTTTGCCTTCAGGTCGGGGTAGGCCTCGAGGGTCACCTTCAGGCCGGCCAGGGCGCTGGTTACGGCCTCGTCGGCCTTGATCTTGTCGTTGATGCCGATGGCGTTGACAGCCGCGTTACGTGCGTTGATGACGTTTTCGAGAGTCTCCTTCTCGTGTGCGGCATAGCCCTTCACGGTTGCCACAAGCTGGGGAATCAGGTCATATCTCTGCTTCAGTTGAACGTCAATGTTTGCAAAGGCGTTCTCACGGTTGTTGCGACACTTTACTAATCCGTTGTAGATGCCCATCACCCAGAGTGCGATGACTACAACCACTACGACAATGATAATTAATGTTGTCATGATTCTTTCTTTTTTTAGTTATTTTTATGTGTTCTTTTTTTCTGTTTTTTGCAGAATATGGGCTTCGTTGGCCTAGGTCTACAATTTTCATTGTCTGCAAAGATACATCTTTTATTTAATGCGCACAAAAGAACGCGCGAATTTTTCCCGCTTTTCAACTTTTTTAGCAAAGCCCCCGCCGCTATTCTTAATTTTTATTACTAATTTTGCAAATCTAATGTGTGCATACACCAAATTAAAAACAAATATCAAAGCGTATGAAATCTATTTTCTCCCTGAAGGGAATGCTCATGCTGACGCTTGCCTTCGGCATGATGGTTGGAACTCCTGCCCAGGCAGGTATTTTCAAGAAAAAGAAGAAGCCCCAGCCTACGGCCCCTGCTGCTCCCAAGCCCGCAGCCCCCAAGCCATCGGTTGACCGCGAGGGTCTCTTCCATGTTACGAAGCTCAAGGATGCCTGGTACTTCGACATCCCCGACTCGCTGATGGGCCGCGAGTTCCTCACCACGACCCGCTTCACCTCTGCCCCCGCTGGCCTCGGCCAGTATGGCGGTGAGCAGATGAACGAACAGACCATCTACTTCGAGCAGATTCCCGACAGTTTCATCGTGATGCGTGCCAACCTGCTGGTGAACTACAGCGACTCGACCAACGCCATCAACCGTGCCGTCACCATCAGCAACAACAATCCCATCATCGGCACCTTCAAGATTGAGAAGCGCGTGGGCAATGCCAGCCGCATCAAGGTACAGCAGTTCTTCATGGAGGACAACGCTGCCCTGGGCGTGCCCCAGTCGGCCAAGCGCCAGTATAACCTGACCGGCCAGATGGGTGGCTATATCGAGGACATCAAGTCCTTCCCCATGAACACCGAGGTTCGCCTGGTCAAGACCTTTGGTTCAACCAGCACCTCGCTGCCCGCAGCCCGTGCCACCGGCAAGGTTACCCTTGGCATGAACATCTCGTTCGTCCTGCTGCCCAAGGTTCCCATGGATGCTCGTAAGTTCGATCCCCGTGTCGGCTACTTCACCCAGGGCTACAACGTCTTCAGCGACGATCAGCAGCGTGTCGACAAAACCATCTACATCTCTCGCTACCGCCTCGAGCCCAAGAACGCCGAGGATGCCGAGAAGATGAAGCGTGGCGAGCTCATCGAGCCCAAGAAGCCCATCGTCTACTACATCGACCCCGCTACTCCCAAGCAGTGGCGCAAGTACCTCATCATGGGTGTCAACGACTGGCAGGTTGCCTTCGAGCAGGCTGGCTGGAAGAACGCCATCCACGCCGAGGAGTGGCCTGAGGACTCTACCATGAGCATGGAGGATGCCCGCTATTGCGTTATCCGCTACTTGGCCAGCGACATTGCCAATGCCTATGGTCCTCACGTCAGCGACCCCCGCACCGGCGAGATCCTGGAGAGCCACATCGGTTGGTATCACAACGTGATGTCGCTCGTTCACGACTGGTACATGGTTCAGGCAAGCAGCGTCGATGAGGCAGCCCGCAAGATGAAGTTCGACGACGAACTGATGGGCCAGCTCATCCGCTTCGTCAGCAGCCACGAGGTGGGCCACACCCTGGGTCTGCGTCACAACTTCGGCTCCAGCAGCACCGTTCCCGTTGACTCTCTGCGTTCCAAGGAGTTCGTTCGCAAGAACGGCCATACGCCCAGTATCATGGACTATGCCCGCTTCAACTACGTGGCACAGCCCGAGGACGGCATGACGCAGGAGCTGCTCTTCCCCCGCATCAACGACTACGACAAGTGGGCCATCGAGTGGGGCTACCGTCCTACCTTTGCCAACAACCCCGACGATGATCACGAGATGCTCGAGGCCAGAACTCGCGTGGCCCAGCAGAACCGTCGCCTCTGGTGGGGTGATGGCGAGGGCTATCGCAACGACCCCCGTCGCCAGACCGAGGACCTCGGCAACGATGCCGTCAAGGCCAGCGAATATGGTATCAAGAACCTGAAGCGCGAGATCGTCCAGCTGGGCGAGTGGACTTTTGACAAGAAGGACATCTACGACGAGAACGCAGAGTCCATGCACAGCCAGTTCGTCAACCAGTTCATCCGCTACTGCGGCCATGTCATTGGCAACATCGGCGGTCAGCTCGTCGACTTCAAGCCCAGCGATGTCAAGGGCGACGTGTACGTTCCCCAGCCCAAGGCAAAGCAGCTGGCAGCCCTCGACTTCATCAAGCGCAACATCATCAACGAACCCAAGTGGCTGCGCGAGGTTAGCTACGCAAAGCGCTTCACCTCTGATCCTCAGACCATCACCATCAAGGTCGGAAACAGCATCGTCAGCCGTCTGATGGGCCGCATCACCGCCCTCAACGAGACCTACACCGCTGAGGAGTACCTGAAGGACCTCACCGCCATGATCATGCCCAGCACCGCTGCCAAGCCAAGCCGCTACACCGCTGCGCTCCAGACCACCTTCGTGGAGGCTCTCATCAGCGCCTTCAAGCCCGCCCAGCCCGTTAGCGTCAACGTCAACGGCCAGAGCGTTTCTGCCTCGGCAGGTGGCGCTCCCAGCGATGTCAAGCCTGCCATCCTGGCCACCCTCAAGGTGCTGAAGGCTCGCACCGCCTCTTCCGGCATTGCTCACTATCAGTACCTGAATGACCTCATCAGCCGTGCGCTGGTAATTAAGTAAATTAAGGTTAAAGGTTATGGGTTAAAGGTTATTGGTTATAGATGTTTACCGATAGCCAGCACTTTTCCTACGGAACTTTTGACTGCGATACAAAGTAAAAGCTAACCGATAGCCAGCAAATGTATATTATCTATAACCCATAACCATTAGAATCTAAAAAATGGAATACATAACCCTAAGCCGCACCGACGGAATCACCTCCAAGGGGTCGCCCTTTGTGACCCTCAAGCTCGCCAATCTGGACGAGACCATCAACGTTGCCGTCTGGGACGTGCCCAAGACGCTCGGCCCCAAGGTCGGACAGCTGGTATCGTTCCTGAACATACGCGACAATGCCGGGAAGAAGTCGGCTGGGCTCAACGATATGATGGTGCGCGAGATGCCCGCCAAGGAGCATCCCCTCTACCACCTCTTGCCTCGACCTGTCGAGCGCGAGAGGTGGGATGCCACCATCGAGACTCTCGTCTCCTACTGCTCCGACAGCCGGTTGGTTCAGCTCATCCGCGATTTTGCCGACAAGCTCTTCACCCCCTACAGCAAGTACCCCGCTGCCACCAGTATGCACCACGCCTTCCCCGGCGGACTGCTCAACCACACGTGGCAGATGCTCCACAT
>JAKSLN010000005.1 GCA_024401165.1 Bacteroidaceae bacterium
GAGCATATTGGGCTTTTACATAACTGTCGTAGCCACGACTACCACCGCAAAGACCGCCTTTGATAGTGCCCCCATAGATATTCATGGTAAACTCCGTCTCCTTCAAATCCACATTTCCATTGAAATTAGATTTGATGGTTGCCATTGTTTTGTTTTTGTCGTACGAACTGAAGGTAAACTGATTATTAGCATTGACATAGGGAATGGCATAGTCAGGAGTATGGTAAGTATCATTACCCAATCCACAGAAGGCTGCAGCCGAGGCAAACACACCTTTTTCGATAGTACCACCTCGCATGTTCAGGGTTGCCTGACCATAGAAATACGCTGTACCGTTCGTGCCTGTTGACTGAGTACGTCCTTGAGTTCCTACATAAAGGTTTTGAATGGAAATGTCATCGCTCTCAAGATTGATGATTGATCTGCCAGCGAATGTTCCTTGGGGAATCTTCCAACCCTCAATGCTGGCGATATTATTTCCCTGTGCTCCTGCAACGAGAGTACCAATAGAGCCTCTCTTGATGTCAAACTGCAAATCGGCACATACGATACCTTGGGAAGAACCTCCCATCAGAATACCAAAGTCATCAGCAAAACCTTGGGTGTTATCGTTACCATCCTGGATATCCACGATGATATGAGCTAAAACCGGCTGCTCTGGGGTACCTTGAATGTAGTTAGTTGGAACAACAGACGAACTGGTACCTTGGGTTCGAGAAACTGCCACACGGCCATATTTGCCCGACTTAAAGGTAACTGTCATCGCGGAATCTCCTGGCATTTTGTATATTACATCAGAAGGACGCAGACTACCATTAGGTTGGTCAAAAGATAATTGGATATGCAAGGCAGGAGCATTACGACCATCAATCATACCAAACTGTGTATCCAATTTGGCAAACCCCATCATCACCAGTCCTTCGTCAAACAAAGTGCTGTGCAGTCTCAAACTCATACGATCCTGTGCGCCACCGTCACCCTGTACACGTAAATTCCTGAAACGAACGTCGGCACCAATATTGTTGGTGGTTCCTCTAATCTTGGCTTGCCCACCACTCTTAATCTGAGTAGTAGTAGCTTTATCGGTTGCATCCCATGGCCAAACACCTGTGATGGTAGCAGCTGTTCCTTGCTTGTTTGCTTTATCCTTGGTGTCACCCTCCTTGAAGTTGATCTGCATATCACCTACAATCACGATGATATTGTGTTCCCAGTCGTAGTCGCGGTTGCCAGAATTGGTGAGCTTCTTGTAGGCATTTGCCCACGAACCGACGGGAGAGTCCTTAGTGTCGCCATTGCCGCTGCCTCCGCTTTTGAGATACACCACATTATACTGCTTGCCGTTTTGCGTTTCCACACCGGCCCACGCGCTCCCTATCCCCGTCAGCAGGATGAGGAGGAGTGTCACTATTCTGGGTATGTATGTATTATTTTGTTTTTTCATCTTTTACAGTCCCCCGGGGGATTTAGAGGGTTCTTATTCTATTGTTAGATGACCGTTGTCATGATCACTGAGGGTTCCGAGGCTGTCGGGCCTGAGGGTGACATTGAGGTCGTAGTAGTAGCCGGCATTGAGTGCAGAGATGCTTGACCCAGACTTGCCCAACGAGAAGGTGTTCTTGGCTTTCACATCAGCCTTTATCAGATGGTCGGGAGTAGTGCCATGCTTGTCGTAGATGTCGAAGGTACTACTGAAGGTGTAGGTGGCAGCTTCGGGATTGACGTAGGTGTAGCCGATGATCTGCCGTTCTGTACTAAGCACATTGTCCACCAGGGGGCAGGGTGTGCCGTTGATCTGCATGTCCTTGATTTTGATGAGGCGTATAGCGTCGTACTTGTCCGCAACCTTGAAGGCAAAACGCAGCAGCGCCTGTGTGTGGTGAAGGGTGAGGAGGAGATGGTTGCCCTCGATGCAGGCCTTGTCGGCCGTGCCCATCAGCAGGTCTCCTGCGCCTGTTTCTGCGTCGATGGCTGCTGTTGCGGTGAAGGTAAGGTTGCCTTGCTGAATATCCTTATCCTTGTAGATTACAGATGGGGTGTACTGCCAGTAGCTGCCGTGCGTGCTGCACCGAGACGGTCCCTTAGTGAGGACAAATGAGGTGCCATCGCTGCATTCGACCTGGATGGTGCCTGGGTAGTCCTGGGCATCAATGACGATGTCGTTAGTGCCATTGGCAAGGATGTCGGTAGTGGCGAGTGCACGGGTGCGAGGTGTCGCATTGCGTGCCGTCTCGCTTCCGTTCTGCCAGACAGCACGCACACAGGTATGTATTTCCTGCTCCGTCTGTATCTCCGTCTCGTCGGAGCAGGCAGTCAGAGCAAGCGCGCTTGCAAGCAGTATGTAGATTGTTTTTCTCATTCGTTCCAGTTTAATACCTCATAACCTTATAACCCCATAACCTCATTTCCACCAGTTGTTCCACACTTCGTCTTGGCTGCCGCCATAGTGCCATGGTTCTATCTTCACATCGTGGAGCTCCACATTCCTGCTCACACCGCTAATCTTGAAGATGTAGTTGTAGCTATGGTTTGCCTGCCAGCGCATGTACTGCTCTGGAATGGTTGCAGTCCTGTCTTCTCCGTCAAGCTTCATCGTAAGGAGAAACTCTGGGTTCTTGTCTCCCATAGGCAGAGGATAATAATGGTTGCTGTTGGCATCCGGAACGCTGGCATAGACAGCCTTTCCGATTTTGTCGCCCGCATCCTTCGTCAACGTCAAGTCATTGAAAGACAGATTGTCGCTGACAGACGTGGGATTACTCTGCAAGACACTGACAGTTTCGCGCGTCGCTCCGCCGAGAGGATAGTTTACCGTCACGAGGCCCGTGTTCCATATCTTGCTCACCTTACCTGTCTGGCTGTTCTCTTTTGGTGCAATGGCGATATCCGTCACACGAAGTTCTTCTCCATCTGCCAGGGGCTCTTCAGAGTAGAACATGACAGCAACCTCTGATACCGGATGCAAGAACTCCAGTTCGACGGTCTTGTAGTCTATCTGCGTGATGAGTTTAAGTTCTGAGAAAAGAGGCAGAGAGGGGGAGAGTTCCTTCTGCAGCGACACAGGAATGGTGAGGGTTGCGCCATCCTCTGTTGATTCGATGCCGTTGCCTGCATAACCCCAGAACCGGTATTCGGATGCACTGTCGTCCCAGTATACAAGTGGTTGACTGCCCGTGACATAGCTGTATGTGCCGCCGCTGTAAGCCACGCCATATCTTGGCATGACATACTGCTGTCCCTGTGCAACCCTCTTGTACCCACAGACAACAAAGTTCTGCTCAAGTCCATTGCCTCCAGCACGGCTCGTCTCTGTCACTTCCCTTGTGACGGGCGCAAACACAATGGGCACATCCGTGTCCAAGACTTCAGTGTTGCATGCAGTCAGCAGTGTCAGTAACACTATTGTATATATTAAATAATGTACGCGAGTGCGCATTTAGTCATTCCTTTTTGCCCACCGGGGCGATTTGTTTTATTTGGAAGCCAAGTGGGGAGTCGAACCCCACCTGGCTAAAGTATAAAGAGGATTATTCAACTACCTTGATTACCTTGTAAGCGTACTTGGTTACGCCTTCAACAGTCCAAGAAACGCGAACTACATAGTAGCCAGCACTTGTTGCTTTGATGAGGTAGCGGCCATGGGTTGTCTCTGTACGCAGTGTCCACTCAGTAATCTTTGAGCCTGCATTCGAACCATTGATGGTTGCATCAGTAGTAAATCCGGTGTGAACATCAAAGGTTGTAGGACAATTCTTAACTGATACATAAATATCGCTACCCTTCTTATAACCGGCATCACCCTGAACATCTGAACCTTCGGCCCAAGTTGTGATATTCACAGGGTTGTCGCCATCGATGGTAGTGACGGTCTCGCTTGTGTTATCCTCGAATTTAACAACCTCAGCATCGAATGTAATAGGATGCAGGTCATTGTCGGTAACCTTGAAGAAATATGTGTAGGCGTAGTTAGGCTCCCACTTTGCATAGACGGCAGGAATGGTTACGTCAACGGTACGTGAGATGGCATCATGGCCAGAAATCATACGGTATGTAACCTTAAGTTTGATGTCCTGTCCTGCATCCTGAGTTGGAAGAACCCAGGTGTATGCACCACCAACCTTGTCAAATGAAGGACTAGTAACATCCTTGCTGATGTACTGGTTTGCGAGTGGGCTCTCCACAATCTGGTCGCCAAGTGTGAGGTCTGCCATCGTTGTAGCTGTTCCATTCAGTGCCTGAGTGCCATCTGCTGCAATGGTGTAACCTGCCGACTGATAGAAAGTACCCTTGAGGGTGGTGTTTTCTGTTTCTGTATCAGCAGTTACATAGAACTTGTCAACATTGACATCATAGCCAGGGATGGCATTGACAAATGCCACGCGAACCTTGGCTGCAGCATTCTTGAAAGTGAAGGTGACAGGAGAGGTAAATGCACTGGTCGTAACACTCTTGGCTGTTGTTGTGTATATTTTCGCCATGTTCTCGGCCGTAGCGGCTGCTACTGTCACACCACCGGTATAGACATTTGCTGCTGGGGTGATGAGGCTTGGTTCGTTTGCATCGCTGTAGGCATAGAAGTCGTAGGTAGAAGCGTTGGTATCCCAATAGCGGAGAGCCTGACTATTGGTTACGTATGACCATTCTGTAGTGTACTCTACAGGAACACCTTCAAATACTGCTGTTGCCGCATTATTCACGGTCTTCTGACCATAGACAATGAACTTGTGGCTCAGCAGCGCTGCTGCTTCAGCACCTGTTTGGCTGGCACGGGTCATATAGCCCGGTGTAGCGTTGAACTCTACTGGATACTTGACTTCTTCAACCAACGTCTCAGGGATAACCTCTGAGGTGCAAGAAGCCAACATTGCTGCCGTAGCAGCTGCAAAAAATAGTTTCTTCTTCATAACCGTTAATTTTTATGAATTATAAATTTGTTACTTATATTTTTGTCATTTATATCTCAATATAGAAGTTTTCCTCATCAAACAACTTCACCACAGCATCGAAGCCAGAGCCTCCTGGACGCAGTGGCACAGGTATGGTGTCCATGTCGAGGTCTATCGTTATTACACCGCCACGGTAGCGGCGCCTTACCTGATCCGTTACGTCGAACACCATCGTAGTGTCCATTCCGTTGTAGAACATCAGGTTGACATCCATATAGTGCTTCACGCGATCCTCCAGGTCGGCAGCCTTCGTCACACGACTTGGGTTCTGGTTTGGTATGCCAAACGTCAGGCAGCGTCCGCCTGCTACGTCCACCTTCTCGCCGGTCTGCCTTATCACGCAGTCCTTCTTGAAACGCACGTTATAGTATACTGACACCACATCCTTGCCTGCCACACCACTGTTCAGCGTTACCCCTCGGGCCATGCCTGTAAGGTTGGCATCGCCCGATGCGTTTGTCACCTTTCCGTTATTGTTATGCAGGCGTACTTGCGTCAGGTAGATATACGTCACCGGCAACAGCTGCATCTGCATCTTCTTGTAGTAAGTACGCGTCTCTGGGTCGTAGCTGTCATAGTCGGCCAGATTGTCCGAGATGTGTACATTGCGTTCGTAGGCAGAGAAGAGCTCGTCGGGCTGGTTGAAGGATTTGTTATACACAGGAGCCTGATAGCGGCTCGCCATCATCGAGGCGTTCGTATATGCCATCACCGAGTCGAGTGTCGACTCGTCGAACACGAGGCTCTGCACCATGTCGGCAGCATGCACACGGCTCCAAGCCAGGATGTCGTAGTAGCCGAAGTTGTAGCGTGTCCTGAACGTGTTTCCTTCCACCACGTATCCCTCCACCGTCTGATGCGGTTGGTTGGGCCAACCTCCGAGGTAGTATCTTCTGAGGTCAAACACCTTTGGTTCGCTGTAGCCCAGCTGCCCCATCGCAGCTTCGTCTGCCTCGTCCCATCCATAGGTCCACTCGGCATGCCAATCGTAGTCAAGGTCGTAGTCCCACATCACATCGAGATTTATCTGCACCTCGGGGATGTCGAACTCCACGTGGTTTTCGCGGTGTAGGTGTAATAGGGGGTCACGCTCGCAGCTGACGGCAAGGAGGACGATGATGATTAGGGCTATTAGAGTCTTAAAGGGCTTTAATGTCTTTAGTGTAGTCATCTGTAACCTCCTTTCTCCCAGGCCTTGAAACTGGATCTGTGTTTTTTGCTAGTGCGGTAGAGCAGGTCGTAGCTGATGGTCACTCCTACACGTGTCGGACCCAGCCAGGTCAGCTTGTACTCACGCTTTTTGAACAGGTCGGCATCACCTTTATAGTCGTAGTAGTAGAGGCCGTCCTTCACGTTCTCCACAGGACAACCATAGACGTATGGGTCGTATTTTGTCCAGAACACTCCGAATTGTGCCGACAGTTCCAGACGCCAATGCTCATTCTTGCCAAGTGGCATGACATAGCCAATGCCCAATCCGGCACCGGCACCTTCGCCCACCCAACCGTGTCCGTCCAGGGTGCCTGGCGTGGCAGTTTTTTTCTTGTCTCGCCATCCAATGCAGTAGAGGGTTGCATGGGCATAGGCAGAGAGATACAGACCCTTGAAGGCAGCACCATTGCCTATACCACGCTTGTCGACATCGCCCGAACGGAAGTAGTAGCGTGTCTCAAGGGTGTAGTTGCGTACCTGGAAATATTTGTGGTTGGTAATGTCGCCCTTCCACCAGGGACAGTCGAACATCGCACCATAGGTGAAATGCCCGTGAAGGGGATAGTATTCTATGGCTACATTTGGAATAGGACAGAAATCATTATATCCGAACGGCATGTAGGCCAGGTCAAAGAGAAGGTTTGACTTCACGGACAGGAGTTCCCGGCGAGGGACTCGTTCGTCGCTGGCTGGCAATGGAACCTGGCTGCTGTCGCTTGGCAGAGAAACGGAGGGAGAAGTTGTTGGCACGTCATCTTGTCCTTTCAAAGCACTTGCCGAAAAAGTGTAAAGAAAGACTATTGCAAGGGTGAATAGTTTTTTGTGGATGACGTGTCTTTTCAAAGTCATTGTTCTACTTTATCACGTGTGTTCGTGCGCGTAGCGTGCATGCGCGCATGCTTAAATTCTTGCAAAATTACTTTTTTTCTGCAAAAACAACAAATAATTCGTTTGTTTTTTTGATTTTCTTTACAACTATTGGCAGTATTGCCCCGAAAGCAGCACCACAAGAAGAACCAAAATACGATTTAAACGAGACGTCTGAAGTCCATTCTGCCATCGCAAGGTGAGGCGCCTGAAAGTAATAGTTGCATCAGTCTCCTCTCATGAGACCCGTTTCTATAGCGAATTGCAGCGACCTTCAAAAACTACCGCTGCGGGAGTTGAAAAATAGCGCTGCGGGATTTTAAAATTTCCGCAGCGGTAATTAACCGGCTGACCTAGGGCGGGCGGTCGGTTGGCGCAGCGGGAAAAAATTGAGGGCGCAGCAAGATGTTGCAGAAGGCGCAGCGGGAAAAAATGGATGGTGCAGCGAGATGTTGCAGAAGGCGCAGCAGGAAGAAATGGAAGGCGCGGGAGTATTTGTTTTTACTACACCTCTTACCGCATTTATTCTAATTTGGTAAGTTGCTAGAAATAAACTAAGTAGGCGATCTGCACCGCCTACTTAGTTGTGACCCCGGCGGGACTCTAACCCGCGACACTCAGAACCGGAATCTGATGCTCTATACAACTGAGCTACGAGGCCGTTGATTTTACATTTTTGCCATTGCGTTCTCGAGGTCGGCGATGATGTCCTCGACGTTCTCGATGCCGACAGAGAGGCGTACGAGGTCGGGGGCAACGCCTGCTTCGAGGAGCTGCTCCTCGGTGAGCTGACGATGGGTGTGGCTGGCGGGGTGGAGCACGCAGGTGCGGGCGTCGGCCACGTGGGTGACGATGGAGATGAAGTCGAGGTTGTCCATGAAGCGGATGGCTTCCTCGCGCGTGCCCTTAAGGCCGAAGGCGATGACACCGCAGGTGCCGCCGGGCATGTACTTCTGTGCCAGGGCATAGTCCTTGTTGCTGGGCAGGCCGGCGTAGTTGACCCAACCCACCTTCTCGTTCTTCTCGAGCCACTGTGCCACCTTGAGGGCATTGTCGCAATGCTGCTTCATGCGGAGGTGGAGGGTTTCGAGTCCGAGGTTGAGGAGGAAGCTGTTCTGGGGAGCGGGTATGCTGCCGAGGTCGCGCATGAGCTGTGCGACGAGCTTGGTCATGTAGCCCATCTTGCCGAAGTCCTTGGTGTAGGTGAGTCCGTGGTACGACTCGTCGGGGGTGCAGAGCCCGGGGAACTTGTCGGCGTGTGCCATCCAGTCGAAGTTGCCGCTGTCAACAACGCAGCCGCCAACCTGCGAGGCATGTCCGTCCATGTACTTGGTGGTGGAGTGGGTGACGATGTCGCAACCCCACTCGAAGGGACGGCAGTTGATGGGGGTGGCGAAGGTGTTGTCGACGATGAGGGGCACGCCGTGCTTGTGTGCCATCTTGGCGAAGCGCTCGATGTCGAAGATGCGGCCACCGGGGTTGGAGATGGTCTCGCCGAAGAAGCACTTGGTGTTCTCCTTGAAGCAGGCCTCAATCTTGGCATCGTCCCAGTCGGGGTCGACGAAGGTGCACTCGATGCCGAGCTTCTTCATGGTTACGCCAAAGAGGTTGTACGTTCCACCATATATATTATTGGAGGTGATGAAGTGGTCGCCTGACTGGCAGATGTTGAAGACGGCATAGAAGTTGGCTGCCTGGCCGCTGCTGGTGAGCATGGCGCCGACACCGCCCTCGAGGGCGCATATCTTCTTGGCCACAGCATCGTTGGTGGGGTTGGCCAGACGGGTGTAGAAGTAGCCTTCGTCCTTGAGGTCGAAGAGGCGTGCCATCTGGTCGCTGGTTTCGTAGCGGAAAGTGGTACTCTGGTAGATGGGCAACTGCTGGGGTTCTCCCTTCTTTGCCTTCCATCCGCCGTGGATGCATATGGTCTCGAGATTACGTTTCATATTATCAGGTTTGAAGTGTTTTGCTTTTTGCGACGGCGAAATTACAAAAAACATACGAGACGGCAAAATAAAACTGCGAAAAGGGTAATATTTCTACATTATTTTATAACTTTGCGAAGAGAATAAATCAGTTCATCGTTCTTCTTGACAAGGTTTGTAACTTGTAACATTGTCTCAATAACATGCACATCGCTATTGCAGGAAACATAGGCAGCGGCAAGACGACGCTGACCAAGATGCTCGTAAAGAGATATGGCTGGACGCCTCGTTTCGAACCCGTAGAGTATAACCCCTATTTGTCAGACTTCTATGCCGATATGAAACGCTGGTCGTTCAATCTGCAGGTGTACTTCCTGAACAAGCGGTTCCGCGACGTGGTGGAGATATCGCGCAGCGAGGAGACTATCATCCAGGATCGCAGCATCTTTGAGGATGCCCGAATCTTTGCCCCTAACCTGCATGACCAGGGGTACATGAGCGACCGTGACTTCAACAACTACACGGAACTCTTCGACCTGATGATGTCGCTCGTGGGATTGCCTGACTTGCTGATCTATATTCGCAGCAGCATTCCCAACCTGATCTCACAGATTGAAAAGCGTGGCCGTGACTACGAACAGAGCATCCGCATCGACTATCTGACGGGTTTGAACAAAAGGTATGAGCAGTGGATTGCCGACTACAAGGGCAAGCTTGTCATCGTGGATGGTGACACGCTGAAGTTTGAGAGCAATCCGAAGGACTTCAAGCAGATTACCGACATGATAGACGGTCAGCTGTTCGGCTTGTTTTAGCTGGGGGTAAAATGGTTCGTCCAGAAAAGTCTAACTATGTGGATTTTATCTAAATATCTTTGTTGTTCGATTTCTTGCATTACTCTATTTGTTAATCCGAGGTATGTCTGTTTGTCGGGTTCTCCATCGTGACAGGTTTTGCGGTTTTGTTTTTTGTTGATTTGCTTGATTTTGCTCCTTCTGGGCATTCTTCTTTTCTTCTTCTTCCTTTTGTTGTTTGCGTTCCATTTCGACTTTTTTCATATTTTGTTCGCGTTCCTTATATTCTCTTTCGCGCCTTTGTTCATTGAGTTTTTTTTGTTCGATATTAAGTCTTTGTTGTTCCAATTCTCGCTCGTAAGCTTCTCGTTGTTCTTGTTCATACTCATAACAACGTTGTTCAAAATCTGTGATAGTGTGAATCAATGATTCTGAATTTGTTACCTTTTCTGTACGGAACGAAGTGATAGCATAAAGCATTTCTTTAGCATGAGACGCGTATTTATTATCGTTTTCCAAATAAGCTTTAAGAGATTGCTCGGATAATGCAAATTTTGTTTCTACTTCGCTGAAATGTTTACGCATACTTGAAGCAATGTTTCGGTCGTCTTTGTTGTGACTTTTATCAAGGATCGACTTACATTCCTCAAAGGATTCAAACGCACATAACGCTTCCGAGTAATACGATGCACCTATATAGAACTTTGCCCATGATGAAGAATCGGCATTCAAACTATAGAATTTTCTTACTTTTTCATACTGCTGTAATTCATACAAGCGTTGTCCCTCGTCCAAGAAGCGGATGTCATAGGACAATCCATCTTTGTAAGTCATTATGGAATCAAAAACATGTATTTGAACATTCCAGCATGAATCATGATCATCAAATACGACAGAGTAAAAATCGCATGGTACAGAAATTGTTGTTTTGTCTGAAAAACAGAATCCTCCATACCTATCTGTGCCATCCTTCATTTGAGATATACTGCACAGGCCATCTGGTTCAACAATAATAGAGGAATAGTCGTTAGGCAGAATAGCACTTCCATCTAAAGAAAGCAAGCCATAGTCACCCAATAAATTCTTACAAATATAAACTGGTGACGATTTGGCTTCTTCTATCTTGCCATCGAATTCAGCCATAAGTTTACCATCAACATTATAAAACTTGTATTCACAAGAGCCACCACCAATACTTTTTTGTGTCATGAAAACATCCTTATTATCGGGGTAATAGGCTTTAACAGGGCGTGCGCCTCGATCTTTTCCACGATAGCTTGCATATCCTTTTTTATGTCTTTTTGTAAACTTTACAGGGTACTTGAAAGCGTCATTTATAGATTGGCTTTTTGGCAAAACCACATTTCCTGTCGAATCAGCAATCATGTAATTATTATCCTTCGTTGTAATCTCGTAATACTTAAAATCGCTATACGGCCTATGTAATTCGATTTTCTCGGGCTTATAAAGCTTCTTTAGGACTTTTATTGCTAACTTTTCTTGCTTCGTATAATTATCTTTTGCAACTATTTGAAGTGACAACGAGAAGCACAACAATATTAGAGTAATAATTCTATTCATAATTAATTATTTTTTAACATAACGAACCTTTGCTGTTGGGTTGTCTCACAGGGGGGTGGCACACCTTCTAATTGGATACGATAAAGGAAATTAGTTGCAAAAATAGAAAAATAATCTGAACTACAGGAATAAAATTTCAAAAAAAGTTTGTAAGAACCGTATATCTAATGTGATTTGTGCTCTTGGGATGATTTCCACTTTCCGTATGCCATCTGATGATTCTAATGAACTATTTGGGTTTATTGGAATTGTAGACGAATGAGTCTATTTGATTTAATTAGCAATAACTGAAAATTACTTGACAGAGAAGATCCGTAAGGAACTCCCGCTTCATTACCTTTTGGATGTATCTAAAAATGTCAGGCCTCCTCTTTGAAGCCTGACATTTTGGTTCCCAAAATTTACTTTACACAGAATCCGCGATAACCCTAATTACTTACGTTTTAGTATGTTCTCGCGCGTATTCAGCTGATATCTATCTGGGCGAGAATCTTACTTCATCTTCTCGTTGAACCACTCTACAAGGCTGGTGTAGAGGAAGAGGCGTGTCTGACCGCCGTAGATGCTGTGGTTGCGGTTGGTGAAGACGAGCTGCTTGAAGTTGGTCTTGTTGGCCTGGACGAGTGCCTCGACATACTCGGCCGTGTTGCGATAGTGTACGTTGTCGTCGGCCATGCCGTGGCAGATGAGCACTTGCCCGCTGAGCTGTGAGGCGCGGCTGATGCAGGACTCCTCGTAGCCGGTTGGATTCTCCTTGGGAGTGCGCATGAAACGCTCGGTGTAAACGGTGTCGTAGTAGCGCCAAGAGGTGGGAGGAGCCACTGCCACGCCGGCACGGAAGACTGGGCGTCCCTCAGACATGCTCATGAGGGTGTTGAAACCGCCGAAGCTCCAGCCCCAGATGCCGATACGGTCTTTGTCAACGTAGCTTTGCTTGCTCATGTAGATGGCCGTCTCGACCTGGTCCTTGGCTTCGAGCTGACCAAGTTTGAGGTAGGTCTGCTTCTCGAAGGCGGCACCGCGGCCACCCGTTCCACGTCCATCGACGATGACGCTGATGTAGCCCTGCTGGCCCAGATATTGTTCGAGGAGGGCACCACCGCAGTTGCCTATGTTCCACTGGTCGAGCACCTGCTGGTTGCCTGGGCCGCCGTACTGGAAGAGGATGACGGGGTATTTCTTCGAGGCGTCGAAGTTCCAGGGCTTGATGATGCATCCGTTGAGCTCCACGCCCTCGCCGGTAGTGAAGGTGAAGAACTCCTTGGTTCCAAGGTTCTTGCCGCTGAGTTTATCGAGAACCTCCTTGTTGTCCCTGAGGACACGGATGGTCTTGCCATTCTGATCGCATACTTGCGTTACCAGAGGCGTGTTGAGGTCGGTATAGGTGTTTACAAAGTACTTGTAGTTCTTGGAGAAGATGGCTCCGTTGGTGCCCGTGTGCTGGCTCAGCTTGGTTACCTTGCCCTTGGCATCGGTCTTGTAGATGCCGGAACGCAGAGGGCTCTCCTCGTTGCTTGAATAATAGTAGCTGCCGGTGGTGGGGTCGTAGCCGTAGAAGTCCAGAATCTCGAACTTGCCCTTTGTTACCTGCTTCTTCAGAGTTCCATTGAGGTCGTACTGATAGATGTGGTTCCATCCGTCGCGCTCGGAGCAGAAGACGAAGCCGCCGTCGAAGAAGTGGATGCTGTTGTACATGTCCTCGGTGATGTAGGGAGCCACCTCGTCGCGCAGCACCATCTTGCACTCGCTGGAACGTGGGTTGGCCATGTAGACGTCCATGCGGTCCTGGTGGCGAGGCATGGTGAAGATGGCCACCTTGGCGGGATCGCTGGTGGCAAAGATGCGGGGGATGTAGTCCTCCTCGCCAATCTCGAGCTTCATCTTGCGGGTGACGTGGCTCTTGATGTCGTAGGAGTGGACGCTAACCTTCGAGTTCTTGGCTCCGGCCACGGGGTACTTGTAGGTGTACTGGCCGGGGTATTCGGCGTTCTCCCTCAATTCTGGTGCCAGACCCTTGAACATGGGGAAGGAGTAGAGAGGCACTTCGCTCTCGTCGTAGCGAATCCACATGAGCATGGTGTTGTCGGCATTGAAGCAGAGCGAACAGTCGGTAACGAACTCCTCCTCGTAGACCCAGTCGGGCTTGCCGTTGATGATCTTGTTGTACTCGCCATCCTTGGTGACCTGACTCTCGGAATTGTTGAAGAGCAGCTTGACGAGGAAGATGTTGCCATCGCGCACGAAGGCTATCTGGTTGCCGTCGGGCGAGAAGACGGGGCACTCCTGCGGACCGTTTTCGGAAAGTGGGTCGAGTGTCTTGTTCCTTACATTATATATAAAATATGTGGCTTTCATGCTGCGACGATAGATGGGCTCAGACTCGGTGCGGATGAGGATGGTCTTCTCGTCGGGGCTCATGATGTAGCCGTCGATGTACGAGTTGAGCGAGGTGTTCTTTGTGTTATTCGCGTCAAAGAGCACCCCCGTCTCCTGTCCTGTCTTGAAGGAGAACGTTTTAATGCACTTTCCATCAAGCATGGAGTAGCTCTCGCCGTCGTTGAGGGGGTTGATGCCGTAGACGCCGCGGGCACTGTAGACGCCGCGTGTGATGTCCTCAAGTCGCAGGTCCTCGCCTGCCTTTGCGGTGGTGAGCCCCAGGAGGAGCATCACCAGTGTGAGTAGTTTCTTCATATTTGTTGTTGTTTATTCAATCTCGATGATGAGGTCGATGGGAGAATCGTGGGGTGGGAGGGTGAAGGTGGTCAGTTTGTCCTTTGCCTGCTTGAAGGCTACTTTTGTGTCGGTGCCGAAGAGGCGGGCGGACTTGATCTTTTGCTTCAGCTGCACTTGCAGGGTGGGTTGCTTCTGGGCTTGGAGCGAAGTGATGTGGATGAACTGACGGCTGCCCTTGCGTGTCATGGCGCCCCAGGGCTGGGGGGTGACATCGCCTGCTGTCGTACCGTATATGGTTTCGCCATATTGGCTGGTCCATTGTCCCACTTCCTTCAGGCGATCAAGGGCTGTGGCAGGCAGTTCGCCGTTGGGCTGAGGCCCGATGTTCAGAAGGAGGTTTGCGCCCAGTCCGGATGTGCGGACGAGCAGACGGATGATATCGGCAGCAGACTTGTAGTTCTGGTCGGTGACCTTGTAGCCCCACATGCCGTTCATCGTCTCGCATGTCTCAAGGGGGAGGCGGCTTACCTCAGCAGCCTTGTCGACGAATCCTGCTGTGTTCTGGCCTGGCAGGTCGCGCTCGAATATCTGGATGTCTTCGCCTGGTTTGACGGCCTCGTGGTGGTTGTTGCCGACGAGGCAGGCGGGTTGCAACCGGTGGATGAGGTCGTACTGCTCACGCAACTCCCAATTGAAGGGAACGCTATCCTGATCGTGGTCCCAATAACCGTCAAACCAGATGGCCCCAATGTCGCCGTAGCGTGTCAGCAGTTCGGTGAGCTGGTTGTTCATGAAGCGCTTGTACGACTGCCAGTCCTGCTTCTTGGGGTCCTTGCCTGTCTTCCGTCCCGTCCGTCCCCAAGGATAGTCCTCGCGAGTCCAGTCAACGTGTGAATAATAGAGGTGGAGGCGGATGCCTTCGGCATGGCAGGCCTCTGCCAGTTCCTTAATGACGTCGCGCTTGAAAGGTGTGGCGTCAACAATGTTGTATTCACTCTGGTCGGTATTCCACATGGAGAAACCGTCGTGGTGGCGCGAAGTGAGGCAAATGTAGCGAGCACCAGCCTCCTTAATGGCACGTACCCATTTGCGTGCATCAAATCGATGGGGATAGAATCCGTCTGCAGCCTTGGCATATTCCAAGCGGTCGATGTCCGCATTCTGAAGGTACCATTCGCCCTGGGCAAACATGCTGTAGATGCCCCAGTGCAGGAAGATGCCCAACTTCATGTCGCTGAAGGCCTCGCGTGCCTTGACGTTCTCTGCCGTTGGGGTGTAGGTGTTGGACGGGAGGACGGGGGACTGTGCGTTGGTTTGGAGCGTGAGGGCAAGAGTGGTGAGGAGGGTCGCTATCTTCTTCAAGGTTGTTGCTTTTGAGAGGTTACAGTTCATGATGGGAATTGCTTTTCTCTGGAAAAGAATTCTGGGCAAAGTTACAAAGAATTATCAACACGAACAAATCTTTCGAGTTATATTGTCCCGGGTGCTTGTCCAAAATATAGTCTTCGGGCCTTATTTCTTCACTTTTGGAGAACCTCAATTGTTCTTTTGCAACGGAAAAAGGCGTGTTTGTACCCGTTTTTTAAACTTTTTTAAACTTTTGCTTGCACGAATAGTCCATTTATCGTACTTTTGCGAAGTTGAGTCTTGCAAATATTATCAGTATTAATTATAAATTTGAATGAAAATGAAAAAGATTTTTGTGATTGCTTTGGCTGCTCTGTCTATGTGTTTCGTTAGCTGCAAGAAGAACGTTGAGGATCAGGCTAAGGACTATGTAGATCAGATGATGGAGGTTCTGAAGAGTGGCGACGAGGAGAAGGGCGAGGCTATTGAGGCTGAGTATCAGAAGTGGATGGAGTCGCTCTCAGAAGAGGATCAGGCTAAGGCTAAGAAGGTTATGGAGGACGAGATGATGAAGCATCTTCCCGAGCTGCTCGGTGCCATGGGTGGCGCTATGGGCGAACTCGAGGATGCTGCTGAGGAACTCAAGGATGTTACCACTGACGGTGCCGATGAGATTAGTTCTGCCCTCGAGGAGGCTGGTTCTGCTCTTGAGGATGCCGCTTCTCAGCTTGAGGATGCAGTTAAAGAGGCAAACGAATAATCAGACTTCAATCTGCGTAATATATATAGCCGGTTCCCAAGAGGAGCCGGCTATTTTTGTGATTGGACCAATAAGGCCAATGGGACTAATGGGTCTAATGGGTCCAATAAGTCTAATGCGTCTAATAAGACAAATAAGTCTAATGGGCCTTATTTGCCTCAGGTTAGGCCTTGGGGGTAGTGTGCTTTTGTACGATGGCGTGCAGCTGCTTGAGGTTTTCGGCGTTGTTGGCCGCAAGGACGCCGCTACTGTGCGTATAGTCGAGCGGTGTGGCGGTCAGGTTGCTCAAGACGCCTCCTGCCTCTTCGAGGATAAGTGAGGCTGCAGAGAAGTCCCAAGGACTGAGCAAGTATTCGAAGTAGAGTTCGCATCTGCCCATGGCAAGGTAGCAAAGCTCGGTTGCTGCCGATCCAAATCGACGCAGGTCGTTGCATTGCTTGAATGCCTCGAGGATGATTTGCGAACAGACGTCGGCATATTCCTTGTGATAGACAGGCAGGGCTGTGCACAGAAGGCTGTTGGCGAACGGACGGTCGCTGACGTGGATGGGGGCTCCGTTCCTGTAGGCGCCCTTGCCGCGCTCGGCATGGAAGAGCTCGTCATTCCAGGGCAGATAGACGACAGCCATCTCCATCTTGTCCAGATGCTTCAGGCCTACGCAGACACAGCAGTGGTCCATCCCGCGGCTGAAATTTGCCGTTCCGTCGATGGGGTCGATGACCCAGGTGTACTCGTGGCTGGTGTCCCATTGGTCCTCTTCCTCACAGAGGAAACCGCAACCCGGCAGTGCTTCGGACAGACGTTGGCAGAGAAATTCCTGGACGGCTACATCGGTCGAGGTGACGATGTTTGCGTAACCATCCTTCTGTTCAATCTCGAAGTTCTTCTGCTGCATCTTTTGTGCGGCTTCTCGAACTATGGCTATCAGTTCTTCTATTGTCATTCTATTGATTATTAAGGGGAAAAGAGTTCTGTTGATGCTTCGTCTGCATCTTTTTTAATCTTTCCCTTCATTTTTTTGGGCGATAATCTTGTGGTATTTCTTTTTTTGTTGTACCTTTGCACTCGCAATTACGGGAATAGCTCAGTTGGTAGAGCACTGGTCTCCAAAACCAGGTGTCGGGAGTTCGAGCCTCTCTTCCCGTGCAAGCAAACAGGCCAAGGGTTTCTCCCATGGCCTGTTTGCTTTTATACTCTTGTTAGAACTTAATCCACTTTGTCAGGTCAACCTTGCCTTCGAACATGGGAGCGATGCTGATGTTGTCTGTCTTGACATCCTTCTCCAGTAGGAAACGGTCGATGAAAGCCTCAACCTCAGGATACTGCTCCTTGGGCAGCTGACAGTGTCCATGGCCTGCCACGATGCTGTAGCCAACACGATCGGCAATGCCAAACTTCTGCCAAACCTTGCGAGCGGCGTTCATGCTGACGTATGCAGACTCGTCGGCCAGCCACTTGTAGTCGGGGTTACCCAGCATCAGGAGAGCGCGAGGACAAACCATGGCGCAGAGCTCGTGATGGTCGTAGGGGAGGTCATAGACGTTGTCGTCGTGGAAACGCTCCTTAAGGCTTTCCTTAAACCAGTGGTAGTCGGTGCGGTCCAGGTCTTCCACCTCGTCGAGTGTCTGTGAGACGCGCCACGCAGCAGCACCGCCACCGCCGGGTTCCTGAGCGATGACCAGAGCCACGCGGGGATCAAAGGCACCGCAGAAGAGTGCCATCTTTCCAGCGTAAGAACAACCTGAGCAACCGATGTGCTTGGTGTCAATCTTCGTTACCTCGGGGCCCAGGATTTCCAGTCCGTCGATGAGGCGCTGGAATCCCCACGCCCATTCGCTATAGGCGCCATTGTCGATAAGGTCGGGGTAGAGGCGAACGAATCCATATTTTGTGCGGTCGGTCTCGCCGCGCATCTGAGAATAACCGTTGACCTGGCGCTCTTGGAAGTTCATCGTGGCAATGGGGCGCTCCTTGAAGATGTCGTAAGGTAGGGCCAGCATGCTGGTGCCGATCATAAGAGGGTAGGGTGCTTCGCCCACGGTCGGGTAACGGATGACGGAACTGAGTGTTAGTGTCTCCTGACCCACAGTCACGTCGACAAACAAGGTGTCGCCGTTCATGTGTGCCTTGACCTGTTCGCGCTTCACCTCGGGAATGATGCCAATCTCATAGTTCTGGATGAGCTGTGAGATCTCCGAACGTCGTTTTTCCCATTGCTTCAGGTTCTTTACTTCTTTTTTGCTGTTGGGACCCGTCAAAGGATTGGGCAATTCGTGCTGGGCGAATGCTCCGAAGGTTGTCAATGCCATAGTGGCAATAGCAAGGAGTCTTTTCATTGTCTTTCGAATATTAGTTTTGTTTGATTGGTGATTTGCTTGTTTCGATTGCAAAGTTACGTATTCTTCTTGTAAAAGCAAACTTTTCACCTTATTTTATTATATTGTGCTTCTAAAACGACAGCCAATCCCTCTGTTCTGCCTTCTTTGTGGTACGGAAGAGAAGAATGAAAACCTTGCGGATTTGCACAAAGAACGGAAGAATGTGCAGAAAAACGCGCATTATCTTGGTTGGGTGGGATTTTCTTTTTATCTTTGCAACAGAAAACATGTTCCGCACGTTAGGTGTGGTTAAATTTGTAATTACATTACAGGATGATAAAGGAGTTCCAAAAGGTTGCGATTATAGCAGGTGACAAAGAAGTTACTTACCGCGAAATGCTATGCCGAATAGATCGTTATACGGAGTTGATGAACGGCAAGGAAGGCGAGAAGACGCTGATTCTGAGCGAGAACCGCGAAGGATGGGTATATGCTTTCTTTGCAGTTTGGAAAAGTCAAGGTATTGCAGTTCCGGTGGATGCCACTTCTACGGTTTCGGACATTGTTTATATATTGAACGACTGCCGCCCAGAACGTGTGTGGGCTTCTCGTCAGACGGAGGCTACTGTCCGTCAGGCCATTGCTGAGTCGGGCGTGGATACGAATGTGCTGCTCATCGACGACTACGAAGACGAACCTGCTATTCATTCTGAACCTCAGGGAATCCGGATGCCTGATATGCAGGCAACTGCGCTGATAATCTATACGAGCGGAACGACGGGTAACCCAAAAGGTGTAATGTTGTCTTATAGCAACCTTTGGGCCAACATGAATAGCGTGAGTGTGGATGTGCCCATCCTGACTGGCGAGCGTCGCCTGCTGATGCTCCTTCCCATTCATCACGTTCTGCCTTTGATGGGAACCATGATTATCCCCATTATTCAGGGTGGTGGCATCATCATTTGTCCCACATTGAGCGGTCCTGACATCATGGCAGCCCTGGCGCGTGGCAAGGTGGGTGCCATCGTGGGCGTGCCCCGTTTGTGGCAGACGCTGTATGGTGGCATCAAGAAGAAGATTGACGAACACGCCATAACCCGAGGTCTTTTCAGTCTTTGTGCCAAGGTGAAGAGCAAGCGCCTCTCTCGCCTGATCTTCGGTTCCGTGCACAAGAAACTGGGTGGACATCTCGACTACTGCGTGAGTGGAGGCGCAGCCCTTGCACCCGAAATTGTTGAAGGTCTGACAACGCTTGGCCTCGACGTGCTCGAAGGCTATGGCATGACCGAGACGGCTCCTATCATTGCTTTCACGCGTCCAGGCGATACGATTGCCGGCAGCGTGGGTCTGCCTCTTCCCGGTGTAGAGTGCAAACTGCTGGATGGCGAGCTGCTTGCCAAGGGACCCAATGTGATGCAGGGCTACTACAACCGCCCTGAAGAAACGTCGGCCGTCATTGATAAGGACGGATTCGTACATACAGGAGATTTGGCCCGTTTCGATGAGAAGGGTCGCATCTATATCACAGGCCGTTGCAAGGAAATCATCGTTCTCTCCAACGGCAAGAATGTTCAGCCGAACGAGATTGAATACAAACTGGAGAAGTTTGACGACAAGGTGAAGGAAGCCGCCGTAATGCAAGATGGCGACATGTTGCGTGCCATCATCGTTCCTCAGGATGACTGGGCTATGGGCAAGAGTGACCAAGAATTGGAGGAACTCTTGAAGACGGAAGTACTGCAGCCTTATAACCAGACGGTTACGAATTATAAAAAGCTTATGAGCGTAAGCGTTTACCGTGGGGCTTTGCCTCGCACAAAACTGGACAAGTTGCAGCGCTTTAAGTTGAAGGATCTGCTGGCTGGCAACCTGCAAACAGACAAGTCGTCAGGTTCGCAAGGCGCTGCATCTAACACGCAGATTGATGAGGCTGCCATGCCCGAAGTTCTGCGTATCCTTGTTAATTATATAAAAGGTGAAAAGAAGGTGGAGGTGAAGCCTACGGACCATCTTGAAACCGACTTGGCATTCGACTCGTTGGACCGAGTTGAGATGCAGGGCTTCATAGAGGCGACATTTGGCATTGAACTGAAGGCAGACCGCTTGACCGCGTTTCCCAATGTTGAGGCAATGGCCCAGTACATTGAGGAGAAAAAGACACGTGTAGAGGTTGAGGATGTGGACTGGCAGAAGACGCTTTCTGCTGATATGAGCAAGCTTGAGTTGCCTTCTTGCTCGCATCTGATGCCCGCAGGACTCAAGGCTTTCAAGGCATTCTTCCGTGTCTACAATAGCCTGAAGGTTTACGGAAAGGAAAATCTTCCGAAAAAGGGTCCCTTCATCATTGCACCTAACCATCAAAGCCTTCTTGATACACCGGTTGCCATGGCTGGCATTTCCTATAAGACCATCCGTGACTGCTATTTCTACACAGCAGAAAAGCATGTGCAGGGCCGCCTTCGCAAGAATCTGGCTCGCCACAATAACATTATTCTGATGCAGCAAGGCGACCTGAAGAACTCGATCCTGCGAATGGCAAAGGTGTTGCGTGAGCACAAGAATCTAGTCATCTTCCCCGAGGGTACTCGAAGCAAGAATGGCAAGTTGTTGCCTTTCAAGAAGACATTTGCCATACTGAGCCAGGAGTTGGGCGTGCCTATCGTTCCTGTTCGTGTGGATGGAACGAATGATGCTTTGCGTCCTGGCAGCATGTTCATCAGACCTTCAAGGATGAAGGTGACATATTTCCCCGCCATCATGCCTGATGAGACATTGTCGTACGACGAACTTGCAGACAAAGTAAAGGCGGTGCTCAGTTGAATTGAACTTTGCAATTGGTTTGCAAAAAAAAGCACGTAACTTTGCACCCGAAAAACAAAAGTAATGCAAGGTTATGCAAGAGATTATTCATCTGATCAATGAGATGTCGCCCTACCTTCTGCTGGGATTTCTGCTGGCGGGGCTGATGCACGTGTTCATTCCTGGTACCTATTATAATAAGTACCTCTCTACCCACAGTTTCCGAAGTGTCGTAAATGCCGCCCTTTTCGGCATTCCTCTGCCCCTATGTTCGTGCGGCGTTATTCCTACTGCCATGTCGCTGCGAAAGGAAGGCGCCTCCAAAGGGGCTGTTGCCAGTTTCCTCATAGCTACTCCACAGACCGGTGTCGATAGCATCGTTGCCACCTTCAGTCTCATGGGACTTCCCTTTGCCATCGTACGTCCGCTGGCAGCTCTTTTTACGGCGATTTTTGGAGGTCAGATGGTCAATCTTTTCGGTGAAAAGATGGTAAAGGAGTCCGTAACCCCTGATATGGAAGGCAACTGCTCGTGTTGCCACTCGGGTAAGGAGAATGAGGAGCATGAGTCGTTTTGCCACAAACTGAAGGAAGCGCTGGAGTATGCCTATCTCGAAATGATGGAGGACATTGGCAAATGGCTAATTATCGGATTGCTGGTGGCGGGCTTGATTACGGTCTTTGTTCCTGCCGAGTTGTTTGCCGTCTTTCAGGGCAACACGCTGGCAAGCATGCTCTTAGTGCTGGCTATAGCTTTGCCAATGTATCTTTGCGCCACAGGCAGTATTCCCATCGCCGTCGCCCTGATGATGAAAGGATTGACGCCTGGAGCCGCTTTGGTGTTGCTGATGGCAGGACCTGCCTGTAACTTTGCCTCAATGTTAGTTATAAATAAGGTGTTGGGTCGACGTACACTCATCACGTATCTTTGCAGCATCATCGTAGGAGCGGTAGCCTTTGGCTTTGTTATTGACTACCTGCAATTTAATGGAATGGTAGACTTCTTGCAAAATCTCACATACGAAAAGGAATGTTGCATGGAAGGTGACAGCTGGTTTGCGTGGGCTTGCACGGTCTTACTTTTTCTTTTGCTCATAAATGCCATCGTGTTGCCGAAGCTTGGCCTTCGCAAGGCAAGTTGCCATTGTGGTGGTCACGATGACGGTTGCGGTTGTCATGACAATAAGACGTGTTGTGATTGCCACGACGACCATTGCGATTGCGAAACCGGACATGATGATTGCTGCGATGAGGCCGACTGTTCGGATGAGGCCCACGAGACTCATGTTTATT
Source organism: Bacteroidaceae bacterium (assembly GCA_024401165.1). Classification (GTDB taxonomy): domain Bacteria; phylum Bacteroidota; class Bacteroidia; order Bacteroidales; family Bacteroidaceae; genus Physcousia. The sequence goes on from JAKSLN010000005.1 coordinate 22,515, forward strand.
TAGTTGAGGGTATGAATTGTAACCATTGTCGTGCGGCAGCAGAGAAAGCCTTGGCTGGTGTTCCTGGGGTAGAGGGGGTTAGCGTAGAGTTGTCCACAAAACAGGCCAGGGTGGTAGGACGTGCATCTTTCGAATCTTTAAGTCAAGCCGTAGAGAGCATCGGATTCACTTTGCGAAAGGTGTAGACTCGTCTCCTTTTTGGTATTATTTTGGGTAAAACTGCACAGAATGCCCTCTTTCTGTGCGGTTTTGCGCATTTATGGCCTAGATTGTGCAATAATTGCTCCTTTTTCTTGCAAAATAATCTAAAATGCCTTACCTTTGCGTAGATTTAGTGGAATAAAAAGAACAAATAATCCAAAAGGTAAAAAGATTATGCAGAAGAAATCTATGTTTTTCCTGGCTGTTGCAGCCATGAGTGGCGTAAATGCATTGGCAGGCGGTTTGCTGACCAACACAAACCAGAATGCTGCTTATGTACGCCAGATGTCTCAGAACGGTATTATCGGTCTTGAGGGTATGTATGCCAACCCTGCTGGTACGGCATTTCTTAGCAATGGCTGGCACTTGACTTTGAACAGCCAGAGTGCTTGGCAGCAGCGTAACATCAGTACAACTTTCCCCTTGTTTGCCTTCAACGCCAAGGACCCCGGTGCCGCTACTCACGAATTTCGGGGTAAAGCGAGCGCTCCCGTGATTCCTTCTTTCTCATTGTCCTACAATCAGGACAAGTGGAGTGTAAATGCACACTTCGCCTTAATTGGCGGTGGTGGCAAGTGTGAGTTCAACAAGGGCTTAGGTTCGTTCGAGGCACTCGTTGGCGGTAACATTGCTACGGGTATCATTGAAAGCATCGCAACGGGGTATGCACAGCAGGCAATTCCCGCCTACATGGCACAGGGCATGACAATGGAGCAGGCGCAGGCAGCTGTGGCTGGCCCTGCCAAGGAATATGCTGTTGGCGCGTTTGGCGCTAATCCTACCAATTATCTGAAGGGCTATTCTATGAACTCAACCATGGAAGGACGCTCTTACTACTTTGGTCTGCAACTGGGTGCAACCTACAAGTTCACGGATAATCTGGCCGGTTTCCTGGGTGTTCGTGGAGTGTATGGCACCTGCTCATATGTAGGTAACGTAATGGATATCAACTATACAACTGCCGCAGGTTCAGCTTCTGCTCCCGGCATTGCTCTCGACTGCGATCAGGCAGCATTTGGTGTTACTCCAATCATTGGTATTGACTGGAAGATCAACGAGCACTGGAACGTGGCTGCCAAGTATGAGGCACCCACGATGATGAACCTCAAGAATACAAGTGAGCTGAGCGATGCTGCAAAAGTAATGTCGCAGGATCCCACAAGCCCTCTGGCACAGTTCCGCGATGGCGAGAAGGTACGCGAAGATATTCCTGGTATTCTGGCTGTTGGCGCACAGTACAGCCCCATCGAGACCATTCGTCTTAGCGCTGGTGGTAACTACTACTTTGACAAGCAGGCAAAGAAATTCGGTGACAAGCAGAATCTCCTCGACTACAATACTTGGGAAGTTAATGCAGGTGTTGAATATGACTGTTGCAAATGGCTGACTGTTAGTGCTTCATGGCAGTCTACCCAATATGGTCTGAGCGATGCCTCAATGAACGACCTCTCGTTCAACAACTCGAACAATATGGTGGGTGCTGGTGTGCGTATCCACGCAACCGATCGTCTCGACATTGACCTCGGTTACATGCACACCTTCTACCAAGATCGTACCGTTGTTAGCAAGACTGCTGTCGGCGACAAGACTGATGTCTACTCTCGCAAGAACGAAGTTATTGGCGTAGGTGTTACGTTGAACCTGTAAGATAAGACGACGATTCATAAACAAACTGAAGCCGCCAAGTCTGGATGAGACTTGGCGGCTTTCATGTGTGCGTTCGACAAAAACCGGTCAAAATACAGAGAGGGTTAGGGTGGGGTGTAAAGATATTTTATCCTTCCGGAAAATACCGCTGCGCCTTTTTGAAATTTCCGCAGCGCGATTTTAAAATTTCCGCAGCGGGATTTTGAAAATACTGCAGCGGTAATTTTCAACGACTCGGGCGTAGTTTGCAACATGCTAATTATCAACAATTTGCAAAATTGTACTAAAATAACAGAATTGTAAAGATAATTCTGAATTTCTCCGCTATTCGAAGCGCAGCAGACGGACAAGCGCTTCGTGCAGTTCGTGAGCATTGACTCAGGATTTGATTTTTAGGAGAACGACGTTATTGGCGTAGGTGTTACGCTGAACCTGTAAGATGTGACGACGGTACATAAACATGAAGCCGCCAAGTCCGGATGAGACTTGGCGGCTTTCATGATGCTTGTTTATAACGGTTCCTGAGAACCAGTTTGTCAGTTTCGGATTTTTTTAGAAACGGTAACCGAGGGTGATGTACGTGTTGTAGTTGTGGGCCATGTCAAGGGGAATATTCTTGTCGGCCATCTTGTCACGATACTTGTCGCGGAACATGTCGGTAATACCCCAATCCATACCTATGCTCAGACTGTAGTGGTTCTCGTACTCTGCACCAATGCGGAAGCCGAAACCAAAATCCCAAATCTGGAAGTAAGGTTTGTCGTCATGTGAACTGAACAGGTTATAACTGCCCTCAAACTCCTTCACCCATGTACCGTCGGCACTAACTGTCGTGCTGTTCTTTCCATTAATTCCCATAGAGAAGTAGGGACCCACTTCACCATAGATACCTAGGTTGTCTGCCAGGTTGTAGCGGAAACCTACGTGGATGGGGATTTGCAAGTAGTGTAGGGTGCTGGTGTTGGATACAGAAAACTGGCCATAACTGCCTAAAGACAAGTTCTCGCTCTTGCTGGCGCCCTTCATAGTCCAGTCAGCTCCTGCGTTGACATATGTGCCGAACATGCTGGGCAGCATGTATTCGAACTTGATGCCTGCGGTACCGCCTGCTTTAGCGCCACCCAGGTCTACGCCAGTGAGGGTGCTGATAGTCATACCGGCATTTATCTGTATGGTTACGCCCTCTTCGGGTTCGTAATCAATGGCGGAAGCATTGCCAGCAAAGCATAGAGCCAATACGGGAATCAAAAACTTCTTCATAAGATTTTGACTTTAAGAGTTTTCTGAAATTTACTTCTTCTCCTTCAAGAGGTCGCGGATCTCGGTCAGCAACTTCTCCTCTGCACTTGGTTCTGGATCGGGAGCAGGAGCGGGCTCTTCCTCCTTCTTCTTGGTCAACTTGGTGATGAACTTAACCATCAAGAAGATACAGAATGCAATGATGAGGAAGTCAAAAACATCCTGCAGGAACTGTCCATAGTTCAGCAGCACGGCATCCTTGGCGGCCTCAACCTCAACGTCGCCGTCCATCACAGCGGGAACAGCCTCCTTGAGGGTGATGCTCAGCTTGGTGAAATCAACGCCGCCAACCAGCAAACCGATGGGAGGCATGATAACGTTAGCCACTACCGAACTTACAATCTTACCGAATGCGCCACCGATGATGACACCGACAGCCATGTCAACTACATTGCCCTTGAGTGCAAATGCTTTAAAATCTTCGATGAATTTCATAATAAAAATGATAAAAAAGTTAAATTTTCCTTGTTTGACGATGCGAAATTAAAAAGAAATTCGTAAATTTGCACAGAAAATCTTAAAAAAGTGATGAAATCGGTCGCATATTATATCATTTTAGGTGTTTCTTTGCTTATTTTGGTGGCTTGTCGGTCGGCTCATTACTGCAATTGTGGCTGACAGCCAGTAACTGCAATGATTTCGTGATTTATTAACTTAATAATTTAACTTTTAATCATTTTTTCAAAAATGGCAACAAAAGTAGCAATCAACGGTTTCGGCCGTATCGGTCGCCTCGCTTTCCGTCAGATGTTCGAGGCAGACGGTTATGAGGTAGTAGCTATCAACGACTTGACCAGCCCCAAGATGCTGGCTCACCTGCTGAAGTACGACACCGCTCAGGGTGGTTTCGCTGGCAAGTTCGGTGAGAACAAGCACACTGTAGAGGCAACTGACAACTCTATCATCGTTGACGGCAAGGAGATCACCATCTACGCTATGCCCAACGCTGCTGAGCTCCCCTGGGGTCAGCTGGACGTAGACGTTGTTCTGGAGTGCACCGGTTTCTATACTTCTAAGGCTAAGGCTGAGGCTCACATCCAGGCTGGTGCTAAGAAGGTAGTTATCTCTGCTCCCGCTGGTAACGACCTGCCCACTATCGTTTACAACGTTAACCACAAGACTCTGACCAAGGATGACAAGGTTATCTCTGCAGCTTCTTGTACTACCAACTGCTTGGCTCCCATGGCTGCTGCTCTGCACGCATATGCTCCCATCCAGAGCGGTATCATGTCTACCATCCACGCTTACACTGGCGACCAGATGATTCTCGACGGTCCTCAGCGTAAGGGCGACCTCCGTCGTTCACGTGCTGGTGCTCAGAACATCGTTCCCAACTCAACTGGTGCTGCTAAGGCTATCGGTCTCGTTATCCCCGAGCTGAACGGTAAGCTGATCGGTTCTGCACAGCGTATCCCCACTCCCACCGGTTCTACCACTATCCTGGTAGCTGTTGTTAAGGGTAAGGACGTTACCGTTGAGGGTATCAACGCTGCCATGAAGGCTGCTCAGACCGAGTCTTACGGTTACACCGAGGATCAGATCGTATCTAGCGATATCATCGGTATGAAGTACGGTTCACTCTTCGATGCAACTCAGACCATGGTTGCTAAGATCGACGAGGATACCTATCAGGTACAGGTTGTTTCTTGGTATGACAACGAGAACAGCTACACCTCTCAGATGGTTCGTACTATCAAGTACTTCAACGAGAACTGCTAATCTCGTGTCCTAACAGACAAAGCATAGCCGCCCTTGGCCCAAGCCTTGGGCGGCTTTTTTCATCGTTCAAATTGTGCATAGCTGATGAATTATGATTTAATCACCATCCTGGGCCCCACGGCAAGTGGCAAGACCGACCTGGCTGCCCATCTGGCTGCTCGCCTTGGAGATGCGGAGATAATCTCGGCAGACAGCCGTCAAGTCTATCGCGGAATGGACATCGGCACGGGCAAGGACCTGGCAGATTACACGGTCGATGGTGTACAGATTCCATATCACCTCATCGACATTCTGGACGCAGGTGAGAAATATAATCTGTTTCAGTATCAGCAAGACTTCTGGGCGGCGTACAACGATATTGTTGCCCGTGGCAAGACGCCCATCCTCTGTGGCGGCACAGGTCTGTACATAGAGTCGGTGTTGAGGAGTTATAAGATGATTCCAGTTCCGGAGAACACGGAGTTGCGCGAGCGACTCGAAGGCCGTTCGCTGGAGGAATTGACTGCCATCTTACAAACTTACAAGACGTTGCACAATACGACCGATGTAGATACAGCGAAACGCGCCATTCGGGCCATTGAAATACAAGAATATTATAAGGTGAAAAACGTCCAGGAGCAAGACTTTCCTCAACTGAAAAGTCTCACCATTGGAGTGGGCATAGATCGGGAACTGAGAAGGCAGAAAATCAGCAACCGCCTGCAGAAGCGTCTGGACGAAGGCATGGTAGACGAGATTCGCACATTGCTCGAAACCGTTCCTGCCGAAGATTTGATTTATTACGGGCTGGAGTACAAGTTCGTTACCTTGTATTGTATCGGCCAACTCAGTTATGAAGAGATGTTCAGCAAGTTGGAGATTGCCATCCATCAGTTTGCTAAGCGCCAGATGACTTGGTTCCGGGGTATGGAGGAGCGTCGCGGGATTCCCATCCATTGGATAGATGCGGCCTTGCCTATGGAGGCAAAAGTGAATTGCTGCCTTAGCTTGTTGAACCCATAGGACGCGCGATGCCCTTTGGCCGATTGTCCAATTGCGTTATTGTTGTGCCTGTCTTTGCTTTTTCCTTAGCCAAATCTGCTGATTCGCTCTAGGCTTTCCGTATCGATCAGTTTTATTTTTCTTCCGTCAATAGCTATGACCTTCTCCTGGGCAAATGTGCTCAGGGTGCGGATGGCGTTGCTGGTTGTCATGTTGGACATGTTGGCCATGTCCTCGCGTGAAAGGTAGATGCTGAGCGTGCAGCCGTCTTCTTCCAGTCCGTAGGCGTCGCGAAGGAAAAGCAGGGCTTCGGCCAGGCGTCCGCGAACGTGCTTTTGTGTCAGGTTGACGGTTCGCTCGTTGGCGCTTCCCAAACGTACAGAAAGTTCTTTGATGAAGAACCATCCAAGAGCGGCATTCTTTTGAATAATTGCTGACAAAAGTGTAAGAGGGATGCGTACGAGTATGGTGGGTTCGAGGGCAACGGCGCTGGTGTTGTAAATCTCTCCTGCAAAGTAGGCTCGATGCCCCGTGAAGGTAACAGGTTTTAGTACGCGGATTAGTTGACTTCGTCCGCTTACGCCTTCTTTGAAAATTTTTAACTTTCCGGAGATGACGCAAAGCATGTCGCGAGGCAGGTCCCCGTCCTTATACACCAACTCGTTCTTGCGGTAGTGCTGGAGTTTGATGTTCTCCAGTAATTGGTGGCGCTGCCCTTCGGTCAGCAAGTCTATTATCATGGACAACTTTTCTACGATTGTGTCCAGTGTGACTTCATCTTTTGCCATCGCTATTGAATGCGTCTTTTATGTTTTACGACACAAAATTAGTATATTTCTGCCGTACGGACAAAAAAAATCTAAAAAAAACGAAGCGTCATTCAAAAATCCTTTTGATTTATTTCCCCATATCGCAAAAAGTTTGTAATTTTGAAGGCATTTAAGTATGCTGACCTTTAAGAAAAACATTTTATAACCATTAAAAACATATTTCGACTATGAGTTATTTACGTTTCGACAAGGCTCAGATGACGAACCTCGAGAATTCTCTGAAGAAGGAGATTCTGAGAAGTAATCGTTCTGGAGCCTATTCGTGCACCACGCTTGTGGACTGCAACACGAGAAAATACCATGGTCTCTTGGTTGTACCTGTACCTGAACTTGACGACGAGAATCACGTGCTGCTCAGTTCGCTGGATGCGACTGTGATTCAGCACGGAGCCGAGTTCAATCTGGGTCTTCACAAGTACCAGGGTAATAATTTCGCGCCTCGCGGACATAAGTATATCCGTGAATTTGACAGTCTGCAGGTTCCTACTACCATCTACCGTGTAGGTGGCGTCTTGCTGAAGCGTGAGGAAGTGTTTCAGCATTTTGAGAACCGCTTGATTATCCGCTACACCCTCTTGGAGGCACATAGCGCAACCACGCTCCGCCTCACGCCTTTCCTAGCATTCCGTAGCGTTCGCGAGTTCACCCATGAGAATGGCGTAGCCAGCCGTGAGTATCACAATGTGAAGAACGGCATTAAGACTTGCATGTATCAAGGTTATCCCGATTTGTACATGCAGTGCAGCAAAAAGAATGAATTCGTATTCCAACCCGACTGGTGGCGTGGCATCGAGTATCCCAAGGAACAGGAAAGAGGCTATCAGGGTTCTGAGGACCTGTATGTTCCCGGCTATTTTGAGTTTACCATCAAGAAGGGTGAGAGCGTCATCTTTGCCGCAGGTCTTGAGGAGGCTGATCCCAAGAAGCTCCCCGAACTGGCAGAGTTTGAGGTGAACGTCCGTACGCCTCGCGACAACTTCTATCACAACCTTGTCAACAGTGCCCATCAGTTCATCGTTCACCGCGATCATGAGGACTATGTTCTGGCAGGTTATCCTTGGTTTAAGTGCCGTGCTCGCGACATGTTCATTTCGCTTCCTGGTCTTACCATCACGAATGGTGAGTTTGACAAGTTCGAGGCTGTGATGGCAACGGCAGAGAAGGGTATTCGCGAGTTCATGGAGGGGGAACCTCTGAGCGTGAAGATTTACGAAATCAGCCACCCCGACGTCCTGCTATGGGCGGTATGGTGCATTCAGCAATATGCTAAGCTGACCGACGTGCAGACTGTATTTAAGAAATATGGTAAGTTGGTACGCGACATCATGCATTGGATCCACCTGGGCAACCATCCCGGACTTATTGTCAGAGAGAACGGCTTGCTCTATGCCCCCGGCGGTCAGGATCGTGCCATCACCTGGATGAACAGCCAGGCTAACGGACGTCCTATTGTTCCTCGTTCTGGTTTCATTGTTGAGATTAATGCTCTCTGGTACAACTGCCTGAAGTTCAGTCAGGAAATTTGTGCTGCCATGAAGGATGCCGAGGTTGAGCAAATGCTTGAGATTCTTACGGCAAAAGTCAAGGACAGCTTTATTGAGACTTTCATGAACCAGTATGGTTATCTGCTGGACTACGTAGATGGCCACATGATGGACTGGAGCGTTCGTCCTAACATGATCTTCCCTGTTGCCTTCGACTATAGTCCTTTGGACCAGAAGCAGAAGAAGACCATCCTTGACCTCTGCACCAAAGAATTGCTTACTCCCAAGGGACTCCGTTCGCTCTCTCCCAAGAGCGGTGGTTACAACCCCATGTATGTTGGTCCTCAGGCACAGCGTGACTATGCTTACCATCAGGGTACGGCATGGCCTTGGCTGGGTGGCTTCTATATGGAGGCTTGCCTGCGCGTTTATGGCCGCAGCAAAGTGGGCTTCGTTGAGCGCCAGTTGGTTGGCTACGAAGAGGAGCTCTTCTACCATTGCATTGGCACCATTCCCGAACTTTTCGACGGTAATCCTCCCTTCCATGGCCGTGGTGCTGTCAGCTTCGCGATGAATGTTGCTGAGCTTATGCGTGTTTTGAAACTGTTGGATAAATATAATGAATATTAAATAAGGAGGAACGAAAGATGAAGGTACTTATGTTCGGATGGGAATTTCCTCCCAAGATTTATGGTGGTCTTGCAGTTGCGTCCTATGGCATCACCAAGGGACTGAGCTTGCAGGGTGATATTGAGACAACCTTCTGTATGCCCAAGCCTACGGGTGAAGAGGAGGGTTTTCTCAAGATTGTGAATATGAGTCAGGTGCCCGTCGCGTGGCGCGATGTGCAATACGACCAGATTAAGGATCGTATGGTGGGTCACACGGCAGAGGATTACTATCGTTTCCGCGACCACATCTATGCCGATTTCAACTACATGCAGGGTCTTGACGACATGGGTTGTATTGGGTTTGCCGGTGGTTATCCTGGCAACTTGCACGACGAGATCAACAACTTCTCCATCATTGCCGGTGTGCTGGCACGCAGCGAGGAGTTCGACCTCATCCATGCACACGACTGGCTGACCTATCCTGCTGGCGTTCATGCCAAGATGGTTAGTGGAAAGCCTCTCTGCATCCATGTTCACGCTACTGATTTTGACCGTTCTCGCGGTAAGGTGAACCCCACGGTCTACAGCATCGAGAAGAATGGTATGGACCATGCAGACTGCATCATGTGCGTGAGCGAGCTGACCCGTCAGACTGTCATTAACCAGTATCATCAGGATCCCGCCAAGTGTGTGGCTATGCACAATGCCGTTTATCCCTTGAGTGAGGAGTACACTAACATTCCCTCTACACGCAATCCCAAGGAGAAGGTGGTTACCTATTTGGGCCGTATCACCATGCAGAAGGGTCCCGAATACTTTATCGAGGCCGCAAAGCGTGTGCTTGACCGTACACACAACATCCGCTTCTGCTTCGCTGGTTCTGGTGACATGATGAACGCCATGATCAACTTAGCTGCAAGCTATGGTATAGCTGATCGCTGCCACTTCCCTGGCTTCCAGCGTGGTAAGCAGGTTTACGAGTGCTACAAGCGAAGCGACGTTTTCGTCATGCCTTCGGTTAGTGAACCTTTTGGTATTGCACCTCTTGAAGCCATGCAGTGTGGCTGCCCCAGCATCATTTCCAAGCAGTCAGGCTGCGGCGAAATTCTGGATAATGTCATTAAGGTTGACTACTGGGACATCGATGCCATGGCCGACGCCATGTACTCGCTTTGTACCAACGACGAACTGTGGAAACAGTTGAGTGAAGAGGGTATTAAGGAGGTGGACCGCATCACCTGGGAGAAGGTTGGTCTTCGCATTCGCGAGTGCTACAACCAGCTTATCAACCGTGGTTGGTTCAACAATGACGAATACTTAAACGCAGTAAAGGACATTAAATAAAAATTAAAGATATGAAAACGATTTGTTTATATTTCGAGATACACCAGCCCGTTCATCTGAAGCGCTATCGCTTCTTTGACATTGGTACCGATCACTATTACTATGATGACTACGAGAACGAGCGTGCCATCACCGAGACCGCAGAGCGCAGCTACATTCCTTCTTTGAAGGCTATGCTGGAGATGACGCAGATGTATGGCAAGCAGTTCAAGGTTGCCTTCTCGCTGTCTGGTGTTGCAATTGAATTGCTTGAGGACTATGCTCCCGAAGTTATCGAGCTCCTGCAGGAACTCAGCAAGACAGGTTGCGTCGAATTCCTGGCAGAACCTTACAGCCATGGTCTTTCTTCATTGGCTAACGAAGAGGTTTTCAAGGAGGAAGTTCTGCGTCAGTGCAAGAAGATCAAGGAACTGTTTGGCCAGACTCCCAAGGTGCTGCGCAACAGTTCGCTGATCTACAGCGACGAGATTGGTGCACAGGCTGGCGAGATGGGCTTCAAGGGTATGATTGCTGAGGGTGCTAAGCATGTCCTTGGTTGGAAGAGTCCTCACTTTGTCTACAGTTGTGCTCACAATCCCAAGGTTAGCTTGTTGCTTCGCGACTATAAGTTGTCTGATGACATCTCATTGCGTTTCAATGACAGCAACTGGAGCGAGTATCCTCTCATGAGCGACCGCTATGCTGACTGGATTGCTCAGTTGCCTCAGGAAGAGCAGGTGGTAAACATCTTCATGGAACTGTGTGCGTTAGGTGTCTTCCAGCCTCTGAGCAGCAATATCCTTGAGTTCTTGAAGGCTCTGCCAGCCGCTTGTAAGGAGCGTGGCATTGAGTTTGCTACTCCTAGCGAGATTATTGGTAAGACCAAGGCTGTTGCCGCCATGGACATGCCCGAACCCGTTTCTTGGAATGATGAGGAGCGCGATACTTCTTGCTGGCTCGGTAACGGTATGCAGCGTGAAGCATTCAACAAGCTCTATCAGGAGGCTGGCCGTATTCTTGCTTGCCAGGATCGCCGTATCAAGCAAGATTGGGATCGCATTCAGGCTTCCAACAACTTCCGCTACATGACGACCAAACCCATGAGTGTGAACATGATTCGTGGTTTCTATGACAGTCCATACGATGCTTTCACAAACTACATGAACGTTTTGGGCGACTTCATCAAGCGCGTTCAGGACCTCTTCCCCTTGGAAGTTGAGAACGACGAGCTGAATGCACTCTATACCACTATTCACAACCAGGGTAAGGAGATTGAGTCACGCGAGCATGAGATTGCACAGTTGCGTGCTCGTCTGGCCAAGTTGGAGAAGGCTGCTCAGAAGGAAGAGCCTGCAGTGAAGAAGACTCCTGCCAAGAAAGCACCTGCCAAGAAGGCTGAGGCTAAAGTTGCCGCACCTGTAGAAAAGACAGAGGCTCCCAAGGCTGCTCCCGCAGCTAAGAAGGCACCCGCTAAGAAAGCAGAACCTAAGGCTGCAGCTCCTGCAAAGAAAGTTGAGGCCAAAGCTGCTCCTGCCAAGAAGGCGCCCGCCAAGAAAGCCCCTGCTAAGAAGTAAGCAAACAGCGTTAAGACAATAAAAATGAAGAGTGTGTTACCTCGTGGTAGCACACTCTTCTTTCGTCTTATGCGTTGTTAGTTTCCCCTATCTTTTATAAGAATTTGTTTTCTTTTATTTTATTCGATGGTGGTCTTGTTTTGCTTTATGCAATGGTTGGAGACTAATACTGTATTAGGATGTTAACAGCACAAACATGATGGGTTGCAGAATTTATTTCTGGTATTTGCTGTAGATAACTTCCAGGTTTATCTTGTTCGCTCCTCCAACCAACTTGATGCTGTTCATCTGCATGTCGTGACTGACGCTTGTCAGGACGTTTTGACTATTGCTTGACGCAACAACAGGGATGATTAGAACCTTATTCCAGTCGGGGTGCTTTGCCTCCCACTCAGCTTCGCTTATGTTTTCATTCTTTGCACCTTCTGCCTTCTCGTGCTTACAGTACGAGATCAGACGTGCGATATTGTTGAAGGTATAGCAGTTACGTGCATTGTTGAAAGTTGTTACGTAGCTGGTTCTTCCATCTGCAACTTTATGGTTCTCGAAGAATGAGTCTTTGTTCTCTTTTCGTACCATCAGCAGGGTGGTGGGGGTACCTAATTGGTACTTGTCTTGCTGCTTGTTGAAACGGTTCAACGTTATCTTTGCCATGCTTACGCTGTCGTTGGGGTGCTGTTCGTGAACCTGATCGATAGGCAGTGTCATTTCTGTACAGATTCCAGCGGGTGTTTTCAAGTAGGTGCCGTCTGTCTCAAGCAATAAGTTGTCAATGTTTCCGTTTACGAGGTGAGTGCTTTGGATAACCTCAGGAGTGGCGGAGAAACGTGTCAATGCTTCGTAAATCTTTCTGGGATTGTTCTTGTCCGCGTAGTTGTAACTGATATTAATCATGGTTACGCGCGTGGTCAACATGGTACCCTCGCCATTGCTGATTCGGAAATAGAGGCCTGGCAGGACGTTGCGAATGAACGTGTATGAATCCTTGAAATTCTTGGGGTTCTCGTAGTACTTCTCCAGAATTCTCTGTCCGAATGAGGCGGGCAGCATGACGCGAATGTTTGCTTGATGCGAGCTCTCGTCCAGTTCGGCTTCGCTGAGAATGTAGTCTCTTGGGGTGAACACCTTTGTTGCCAAGGGTTTGCTTGCTTTTACATACTTGGTCAGGTCTACGTCAGTATGGTAACTGCTTGTTTCCTGCATGATGTTCTCGCCGTCCAGCTCGTAGACTTCCAACTTCATGGGATTGTTGTCGTCCCCATAGTATTTGCTCAGGAAGATGCGTACTTCGCAAGAGTCGCACTGGACAACGCCATAATCGATCTTCACTGTGTCCTTGGAGGCAGGGTCAATGACTAAGTCGCCAACCATTTGTTCCTTGGGAGGCAGGGCGTAGTTTTCAAAGCAATAAAACTGGGCGGCAAAGTCTGCCGACACAATGCCACCGGTCTCTGGGTCAACAATGTTTCCCAAGTAGGCATTTGCGTTGTTTGCTAGTACAGGTCCCATGGCCACTGATCGTGTGCTGATGGGGTAGGTTGCCGTTGATGTTGTTACTACATCCTGTGTGTCAAAAATGCCAAGGCTACCTGTCGTTTCGGTACAGGCCGTCAATGAGAGTGCAGCCAGTATGCCGAAGGATATTGTACTGAGGAGATTTTTCATCTTAAAAATATCTGTATCAATCTTCGTCCTCGTCCTCTTCTGTCTTGCCTTCGCTCCAGATGGCATCAAAGAATTCGAGGTATTTATCCCAGTCTTCGCCAGCATAGGGGAGAATGGGTGTACCGCTTTGCTCTGCATAGTCAATGATTGACTGGCATGGTTCTGCGGAAGAAATGGCTACACCATCGCTGTATTTAATGGCCAGTTTTTGCAGGTCTTCTGCCTGCAAGGGTGATGCCAGGCCATCAAGCACTTCGGGCTTGCATTCACGATACGTGATGGCATCTGCAAATGTTTCTGGAAGAGGGTGCGTAAGTGGCTGATCAACAACAGAGAAAACGACCTTGCAGTCACGGAATGAAGGTTCTTCCTTGTAAGCGGTCTTAATCAAAACAGGTACAATTGAGGCAATCCACCCTTGACAATGTATTACGTCGGGAACCCAGCGCAGTTTCTTTACGGTTTCAAGTACGCCACGTGCATAGAAGATGGCTCTTTCTGCATTGTCGGTGTATTCCTTGCCGTCTTTGTCGGCTACAGACAGACGCTTCTGGAAGAAGTCGTCATTATCAATAAAATAAACCTGCATTCGGGCAGCAGGGATGCTGGCAACCTTGATGATGAGGGGGTGGTCGGTATCGTCAATGATAAGGTTCATTCCAGAGAGGCGGATGACCTCGTGCAACTGGTTACGGCGCTCGTTGATGTTACCCCATTTAGGCATGAATGAGCGGATTTCACGTCCTCTCTCAAGGATGTGCTGTGACATTTGACGACCCAATAAAGTGTAGCTTGATTCGGGTACGTAGGGCTCGATTTCTTGAGTGATGAATAAGATCTTTTTTGCCTTCATTGAACCTATTTTACAGTTTTGATTTGCAAAGTTACGAAAAAAATGACATATTTCGTCCATATCTGTGCATTTTTGACCCTTTTTTGGAGAAAATCGCGATTTTGTTTATTCTTTTCTTCTTTGTGTGCTAAATTCTTTGTTATTTTGCAGCAATTTTGAGAATAGCAGTCGATAATTCGATTCTGGCGTATCAAATGAAAGTTATAACAACGATTAAAGAACTGCAGGCTTTGCTTAGTGAGTATAGGTCGGCAAGTAAGAGTGTGGGCCTTGTTCCCACAATGGGTGCGCTCCATGCAGGCCATGCCTCTTTGGTAGACCGCAGCGTTGCAGAGAATGATGTTACTGTAGTAAGCATCTTCCTAAACCCGACACAGTTCAATGACAAGACTGATCTGGAGAAATATCCTCGTACTTTAGAGGCTGACTGCCAGTTGCTTGAAGAGCATGGTGCAACAATTGCCTTTGCTCCTTCAGTCAGTGAGGTTTACCCTGAACCTGACACAAGAACGTTCAGTTATCCTCCTACGGACAGTGTCATGGAAGGTGCTTTTCGTCCTGGCCATTTCAACGGAGTCTGCCAGATTGTGAGCAAGCTTTTTACCTACGTTGACGCTGATCGTGCTTATTTTGGTGAGAAGGATTTCCAGCAGATTGCCGTCATTCGTCGCATGGTTGACGATTTGAAGTTCCGTGTACAGATTGTCTCTTGCCCCGTCATTCGAGAGGAGAGTGGTCTGGCACGCAGTAGTCGTAATACCTTGCTTAGTGAGGAGGAGCGTCAGACTGCCGCCAACATCTACCGCATCATGAAGCAGAGTCTCCCCATGGTGGAGACTGCAACTGTAGCTGAGGTCCACGATTATGTTGTCAATGAAATCAACGCAGTTCCCGGACTCGAAGTACAGTACTATAGTATCGTAGATGGCGAAACGCTTGCTGATGTCAAGTCTTGGGACGAAGCCGATCACATCGTCGGTTGCATCACTGTGTATTGCGGTGCTGCTCCCATCCGTCTCATTGATCACATAAAATACGTGTAGTCATGCTTATAGAAATGATGAAATCCAAACTGCATTGTGTGCAGGTGACAGAGGCAAACCTCAACTACATGGGTAGCATTACTATCGATGAAGACTTGATGGATGCTGTTGATCTCTTGCCAGGACAGAAGGTGCAGGTTGTTGATAACAATAACGGCGAACGATTTGAGACCTACGTCATTAAGGGCGAGCGCGGTTCTGGCTGCGTCTGTCTAAATGGTGCAGCTGCCCGCAAAGTTCAGGTGGGCGACACGGTTATCATTATTGCCTACGCAATGATGGATTACGAGGAGGCCAAGACCTTCCAACCCAAAGTTGCATTCCCCGAAAACAATAGAATAACAAATAATTAACCAAAACAAAAAACAGTTATGAAGATTTCAAGAATTGAGCATCTGGGTATTGCTGTTCAGAGCATCGATGCAGTTATGCCTTATTTCCAGGATGTCCTGGGTTTAGAGTATTATAAGAGTGAGGTTGTTGAGGACCAGAAGGTTAAGACCGCTTTCCTGAAGGTTGGTGAGGTTAAGATTGAGCTTCTTGAGCCCACAAGTCCCGATAGCACCATCCAGAAGTTCCTCGACAATGGCGGCAAGGGTGTTCACCATGTAGCTTTCAAGGTTGAGGATGGCGTAAGCGAGGCTCTCGCAATGTGCGACGAGAAGGGCATTCGTCTTATCGACAAGGCTCCCCGTGGTGGTGCTGATGGTCTCAGCATTGCATTCCTCCATCCCAAGAGCACTTGCGGCATCTTGACTGAGCTCTGCGAGGAATAATAACTTGTAAAAAAGGTAAAACTCGTCGACTAGACCGTTTATAGGTCGATCGGACGTTTAAAAGTAAGAGAGGACAGTTTGGTAGCTGTCCTCTCTTCTTTTCTTATCAGGTATCTGTGGAAATAGTGTGAAACCGAGAAGGTTCAAATTTAGAATTCGATTAGGAGGCGACCGTTAATCATTCTTCCAGTGAGATAGTTGGGTACGCAGTAGCGGTGGTTGGTAACGTCTGTAATCCAATAGTATCCGCTTACGTTTGCAAAGTCGAAGATGTTGAAGCAATCCAGTCCAAGCCAGATGTTGCGAATTGGATTGTTGCGCTGGTGGCGGTCTTCGTTGTCTAGCAACCTGAAGTTCATGCCGATGTCAATACGCTTGTAGGCAGGAGCGCGAAATTTGTTCTTGTCAATACCTGTGTGAGGGGGACCAAAGGGAAGTCCGTCCGCGAAACTCGCCTTAAGACTCAGCTTCCAGCGTGTCGTTCCCGGGAAATAGTCCGTAAAGAAGAAGTTCAGGTTGTAGCGTTGGTCAGTGGGTTGGGGGAGTGAAAGACCATTCAGATTCATCTGCGCCTTCATGAGTCCAAAGCTGATCCACGAATCTGTACCCGGAACCATTTCGCCGTACAGTTTGAAGTCGGTTCCCACGACGTAGCCCGTTGCAATGTTCTCGCCATAGTACACAACCTTCACGTTGTCAACGTTGTAGGGGTTGATGTCCGATTGTGCCTTGTAGTAAGCCTCTCCCGTCACTTTGAACGGTCTGTCTGCGATGCGGAATTTGTATTCTGCGCCAACTAGCAGCTGAAATGATCGTTGTGACTTAATGCCGCGGTTCAACTCTACGGTGGCGTTGCCGCTCACAACGGACGTGTCTCGAAGCTCCTTGTAGAACGGACGCTGATAGTACATTCCCGTTGCAAAGCGGAATGTGAAGTTCTCATTGCTTGCCGGGATGAAGCCAATGCTGGCGCGCGGACTGAAAAGCCACTCTTTATTCCAGTTCCAGTAGCTAAGTCGCGCTCCATAGTTAACACTCAATATTCCAATGGGTGACTCGTGCCTCCAGGTATCTTGGATGTAGAACTCCGTGTGGTTCGAGTTGATGTCGTTGATGCTTTTCAAGTTGTAGATCATCTTCAGGTCCGTTCCTGTGTGAGGAATGTTGTAGCCTGAAGAATCGCGGCTTTCCCATTCGCGTGAGTGTTCGCTGATGCTTTCGTGTCGCCAGCTCATGCCTGCCAGAAGGTTGTGCTGGCCAACGCGTCCTTCGTAGTTCAGCTTGACAGTCTGCGTGTTCGATTTCAGGATGTTACGGGCATGTTCCAGATAGGTTCCCACACCCAGTTGTTCCTGTGTCTCGGTTTGTGATAGCCAATACTGTCCTTGTATGTCGTAGGTCTCACGTTCACGTGTCGAGAAGGCCGAAACTGACAGCGATAGCTTGTGGTTCTTGCCAAGTTTTCGGGTTGCCTTCGCTGTTCCAAAAAGGGTGCGGAAGAGGTCTTTCTCCTGTCCGTCAAATGAGACTTCGAAACTCTTTACGTTTTCCAGTGTTCCAAAGGACGTATTCCGATCCTTCGGCTTGAACTCATAGTCGTTCTGGCTTATGTACCCAATTACGTCGAAGGTCCAGGCCGGATTGGGCGACCATGACAAATATCCTTGGTAGTCCAGGAAGGTGGGATTATACTCTCCGTTTGTTTCCAATCCTCCGAGCAAGTATCTGTTGGTCTTGTAACGCAGTCCGTTGCTGAAGCTGAATTTCTTGTTGCCGTAGCCGGCGTAGATGTTGGTTCCAAGTAATGAGGCTTGTACGCTTGCCTCAGCACGGTCCGGACGTCTGTAGGTGATGTCGAGCACGGAAGACATCTTGTCTCCATATTTTGCCTCGAAACCGCCTGCCGAGAAATTGACTTTCTCAACCATGTCGCTGTTGATGACGGAGAGTCCTTCCTGTTGTCCGCTGCTGATGAGGAGGGGACGGTAGATCTCTACTCCGTTGATGTAGACACAGTTCTCGTCGAACGAACCGCCACGCACGTTGTACTGGCTCGACAATTCGTTATGGGTGCTAACTCCAGCCTGTGTGGCCACCAGTTCTTCGACGACGTTTCCCGTTGTTGATGCCATGCGTTTCAGGTCAGTCGTGTTCAGTTCCTGGGTCTGTCCCATCTGGCGGCGTACTTCCTTTACCATGACTTGGTTCATCGTCTTGCCGTCTTCGCGCATGACGATGTTGAGGGTAAGGTTGCCCTGAGGGTTCTTGAGAACGCGGCGTCGCTTCTCGTATCCGATGAGCGAGTAGGTTACCACCACGCTATCTGCCGCCTCAAAGTCAAAGTGATACGTACCATCAAGTCCAGTCGTTGCGCCTGCAACCTGCCCTTCTACATGAACCATCACGAATGGAATCGGACTTTGGTCCTGGTCCTGCACCTTACCTTTCAGGTGCACTTTCCCCTTTGGCGCCGATGCGGTGGTGTCTGCGACTTCCTGTGCATTTACACCGACGGTGCTCCCGCAAAGCAGAAGCACCATACCTATTATATATAATAAATGATGTCTCACGTATTATACAACGCAGAAGTCACCCTTTTTATTGTGTCAGTCAACCCGGAACGTCATCCAACCGCTTGCACTGCTGTAGAGGATGGAGTTGATCGTGGAGTTGCTGAACTTTCCGTAGTACCCGTCTGCTGTGATGTTGGGCAGGCTCACGCCGGGCTTTCCGTCAGCTGCGTTGCTGTAGTTGGCGGTGAAGTCAAGGCGTGCAGTAGACCCAGGCTTTGTCAGCGCTGGAATCTGCAGTTTGTAACTGGGCTCGCCATCCCCAATCGAACAGTAGGGTTTGAACTCTTTCGTCCATCGTCCGGTCTTGTCGGGGTCACCGCCTGCATCCAGCGTATCTACCGTCAGTTTCCACGTATATCCCTTATGTCCAGTTAGATAAATGTTCTTGCCCGGATCTGCGTAACATGCCGTGAAGCGCACAGAGTCGCCGGGGTGAACCGTCGTTGGACTGTAGCTGAATCCCTTGAACGTTGGAGGCACCACCTCGTAGTCTTCCTTTTCGCAGGCCGTCCATACGGTGCAGATGATCATCATTGTCATCGCCCAGATTATCTTTTTCATATCAATCAGTCTAATAAGTGTTAGAAAAAATTCGTTATCTTCTTTAATTCCGTGTAGAGACGCTGAACCGGCAGGCCCATGACGTTGAAATAACTTCCTTCGATGCGTTCTACGCCGATAAAACCTATCCACTCCTGTATGCCGTAGGCACCGGCCTTGTCGGTTGGGTGATAGTGGCTTACGTAGTGGTCTATCTCTTCGTCAGTCAGGCACGCAAAGGTAACGCGACTCACGCTGGCAAAGGTGCGGCAGACGTCTTTCGTCAGCAGGGTAACGCCGGTGATCACCTCGTGGGTCTTGCCGCTAAGCGTCTGTAACATACGATGCGCTTCGGCTTCGTCCTTTGGTTTTCCTAACACCTGACCCTCGAGGTAGACGATGGTGTCTGCCGTGATGATGCATTCGTCATCGCCCATTGATTGGCGGTAGGCGTCTGCCTTCTTCTTAGAGATGTGCTTGGCTATCTCTTCTCCGGTCAGTCCTTCTGGATAGCTTTCGTCGATGTCTTGCAGCAGCCGGACTTCAAAGTCTACGCCCAAGCCTGCCAGCAATTCCTTGCGGCGAGGGCTGCCTGAAGCGAGTATTAGTTTGTATTCCATTTCTCAAAAAACATTTACCATCCAAAGGCCTTCTTGTCCGCCATCCAGAGTCCCTTGGCCTTCATGACCTGCTCCAGTACGTCGCGTACACATCCGTAGCCACCCGCCTTGGGTGAAACGTACTTGCTGATCGCTTTGATTTCGGGCGCAGCGTCGCAAGGGCAGACGGGCAGTCCGCAGGCCTGCATGACCTCGTAGTCGGGTATGTCGTCGCCCATGTAGAGAATCTCTTCGTCCTTCAGTCCATACTTGTCGCGGAACTCGTTGTATGTCTTTATCTTGATGCTGCAACACAGGTGAACGTCGGGTATGCCAAGTCCCTCGTACCGCACGCGCACGGCTTCCACTCTTCCTCCCGTTATGATGGCTACGTGCAGACCCATCTTCACAGCCAGTTGCAGGGCGTAGCCGTCCTTGATGTTGACCGTTCGCATGGGGTCGCCGTTTGGATGCTGTGTTATGGTCTCTGCGCTCAGCACGCCGTCAACGTCCAGTGCGATGGCCTTTATCTTTTGTAAATCGTAGTTGATCATTATCGTAGCTTTCCTAGGTGTATGATGCTCTCGCTCAGCTTGTCGTAGATGTCTTGCATCAGCGGATTGTCGGCAAGCAGGGTGTGCTGACGGTCCATAATCTGCTGGTCGTGCCGTGCGGCAGGTCCTGTCTGTGCTAGTCGGGGAGAAAGGTGATGCGCCTTCTCTGCCGTCTCCTCGATAAGAGGAAGCATCACCTCAAAGGGCAACCCGGCATCGGCCAGTATCGTCTCGCTCAGGGCATAGCAATGGTTGACGAAGTTGCAGGCAAACACGGCTGCCAGGTGCAGGCGCTTGCGTCCCTCCCCATCGAGCGGATAGACCTTGGCTGTCAGCGAAGTGGCAAGCTCTGTCAGTTCTTCCTCACAGCCGTTTGCTTCGGTGAAGATGCCAATCTTCTGGAAGTCGACGGGCTTGCTCTTCGAGAAGGTCTGCATCGGATAGAGCACGCCGTAGCGCGGATTCATGCCCTTGTCCAGAACCTCAATGGCGACCGAACCGGCCGTGTGCAGCCACATGGCTTGGGGAAATTGTGGGATGTACTCTTTTGCCAGTTCGGCGATAGCGTCGTCCTTAACGCTGATGATGCAGGCTACGCGCTCTTCGTCTGTTGTTGAAAGGCAGAATGACTCGCCGAATGTGTGCGAATCGCATGCCAGGCTGTTTGCCAGGGCATCTGCGCTTTCCCTCGTTCGGCTCCACACCTGGACAATCTCATGTCCTGCCTCTTTCAAGGCTGCCCCCAGATGTGTGGCTACGTTCCCTGCACCGAATAGTACGATCTTCATTGTTGCCTCGTCTCTAACCGTCCTTCCGTCAGTCCTTAAAAGATCATGGTGTCCGACTGTACCTTGTCCCAGGCCAGCTTGTCCTCGTTCTGAGGCTTGCGCTCCATGCCCTTGTGGCCCACGCCGATGATGCAGAGCACGCGCAGGCTGGGGTCGATGCCCAGCAGCTGACGGACGTTCTCTTCGGCATCGCGTCCTTCCTCGTCCTTGCGTTCACGAATCTGTATCCAGCATGCACCCAGTCCCATGTCCTCGGCCTGAAGCAGCAGGTGGGTGGCTGCCACGCTGGCATCCTCAACCCACACGTCGCTCACGGCAGGGTCGGCCATGACAACGATGCCCAGGGGAGCACCTGCCAGGAACTCTCCTCCGCGGTCTTTGGCTTTCGACAGAGCCTCAAGCTGTTGCACGTTCTCCACCACCTTGAAGGCGTAGCTGTGCAGACCCTTACTACTAGGTGCCATAAGAGCAGCGCGCATCAACTGCCGCTGCTCTTCTGCCGTTATCTTCTCCTCGGTGAACTTGCGCATGCTGCGGCGCACCTTCACCAGTTCGATGAATTTCTCCATTTATTTTACTTTACGATGAATTTCTGTCCGTTAACAACGTAGACACCGCTCTTCAGACTGTTCATTGCGTCGTTCATGCCGATGTTCTTCTTCACCAGCTGACCACCGTAGGTGTAGATGTCCACCTTCGTGTTGTTGGCCTGCAGCGTCTGGATGGCTGTCACGTTGCCCTCGCCGTTGGTGGTGTGTACAATGACGGGAGTGCTGGGTGACGAGGGGTAGCTGATGCCGCAGCGTGTGGGGTAGAAGATGCGGTCGCCGTCAGTTCTGATAAGGATGGCCTGCAGCAGGTCGGTGTCCTGCTGAGCGGGAATGCCGTAGAGGCCAACCTCCTTGCTGGGAGCGTAGTTGCCCGACATGGTTGCGCCGCCAATGGTCACAGCGATGGGAGCCTTCACCAAGTCCATATCCTGTGTGCTGAAGGTTACCACCTTCTGGGTAGGAGCGTAGATGAGGTAGGGCATGCCGGCCTCGATGCCGCTCTCTGTCACGTCGGTGAAGGTCAGCACGTTGCCCTCAACCTTGGTCATGCGCTCCAGCATAACGCCTTCGCCCATCAGGTCCTTCAGGTCGCTTGCCGAAACGCTGAAGGGCAGACAGATGCTGTTGTATCCAGCATAGAACTGGCGTGACATGCGAACGCCGCTGATGTTCTCGTTTACGTGGCTGAAGTTTATCTCGTTGTATGTACTCAGCGTGATGGTTCTCTGAGCCTGCGCAGCGGTCGAGATACCAAGTGTCATAACCATTGCTGCCAGGGTGCGTGTAATCATTTTCTTCATAATCGTATAGTTTTTAGTTTTCTATTTGCATTTTAACTGCCTCAAAGATACGAAATTCTCCTCAAAGCGCCATGCAAATAATCAAAAAATCACCTTATTTATAATTATTTAAGGATTTTTGAACCAGATAGAAGCCTTTTTCCTTGTCATTAAGCCTTCTTCTTCGCTCTCTCCTCTTCCTCCTTTTTGCGCTTGGGGTTCATGGGGAACCAACCCTTCTTCACGCGTTTCCTCTGCTCAAAGAGTTCCAGGATGCTCCATAGGGCAGAGCATCCGGTCACACCGATGATGGCCGCGATGAGCGTGTTCGAGATAAACAGCGATTCTGCTAGCAGGGCAATGCCGATTACGGCAAACACCGGCCAGCAGTTTACACCCCAATGGTATTCTGCTTTGATGACGATTGGGTGAAACACGCCAATGATAAGGAAGGTTGCTACGGCTATGATGATGCCTTCAAAAAACATATTTTGTCGTTTAGATGTTTAATCGTTTAGGTGACTAGTCGTTTAGTTGTTTAGGGACTTTGGGCAGCCAACTATGCACTATGAACTGTGAACTATGCACTGTGAACTATGAACTCAAGCAAACGTTTTCTATTCTAAGTTGTACTTTGCCGGCAGGCACCTGCACTTCCACGACGTCCCCCGCCTTCTTGCCCAGGAGAGCCTGAGCGATGGGCGATTTGATGGATATCT
>JAKSLN010000050.1 GCA_024401165.1 Bacteroidaceae bacterium
AGGCTGTTAAGGAGGCTTGTGGTCTCGGTCTGAAGGAGGCTAAGGAGGCTGTTGACGGTGCTCCCAGCGTTCTGAAGGAAGGCATGCCCAAGGCTGATGCTGAGGCTCTCAAGAAGCAGCTTGAGGAGGCAGGTGCAGAGATCGAGCTGAAGTAAGATCTACCTGTCAATACAGACAAATATGGTAAAGGATCCTCTGGTAGAGGGTTCTTTACCTTTTTGCGTCTGCTCGCGTACGCGTGTATAATATAAAGTATATTGCCCGCCATTGCAAAGAAAAAGACCCATCATTCCCATACAGTTCGCAATGAACTGAATTCCCAAAGCGAAAATATTATTTCAACAACAATATATGGCTTCAAATTTAATCAACAACCGAGTTAATTTCACCTCCGTGAAGAGCCCGATGCCCTATCCGGATTTTCTCGAGGTGCAGCTGAAGTCTTTCAAGGACTTCTTACAGTTGGACACTCCACCTGAACTCCGTAAGAACGATGGCCTGTACAAGGTGTTCTCTGAGAACTTCCCCATCCAGGACACTCGCAACAACTTCACCCTGGAGTTCCTGGACTACTACATCGATCCTCCCCGCTACAGCATCGAGGAGTGCCTTGAGCGTGGTCTGACCTACAGTGTCCCCTTGAAGGCTAAGCTCAAGCTCTACTGTACCGATCCCGACCATGAGGATTTCGACATGGTTATTCAGGACGTATTCCTGGGCCCCATCCCCTACATGACCGAGAACGGAACCTTCATCATCAACGGTGCTGAGCGTGTTGTCGTATCACAGCTTCATCGCTCTCCCGGTGTGTTCTTCGGTAGCAGCATTCACGCCAATGGTACTCAGCTGTACTCAGCTCGTATCATTCCTTTCAAGGGTAGCTGGATTGAGTTTGCTTCTGACATCAACAACGTGATGTATGCTTACATCGACCGTAAGAAGAAGTTGCCCGTAACCACGCTGCTCCGTGCCATCGGCTTTGAGAATGACCGTGACATTCTGGAAATCTTCAACCTGGCAGAGGACGTTGAGGTTAACGAGGCTAACCTGAAGCAGTACGTTGGCGCTACGCTGGCAGCTCGTGTGCTGAAGACCTGGGCTGAGGACTTCGTAGATGAGGATACGGGTGAGGTTGTTAGTATCGAGCGTAACGAGGTTATCCTCGACCGTGAGACCGTTCTGACCGAGGATAACATCGAGATCATCCTGAACAGTGGTGTTACCAACATCCTCGTTCACAAGGGCAACAACGGTGCTTCTGACTACAGCATCATCTTCAACACCTTGCAGAAGGATACCTCTAACTCTGAGGTTGAGGCCATCAACTATATCTACCGTCAGTTGCGTAACGCTGAACCCGCTGATGAAGCAAGTGCTCGTGAGGTTATCCTGAACCTCTTCTTCAGTGAGAAGCGTTATGACCTGGGTGAGGTTGGACGTTACCGTCTGAACCGCAAGCTGAATCTGTCTACCGATCCTACTTGCCGCACCCTGACGAAGGAAGATATCATCGAGATTATCAAGTACCTCATCGAGTTGGTTAACAGCAAGGCCAACGTGGACGATATCGACCACTTGTCAAACCGTCGTGTTCGTACCGTCGGCGAGCAGCTGGCTAACCAGTTTGCCATTGGTCTGGCTCGTATGACCCGCACCATCCGTGAGCGTATGAATGTACGTGACAATGAGGTGTTCACTCCTACTGAGCTGATCAATGCGAAGACTATCTCCAGCGTTGTTAACAGCTTCTTTGGCACCAATGCACTGAGCCAGTTCATGGACCAGACCAACCCCTTGGCTGAGGTTACCCACAAGCGTCGTCTCAGTGCCCTGGGTCCTGGCGGTTTGTCTCGTGAGCGTGCCGGCTTCGAGGTTCGAGACGTACACTACACCCACTACGGTCGTCTGTGTCCTATCGAGTCTCCTGAAGGTCCTAACATTGGTTTGATCAGTTCGCTCTGTGTATATGCTAAGATCAACGACCTCGGTTTCATCGAGACTCCCTATCGTGTGGTAAACGATGGTGTTGTAGACCTGAGCGATAACGGTATCCGTTACCTGACCGCCGAGGAGGAAGAGAAGCAGATCATCGGTCAGGGTAATGCACCCTTGAACGACGATGGTACCTTCATCCGTGCCAAGGTTAAGTGCCGTCAGGACGACGACTATCCTGTTGTTCCCCCCGCAGAGGTTAACCTGATGGACGTTGCTCCTCAGCAGATTGCCTCTATTGCAGCTTCGCTGATTCCCTTCCTCGAGCACGATGATGCTCACCGTGCGTTGATGGGTTCTAACATGATGCGCCAGGCAGTACCTTTGATGCGTACCGAGGCTCCTATCGTTGGTACCGGTATCGAGAAGCAGGTTTGCGAGGACAGCCGCACGATGATCACCGCAGAAGGTGACGGTGTTGTTGAGTATGTTGACGCTACTACCATACGTATATTATATGATCGCACGGAGGAGGAAGAGTTCGTAAGCTTCGAACCCGCTCTGAAGGAGTATCGCATTCCCAAGTTCCGTCGTACCAACCAGAACATGACCATTGACCTTCGTCCTATCTGCGAGAAGGGTCAGCGTGTAAAGGCTGGCGATATCCTGACCGAGGGTTATTCAACCGACAACGGTGAACTCTCTCTGGGTAAGAACCTGCTGGTGGCTTACATGCCCTGGAAGGGTTACAACTATGAGGATGCCATCGTGCTCAACGAGCGCATCGTTCGCGAGGATATCCTGACCAGCGTTCATGTTGAGGAGTTCTCTCTGGATGTACGTGAGACCAAGCGTGGTGTTGAGGAGTTGACTGCTGATATTCCCAACGTAAGCGAGGAGGCAACCAAGGATCTGGACGAGAATGGTATCATCCGTGTTGGTGCTCGTGTTGAGCCCGGTGACATCATGATCGGTAAGATTACTCCCAAGGGCGAGAGCGATCCCAGCCCCGAAGAGAAGCTGCTCCGTGCCATCTTTGGTGACAAGGCTGGCGATGTGAAGGATGCTTCACTGAAGGCTTCTCCCTCTTTGAGCGGTGTTGTCATCGACAAGAAACTGTTCTCG
Organism: Bacteroidaceae bacterium; assembly: GCA_024401165.1. Taxonomy (GTDB): domain Bacteria; phylum Bacteroidota; class Bacteroidia; order Bacteroidales; family Bacteroidaceae; genus Physcousia. Next base: position 3,058 of record JAKSLN010000050.1, read on the forward strand.
AAGGTTGTGATGTCTCGTGCTGCCAAGGCACAGAACAAGCCTCGTCTGGCTGCCATCAACGAGGAGTTCAACAGCAAGGTTGAGGACCTGAAGGAGATCCTTATCGACAAGCTGCTTGAGCTGACCAAGGGCAAGAAGTCTGCCGGCGTTATGGACTACCAGGATGTTGAAATCATCCCCGCTGGTGCCAAGTTCAATGCCAAGGAACTGGCTGCGCTGGACTACACCGCCGTACAGCTCATCGGCTGGACGGACGACGAGCACACCAACGAGCTGATTGCAAAGCTTATTATTAATTATGTAAAGAAATATAAGGTACTCGATGCTGAGACCAAGCGTAAGATCTACGCCCTGAACGTCGGCGATGAGCTGCCCAACGGCATCATCCAGATGGCAAAGGTTTACATTGCCAAGAAGCGCAAGATTGGCGTTGGTGATAAGCTGGCCGGTCGTCACGGTAACAAGGGTATCGTCAGCAAGGTGGTACGTCAGGAGGATATGCCCTTCCTGGAGGATGGTACTCCCGTCGACATCGTACTGAATCCCCTGGGTGTGCCTTCACGTATGAACATCGGCCAGATCTTCGAGGCTGTCCTCGGTGCTGCCGGCCGCAAGCTCGACATCAAGTTCGCTACTCCCATCTTCGATGGTGCCAAGTTGGAAGACTTGAATGAGTGGACCGACAAGGCAGGCCTGCCCCGTTACTGCTCAACCCAGTTGTATGACGGTGCTACCGGTGAACCCTTCGACCAGTTGGCAACCGTAGGTATCGCTTACATGCTGAAGCTCGGTCACATGGTTGAGGACAAGATGCATGCTCGTAGCATTGGTCCGTACTCACTCATCACCCAGCAGCCCCTTGGTGGTAAGGCCCAGTTCGGTGGTCAGCGTTTCGGAGAGATGGAGGTTTGGGCCATCGAGGCCTTTGGTGCAAGCCACGTGCTTCAGGAGATCCTTACCATCAAGTCTGATGACGTTGTCGGCCGTAGCAAGGCTTACGAGGCAATCGTCAAGGGCGAAACAATGCCTACTCCCAATATTCCTGAGTCACTCAATGTGTTGCTGCACGAACTTCGCGGTTTGGGCTTGAGCGTCACACTCGACTAAACGAGAATCAAAAAAATTAAAAGTTAAAAATTAAAAATTAGGTGTTCTGCGAAAGACGATTCGTGACAGCATGAACTGCAGTGGCAGTCTGCTTTCCTGACTCTTAATTCTTAATTAAAACGAACAATATATGGCTTTTAAGAAAGAATCAAAGGTAAGAAATAACTTTACCAAAATTACGGTTGGTCTGGCCTCTCCCGAGGAAATCCTCGAGAGTTCGCATGGTGAGGTACTGAAGCCCGAGACCATCAACTATCGTACATATAAGCCCGAGCGTGACGGTCTGTTCTGCGAGCGCATCTTCGGTCCCACCAAGGACTACGAGTGCCATTGCGGTAAGTACAAGAGAATCCGCTATAAGAATATCGTCTGTGACCGTTGCGGTGTTGAGGTTACCGAGAAGAAGGTGCGCCGTGAGCGTAGCGGACACATCGAACTCGTTGTACCCGTAGCACACATCTGGTACTTCCGTTCGCTTCCCAACAAGATCGGCTATCTGCTGGGTATCCCCACCAAGAAGCTCGAATCGATCATCTACTACGAGCGTTACGTGGTTATCCAGCCCGGTATCATGGAGAACGAGCAGTTCGACTTCCAGGAGACTCCTCTGGCTAAGTACGACGTACTGAGCGAGGACGAGTACATGACCGTCATGGAGCGCTTGGCAGCGAAGGCAAAGGACAACCAGTATCTCGACGATGAGGATCCCAATAAGTTCATTGCCAAGATGGGTGCCGAGGCTATCTATGACCTGCTGGTACGCATCGACCTCGACAGCCTGAGCTACAGCCTGCGCGATGCCGCTAACAGCGATACCGCTCAGCAGCGTAAGAACGACGCCTTGAAGCGCCTGCAGGTTGTTGAAAGCTTCCGCGCAAGCCGTGGCCGCAACAAGCCCGAGTGGATGATCATGAAGATCCTTCCCGTCATCCCCCCCGAACTTCGTCCTCTCGTTCCCCTGGACGGTGGCCGCTTTGCAACGAGCGACTTGAACGACCTCTATCGTCGTGTCATCATCCGTAACAACCGTCTGAAGCGACTCATCGAGATCAAGGCTCCCGAAGTCATCCTCCGCAATGAGAAGCGTATGCTGCAGGAGTCTGTTGACAGCCTCTTCGATAACTCACGCAAGAGCAGCGCGGTTAAGACCGAGAGCAACCGTCCCCTCAAGTCTCTCTCAGACTCACTGAAGGGTAAGCAGGGTCGCTTCCGTCAGAACCTGCTGGGTAAGCGTGTCGACTACTCTGCACGTTCCGTAATCGTCGTAGGTCCCGAGCTGAAGATGGGTGAGTGCGGTCTGCCCAAGCTGATGGCAGCCGAGCTCTATAAGCCATTCATCATCCGTAAGCTCATTGAGCGCGGCGTTGTAAAGACCGTAAAGAGCGCAAAGAAGATCGTTGACCGCAAGGAGCCCATCATCTGGGACATCCTCGAGCACGTAATGAAGGGTCATCCCGTCATGCTGAACCGTGCACCAACCTTGCACCGTCTGGGTATCCAGGCCTTCCAGCCCAAGATGATCGAGGGTAAGGCCATCCAGCTGCATCCTCTGGCATGTACCGCGTTCAACGCCGACTTCGACGGTGACCAGATGGCTGTACACTTGCCCTTGAGCAACGAGGCCGTACTGGAGGCACAGTTGCTGATGCTCCAGAGCCACAACATCCTGAATCCTGCCAATGGTGCACCTATAACCGTACCTTCACAGGATATGGTGCTTGGTCTCTACTATATTACTAAGCTTCGTCCCGGTGCAAAGGGTAGTGGCCTGACGTTCTACGGAACCGAGGAGGCTATCATCGCTTACAACGAGAAGAAGGTTGACATTCACGCTCCGGTTAAGGTTGTCGTTGAGGATAAGCTCCAGGACGGCACCATCGGTCATCGCATGGTTGAGACCAGTGTAGGTCGCGTCATCGTCAACGAGATTGTGCCCACAGAGGTTGGTTACTTCAACGGCATCATCTCTAAGAAGACTCTCCGCAACCTTATTACCGACGTAATCAAGGTTACTGGTGTGGCTCGTGCCTGCGACTTCCTGGACGGTATCAAGAACCTGGGTTACAAGATGGCCTACGAAGGTGGTCTGTCATTCAACTTGGGCGATATCATCATCCCCAAGGAGAAGGAAGAACTCATCCGCAAGGGTAACGAGGAGGTTGAGCGCATCGCCGGCGACTACGGTATGGGTTTCATCACCGACAAGGAGCGTTACAATCAGGTTATCGACACCTGGACTCATGTCAACAATGACCTGTCAGAGGTTCTGATGAAGACCATGCGTGAGGCCGACCAGGGTTTCAACGCTGTATACATGATGCTTGACTCTGGTGCCCGTGGTAGTGCCGGTCAGATTAGCCAGCTGTCTGGTATGCGTGGTCTGATGGCCAAGCCCCAGAAGGCAGGTGCAGAAGCATCGATTATTGAGAACCCCATTATCTCTAACTTTAAGGAAGGTATGAGCGTGCTCGAGTACTTTATTTCTACTCACGGTGCACGTAAGGGTCTTGCCGATACCGCTTTGAAGACGGCCGACGCCGGTTACCTTACCCGTCGTCTTGTTGACGTCAGCCACGACGTTATCATCAACGAGGAGGACTGCGGTACGCTCCGTGGTCTCGTCTGCACCGCTCTGAAGAACGGTGATGAGGTCGTTAGCTCACTGGGTGAGCGTATCCTCGGTCGTGTGTCTGTTCACGATGTCATTCATCCCACAACCGGCAAGCTTATCGTTGCCAGCGGTGAGGAGATTACAGAGGACAAGGCCAACGAGATTGAAAACAGCCCCATCGAGTCTGTCGAGATTCGTTCCGTACTTACCTGTGAGAGCCGCAAGGGTGTCTGCATGAAGTGCTACGGCCGTAACCTTGCAACCAGCCGCATGGTACAGAAGGGCGAGGCTGTCGGTGTCATCGCAGCCCAGTCAATCGGTGAGCCTGGTACTCAGCTGACTCTGCGTACGTTCCACGCCGGTGGTGTGGCTGGTAACGCTGTTGCCAACGCTATGATCAAGGCCAAGTACAATGCCAAGCTTGAGTTCGACGAGCTCCGCACCGTTGATTGTGTGGACGACGAAGGTACAGCATGTCAGACCGTAGTAGGTCGTCTGGCTGAGGTTCGTTTTGTCGATGTAAATACCGGCATCGTCCTCTTTGCTCAGAACGTTCCTTATGGCTCACTGCTCTATAAGAAGCCCGGTGACCTCGTCCAGAAGGGCGATCTGGTTGCCAAGTGGGATCCCTTCAACGCCGTCATCGTTACCGAGTCTGCCGGTAAGGTTGTCTTCGAGAACGTTATCGAGGGTGTTACCTATCGTGCCGATGTCGACGAGTCAACTGGCTTGCGCGAGTTGATCGTTATCGAGTCTCGTGATAAGACCAAGGTTCCCACCGCAAGTGTCCTCGACGAGAACGGTGACGTCATCCGCACCTATAACTTCCCCATCGGTGGTCATATCTCTATCGAGGACCAGCAGATTGTAAAGCCTGGTGACGTCCTCGTCAAGATACCTCGTGCACAGGGTACTGCAGGCGATATCACCGGTGGTCTTCCTCGTGTTACCGAGCTCTTCGAGGCCCGTAACCCCAGCAATCCCGCTATCGTTGCCGAAATTGACGGTGAGATCACCATGGGCAAGCTGAAGCGTGGTAACCGCGAGATCATCATCACCTCTAAGGTTGGTGACGTGCGCAAGTACCTCGTACCTCTGAGCAAGCAGATCCTCGTTCAGGAGAACGACTACGTTCGTGCTGGTACACCTTTGTCCGACGGTGCTGTCACTCCCGCTGACATCCTGGCCATCAAGGGTCCCACCGCCGTTCAGGAGTACATCGTTAATGAGGTTCAGGACGTATACCGTCTGCAGGGTGTAAAGATCAACGACAAGCACTTCGAGGTTATCGTACGCCAGATGATGCGCAAGGTACAGATCGACGAGCCCGGCGATACCAACTTCCTCGAATTGCAGATTGTCGACAAACTCGACTTTGCTGAGGAGAACGACCGTATCTGGGGTAAGAAGTACGTTGTTGACGCTGGAGACTCTGAGACCATGCAGAAGGGTATGATCGTTACCGCTCGCAAGCTGCGTGACGAGAACTCAATGCTGAAGCGTCGCGACCTGCGTACCGTTGTTGTACGTGATGCCGTTCCCGCAACCTCAACCCAGATCCTGCAGGGTATCACCCGTGCAGCATTGCAGACCAGCAGCTTCATGTCTGCTGCATCATTCCAGGAGACCACCAAGGTCCTCAATGAGGCTGCAATCAACTGCAAGAGCGACCGTCTGGAGGGTATGAAGGAGAACGTTATCTGCGGTCACCTCATTCCCGCTGGTACGGGTCTTCGCGAGTTCGACAAGATTGTTGTTGGCAGCAAGGAAGACTACGACCGTGTACTGGCCAACCGCAAGAGCATTCTTGAGTACGCTGACGATGATATGTAATCAATAGAAGTTTAACGTGTTCTATACGACAAGGGAGCAGACCAACAAGTCTTGCTCCCTTGTTTTTTCTGTCTTTCATTTTTTTTGTCTTTCCAGAAAATAAACGAATCCATTTGTGTCTTTTCTGCACGCTCTGTCTCTACCGGCTGGTTGTTCTATTTGTCTCGATTTTTAGTCTTTTAACGAATAATATTTCCCTAATTCGTTGGTTTTTTGTAATTTTGCACTCTCAATTGATAGATTGTGAAAAGACTATTTCTTATTTCCCTGTTAGTCGTGATGGCTACGTTGAGGGCTGCTGCACAGTTTGTTCAGGGAACTGTCACCGATTCCTCTACCGGCGAGACGCTACCAGGCGTTCATATCTACTATCAGGACGACAAAAAGACCCTGGTGACCTCCAATATCAACGGCCGTTACAAGATTGCCTATCGCAAGGGCAACCTTGTTGTTTCCATGATGGGTTTCGACTCGCAGGTCATCAAGGTTACCGCCCCTCAAAGACTCAATATCCGGTTAGTCCAGTCAAGCAGTTCGCTTAGGGAAGTCGAAGTGTCCACCAAGCGAACGAAATACGTGCGAAAGGACAATCCGGCAGTGACGCTGATGCAGAAGGTCATCGAACACAAGAAGTCCAGCGACCTCCATGAACGCGATTATTTCAGTTACATGAAATACGAGAAGATGACGACCGCGCTCAACGAGGTTACGCCCGACGTCTTCAAGGATGAGTCCTTCAAGCGCCTGCCTTTCCTGAAGGAGCATGTCGAGGTACACGAGGAAACGGGCAAACTCATTTTGCCCCTCATCATGGACGAGAAGGTGAGCCGCATCATCTGGCGCAAGAATCCCAAAGCGGAGAAGACCATCGTCGTGGGACAGCGCAGTGAGGGCATCAACGACCTGATCAATACCGGTGACATCATGAGTGCCATGCTGGCCGAAAACTTCACCGACATCAATATCTACGATAACAGCGTACGCCTCTTCCAGATTCCCTTTCTTAGTCCTATCTCCTCGGACGGTGCCGTCCGTTTCTACCGTTATTATCTGGCAGACACGGTGATGGTGGACAAGGACCGCTGCTTCAAGGTCGACTTTACTCCTAATAATCCGCAGGACATAGGCTTCGAAGGAACCCTCTGGATCATGGCCGACAGTACCTACCGCGTCAAGCGCGCTCACTTAGGCATTCCCACACGCTCCGAAATAAACTTTGTCGAACACATGGACATTATCCAGGAGTTCGACCCCCTGCCGTCGGGCGAACAGATTGTTACCAATCACAGGATGATTGTGCAGCTCATGCTGGCCAAAAATGCGCAGAAGGCGCAGGTTGAACGTACCGTCAAGTACACCAACTTTGACTTTATGCCCATTCCCGATCGCACCTTCAAGTTCTCCGGCAACACCAAGGTGGAGAGCTCGTCCAAGATGCGCGACGAAGAGTTTTGGGAGGAACAGCGTCCCACACCGCTGACGAAGAGCGAGGGGCAGATGAGCCTTTTCATGCAGCGTATTCAGAGCATCAAGGGCTTCAAGGAAATCCTATGGGTTGCCAAGGCATTCATCGAGAACTTCGTTGAGACCAGCCTTGATCCCAAGAAACCGTCCAAGGTCGATTTCGGTCCTGTTAATACCACCTTCACAAGCAACTTCGTGGAGGGATTCAAACTACGAGTCAGTGGTCAGACAACGGCCAACCTCAGCAAGCACTGGTTTGCCAAGGCTTATGTCGGCTATGGTTTTGGGGATAAACGCTGGAAGGGCATGGGCGAACTCACCTACAGTTTTAATCCCAAGGACTACCTTCCTCGCGAGTTCCCCAAGCAGAACATCACGGCACAGTATTTCTATGATGTGATTGCTCCTAGCGACCGCTTCATCCAGACCGATAAGGACAATGTCTTCACGTCGCTCAAGTGGACGCGCCTCGACCACATGTCCTATGTGCAGCGCATGCAGCTGCAGTACGACCGGGAGTGGGAAAACGGCATGCACCTTGTCGTGACTGGCCGTCGGGAACGTGCCGAGGGTACGGGACAGCTCTTCTTCCAACCTCTACACGCACATTCAGATGTTCCTGAGTCCGACCGTCCCCTTCCTGAACCCAACTTCGCAGGTAATCAGCGTTACTTCACCACCACGGACCTGGGCGTCTCCTTCGAATACCAACCTGGCGCTTCCTGGACCAACACCAAGCAACGACGCATCAAGACGAACTACGACTCTCCCATCATGGGTGTTTCTCACACCATCGGATTCAAAGACCTGTTGGGAAGCGACTGTGCCTACAATCTCACCGAGGTTAACTTCTACAAGCGTTTTTGGCTTCGTACGTGGGGAAAGATCGACGTCTACGCCAAGGGACAGTACCAATGGAGTAAGGTTCCCTTCCCTCTGCTCTGCTTCCCCGTGTCCAACCTGAGCTACATCATGGAGGACAACAGTTTTAACCTTATTAACAACATGGAGTTCATCACCGACCGCAATGCCACCCTCATGCTTACTTGGGATTTGAACGGCAAGCTCTTCAACCGCATTCCCTTGCTCAAGCAGCTCAAGTGGCGCGAGTACTTCGGCTGCAATATGTTCTGGGGCTATCTGTCAGACAAGAACAATCCGTTCTTGGCGCAGAATAGCGATGACTCCAACCTCTTCTATTTCCCGGGACGTTACGACGAGGATGGAACCTTCAGTTACACGTCTCAAATGATGCGAGCCAAGGAACCTTATGTCGAGCTTATCGCCGGCATCCACAATATCTTCAAGTTGCTTTATGTGGAGTACGTCCATCGTGTCAACTACCTGCAGCCAGGCACGCAGAAGTGGGGCATTCGCTTCATGTTCAGAGCCACGTTCTAAGAGCAACTAGTATAGCCATATTATATAGAACCTTCAAAAAATGAAGATCCTTAAGCAAACAACACTCCACAACGGCAAGGCACCATTCCTGCCAGCCTTTATCGGGACGGGCTTTGGCTCAGGCTATTGGCCTTGGGGCCCCGGAACTGCAGGTGCTCTTGTTGCGCTGCTCATCTGGTTTGGCTTGGCCCAACTCGTTGGACCTTTGATGCTGCAGGCCATCGTCTTAGTGCTTAGTGTTTTTTTCTACTTTGCTGGAGTTTGGGCCGCAGACCGCCTGGAACCCTATTGGGGCGAAGACCCCTCGCGTGTTGTGGTGGATGAGATGGTAGGCACTTGGATTGCTCTTATGGCTGTTCCCGCAGGTCATCTGTACTATGGCATTGCCGCCTTCGTGCTGTTCCGTTTCTTCGATATGTACAAGCCTTTTGGCGTGCGTCACATGGAAAGCATGGGACATGGGACTGGCGTCATGATGGACGATGTCCTGGCCGGCATGTATGCCTTCTTTGTCCTTTACATTTTCCAATACATCATTTACCCAATCGTGCTTCCAATCATCTACTGCTATCTGTTCTGATTGTTGCATTTCTGCTCGAGTCCCATGCGTATCTTCAAGGCATTTCTGACAGCCCAGGTGGCCAGTGTAGTCGACTTCGTCGTCACGGTGTTCCTCTCGTCTCTGTTGGGGGTGTACTATGTCATAGCTACGGCTATCGGGGCTTTCATGGGAGGTGTAACGAACTGCATCCTCAACTATCGCTGGGTTTTCCCAGTTACCAGTTCCAAGAAACTCCACATTGCCCTGAAGTACCTCCTTGTATGGGGGATGAGCATCTTGCTCAACACGTATGGAACCTACCTGCTGACCGAATTCCTGCGTGACAGCGACTGTGTAGTCACCCTTCTGGGAACGCACGCCGATCAGGTCTATATTGTCTCGAAGGTCGTCGTCGCCATTCTTGTCGCCATTGGATGGAACTACCAGATGCAGCGCCTCTTCGTGTACCGTTAACGTCACCACAAACTTCCCTCTAAGTTTCCTCTGAAATCCTTATATTTTCTTGTTACTTCCCTAAAAAACAAATAAAAATGCATTACCGAGATTTTCTACAGAGAGTAATTTATAATGTCATAAATCCCATTGTGAAGGGAATGATACGCGTGGGCATCACTCCCAATATGATTACCACCATCGGTTTGCTGGGCAACGTGGCCGCAGCCGTGTTGTTACTCTACGGAGGCGTGGAATGCCCGGGCGACCTGAGTTACGTGGGGTGGGGTGGAGCCATCATCCTGTTTTCTGGTCTTTTTGACATGATGGATGGTCGCGTGGCACGCCTAAGCGGTCAGTCTTCGGTGTTTGGCGCCCTCTATGATTCCGTGTTGGACCGCTATAGTGAGCTCATCACGCTTTTCGGCATTTCCTACTGGCTCATCCTCTCGGGATATCTGTGGGGTAGTGTGCTCACCTTCTTGGCTCTGATGGGAAGCCTGATGGTTAGTTATGTCCGTGCTCGTGCTGAAGGCCTCGATATTGAATGCAAAGTCGGTCTCATGCAACGTCCCGAACGCGTAGTTGTGACGGCTGTGGCATGCATTCTGGCGGGTGTGCTTCAGGGGAAGGATTTTGACTCTACGCTCATCGTCGTCGGTGCCATGGCGCTCATCGCCCTCCTGGCTAATCTGACGGCTGTCTGGCGCATCCTTCATTGCCGCAAGCAGCTAAAGTAGTACCAGCGTAGCATAGAATCATTGAAAATTAGAAATTAATTAAAGACATGAAATTTTCTTTGCCCTCTCGTCGTGCCCTCCTTGTCTGCATTGCCATCTGGGTGGTCTATCTTGTGCTTTGTCAGATGATGATAGGAATCCGAAGTGAGCACATCTTCTTTGTTGTGCTGTTTCTCGCATGCTTCATTTCAACTGATATGACGCGCAAGTTTGCCATGTGCATGATTCCCTTTATCATTTTCGGCATCAGCTACGATGTCATGCGCCTCTATCCCAACTATTTGGTGCATGACGTGGACATACAAGGTATACACGATGCAGAACTGTCCCTCTTCGGTGTGACCAGCGATGGTGTGCGGATGACGCTTAATGAGTATTTTATGCTCCATAACAGTCCGCTGGCAGATTTTTTTGCCGGCATCTTCTATCTGCTCTGGGTACCTGCACCGCTGGCATTCTGCCTCTACTATTTCTTCAAGGGCAACCGCGAGGTCTTCTTGCACTTCACGTGGGCCTTCCTCTTCATCAACTTGCTCGGTTTTGTGGGATATTATATCCATCCCGCATCACCTCCCTGGTTCTTTGCCCAAAACGGTGGGGTCATCGATCCCTCGATGCTGAGTGAGCAGATGGGCAGCGAGGCAGGCCTGGCGCGTTTCGACTCACTGGTGGGGGCGCCCATCTTCCATGGCATCTATAGCCGCAATGCTAATGTCTTTGCAGCCGTGCCTTCCTTGCATAGCACCTATTGCCTGTGTACTTTCCTCTATGCCCTAAAAGGACGTGCCCATGCGGTTGTCACCGCAATTCTCGGTGTCCTCTCGCTTGGCATCTGCTGGACGGCAGTTTATACCAGTCACCATTACCTCATCGACGTGTTGCTTGGCGTGGGACTCTGCCTCGGTTTTGTGTGGTTGTGGGAAGGGGTCATTCTGCGGTGGAAACCTATCCATCGTTTCTATAAGAGATACACTCAATATGTAAGTTGAAGACAGTTATTCATAGAAAACAAAAATTTACGCAAATCATAAGCCTAATGAAAAAATCATTAACCACGCGTGCCTACACGGTACCTTTTATCCTCGTAACCAGTCTGTTCTTCCTCTGGGGATTTGCTCGTGCCATACTGGACGTCCTTAATAAACACTTTCAGGATACCCTGGACGTCGACATCACCCAGTCTGCCATGATTCAGGTTGTTACCTACTTGGGGTATTTCCTCATGGCCATTCCTGCCGGTATGTTCATCAACCGCTTTGGCTATCGTCGGGGAGTGGTATTCGGACTGAGCCTCTTTGCTGCCGGTGCTTTCCTCTTCATACCCAGTGCCCAGATGGGAACGCTCAATGCCTTCCTCGTCTGCCTGTTCATCATTGCGTGTGGTTTGGCGTTCTTGGAAACCTCTGCCAATCCCTACGTGACAGAATTGGGACCCGAGGAGACGTCTACATCGCGTCTCAACCTCTCTCAGTCATTTAATGGAATGGGTAGTTTTCTGGCTCCTCTGATCGTGGGACACTTCCTCTTTGGCGGAGGAACCGATGGTGAGGAGGCGGACGTGACTTTACCCTATCTGGTGATGGGTGTGTTCGTTGTCCTGATTGCAATTATCTTCTCCATGGTTAAACTCCCTGAGATAAAGTCCGTAACGTCGCAGAACGATGAACCCTCTTCTCTGCAATCTGCAGCCTCTGAAGGTGAACGAACATCCAGCTTCAGCGCCCTCTTACACAATCCTATGTTCATGCTGGGACTGCTGGCCCTTTTGTGCTACGAGATAGGAGAGATCAGCATCAACAGCTATTTTGTCATTTTCACGACGGATATGGGAGGGATAACCAGTAAGACTGCAAGCTACATCCTCTCGCTTGGCCTCGTCGTGTTCATGGTGGGACGTTTCATTGGGTCTGCTTTGATGCTGGTCATGCGTGCAGAGACAATGCTCCTGCTTTGTGCCTCGGGCAGCGTGACCTGCATGGCCTTCGTGCTGTGTACGGGTGCTTTTGCTCAGCAGGGTGCACCGGCGTGGGTTGGTGTCCTCTCACTCGTCTTCCTCATTGCCAACTATCTCTTTGAGAGTATTATGTTCCCCACCATCTTCTCCTTGGCCCTTGCTGGACTGAAGGAGCATACAAAAACGGGATCCTCACTCTTGATGATGACCCCGGTAGGTGGTTGTGGGTTCCTCTTGGTTGCCTGGATCGCAGATGCGACTACGCCAGTCACTCCTTTTGTTATTCCCCTGTTGGCTTTCCTCGTTGTTTGGATCTATGCTTGGCGCAAACTTAGGGCTATACGCTCCTGAACCTCCTGTTCCGTTCCTTTGAAAGGACCGGATGCTTCCAGTTTCAGGGTTGAAACGGCGGCAGCAAAGTGTCCTGCCTCCAGAATGCCTGCTCCTTGTGCACGCTTGTACACATACCCCATGACGTAGGTGTCACCGCAACCGGTGGCATCCACCTCATCGGTAGGTTTGTAGGCAGGAATCTCATAGAACTGTTTGTCTGCATAGATGATGCTTCCATACGACCCGAGTGTAAGCAGAACCTCCTTCACGCCCCATTTTGCCAATTGGATGCAACCTTCACGAAGATCCTTCTTTCCGGTCAGAACTTCAATCTCGTATTCGTTCACTTTCAGGATGTCGATGTGCTGGAGCGCTTCTTCTTTGCAGGTCCAGTCAATGGCGTATACTTTTTCGTCACGCACCTCACGCAGGTAGCCTTGTGCGTCGACAACCAGTATCCCCTGTGCAGACAATTGTTTGATGACATCGACCGAGAAGTCATCTGCCAGCAGCGTGCCCAGTACGATGTACTTGGCCTGCACATCTTTAATGTTCTCTGTGGTAAAAGGGTCTGCTTTTGCCCGCACACGCTGATGACGTTTGTTCGAGTCCTCTTCGTAGATGTTTTCGAAGTAGACAGTGTTTCGGCTTGGAACGACCTCGACTTCTATGCCTACGCTGCGCATGTCGTCAACAGCTTTCATGTCCTCCGCTGCCAACGAAGTCACCAGTCCATACGAGATTCCCTTTCTGTCAAGGTTGTTGATTCCGTACGAGAAGTAAAAGGATGTGCCTCCTGGCATGTACACCTCCGTTCTTGGAGTGACGATTTTGTCCTTTGTAATGTGCCCTATGCAGATGATGTCTTTTTTCATGTGCTCGCAGCCTAGTTTTGTTTTTGTTTAAACCGGATGCAAAGATACAAAAAATATGTAAATTGCAGTCTGTTAAGGAAGAAAAACGTTCAAAAGGCATCCTTCCGATGAAAAAAATACGTATATTTGCACCTCAAACCTTATTGTGTACAAGCAAGAATGTTCAATTTAAATAAGTTATCCGTATGAAAAAGACTTTGATGAGTGTGATGGCAATGGCCATCGTTTTGGTTTCGTGTGGCAACAAGCAGGCTGGCAATCTGGCACAGGAGGATTCGCTGCAGGTGCCCGTGGAAGAGGTGGCTACGGCAGAAGACGATTTGGCTGAGGCAATTGCTAATCCCGAGAATCAGGCAGAAAAGCTCGCTGAGAGCCTGAGTAGCGCATTGGAATCCAAGGATGCCAAGACCGTTACGAGTGTGCTTGAAAGTGCAACTCAGAAAATCCAGCAGTTGATTGAGGCTGGCCAGACCGAGGCCGCAGAAATCTACGCCAACAAGATCAAAGGTTATGTTGATGCTGCCGCTGAACAACTGAATGGCATTGGCGTCAACGAATCTTCTATTAACGGTTTTATCTCAAGTGTGAACGACGCCGCAGCCGATGCTGCCAAGACCGTCACCGAGTCAACGAACGAAGCAATCGAGAAAGCGAAGGATGCAGGAAACGCTGTTGTAGAAGGTGCAAAATCAAAAATACAGGAGACCGTTGAGGGTGGCAAGGACGCTGCTAAGGCTGCTGCATCAGAAGCTGTCAACAAGGCAGTAGACGATGTGAAGCAGAAAGCCAACGACGCCCTCAAGAAAGCTCTCGGCGAATAAATCCCATGCGTGACATCATCGTCACGATCTTAGAAACATGTGTCCCCCGATGGTTTGCCATCGGGGGACATGTATTTGGTAACTATGTGTGAGGGCGTTCCTGACTAATGTGAGGCGGTTCCGGAAAACATGCTCCATCATTGTCAAAATGCCGGCACGGGACTTGCTTAAATACTCAGGGTGTCAAGCACGTCGATGAGTTCCTTCTTGACGGGCTTGTCACTCTTAATGGCGTTGCTGAAGGGGACGTAGACAACTTCGTCATTCTTTATTCCAATCATGACGTTGCGCTGTCCTTCGAGCAGGGCCTGGATAGCACCTACGCCGAGGCGGCTGGCCAGGATGCGGTCACCGGCAGAAGGACTTCCGCCGCGTTGGAGGTGACCGAGGATGGATACGCGCACGTCGTACTCAGGGTACTCCTTCTTCACGCGTTCTGCATAGTACATGGCGCCGCACTTGGGACTCTCGCTAACGATGACGATGCTGGATGATTTGGATTTGCGGATGCCACGGCCGATGAAGTGCTCTAGCTGGTCGGCACCGGTCGAGTCTTCTGGGATGATGGCAGCCTCTGCGCCGGCAGCGATCGCACTGTTCTGGGCGAGGAAACCGGCGTCGCGCCCCATCACTTCAATGAAGAAGATGCGCTCGTGGCTCGTTGCCGTGTCGCGGATCTTGTCGACGCACTCCATGATGGTGTTGAGGGTTGTGTCGTAGCCGATGGTTAGGTCGGTGCCGTTGAGGTCGTTGTCAATGGTGCCGGGCAGACCGATGCAGGGGACGTCGAACTCTTGTGCGAAGATGCGCGCGCCGGCCAGCGATCCATTACCGCCAATGACCACAAGGGCGTCGATGCCTCGTGACGTCATGTTGTCGTACGCCTTCTGACGTCCTTCGGGTGTCATGAACTCTTTAGAACGTGCTGTTTTGAGGATGGTTCCTCCACGCTGGATGATGTTGCTGACGTTCTCTGTCGTGAACTCCTTGATTTCGTCGTTGATCAAACCTTCGTAGCCACGATAAATTCCCATGACACGAAAACCGTTGGCAATAGCTGCGCGGGTGATGGAACGGATGGCTGCGTTCATGCCGGGGGCATCGCCTCCACTGGTCAGGATGCCGATACAATTAATCTTTCTCATATCCTTTTCTTTTTACCTTTGTTTCGCAGGAACAATTGGATTTTTAAGATTAAAGGGAAGTCGCGCTGAAAGTTGGTGAAGACTGGCAATGCGTTGAACCGAACGATAGGTACTGTTTGGTGGAGAAACGCAATGGCGTTGGCTTAATTCCCTTAACTCTTTTTTGATCCGTTTCTAACTGAATATACGAAACTTTTTCTACCTTATTTTATATATAAGAGGTGTTCAAATGTTGGTCGACCTCTTGTTTATGCTGCAAAGTTACGAAAAAATGTCAATTTTAGAGGAGAGAACGAGAAAAGTTGCTAAGGAAGAGGCGAAAAAATTGATATTAGCGACTAAAAATGCTAAAATGCGACAAAAAAGACCGATTTTTTAGCATTCGTTGAACGATATTTCGTAAAAATGTAGTACCTTTGCGCCCGGAATTTTATTTCAACATAAAGTCTAACTGTATTAATTCATTAAAAAACAATTATTTAACAATGGCAGATTACAAGAATGTCGCACCTTTGGCAGACTTCGACTGGGAAGCCTATGCTAATGGTTCTGCAAACACTGAGGTCAGTGTTGATGATCAGAAGGCCGCTTATGATGGCACGCTGAACAAGGTAAACGACTACGAGGTAGTAGACGGTACCGTTATTTCAATCAACAAGCGTGAGGTTGTTGTAAACATCGGTTTCAAGAGCGATGGTATCATCCCCGTAAGCGAGTTCCGTTACAATCCCGAACTGAAGATCGGTGATAGCGTTGAGGTTTACATCGAGAACCAGGAGGACAAGAAGGGTCAGTTGGTACTTTCTCACAAGAAGGCTCGTGCAAGCCGCTCATGGGATCGTGTTAACGCCGCAATGGAGAACGAGGAAATCATCAAGGGTTACATCAAGTGCCGCACCAAGGGCGGTATGATTGTAGACGTATTCGGTATCGAGGCCTTCTTGCCCGGTAGCCAGATTGACGTTAAGCCCATCCGCGACTATGATATATTCGTTGGCAAGACCATGGAGTTCAAGGTTGTTAAGATCAACCAGGAGTTCA
>JAKSLN010000051.1 GCA_024401165.1 Bacteroidaceae bacterium
CGCCCCGGACCTGCAGCCCGCGAGATGCACGTAAGTGCTCGTGGCATCGAAATGGACCGTCGTCACGAAATGGATCGCCGTCACGAGATGGATCGCCGTCACGAGATGGATCGTCATCATGAGATGGATCGCCGCCACGAAATGGACCATCGTCATGCAATGCGCGGTCATGCAGATTATCGTTGGGACCATAACGGCTACCTTTATGGATGGGAAGGCCGCGTACGTCACTTCGACGATGGACGCTGGGGTTACTACCGTGATGGTGCATGGCTCTACTACGACACTTTTTTTGAGCCCGATTTCTACTACGCTCATCCCGTTGCTCACTTCCATGCTCATCACATCAGCCGTACTGCTCGTCGCGTGGCCAATGTCGCAGCCGGAGTTGCTGCAGTCGCCACCATTGTTGCCGCACTCACGCACTAATGCTGCTTTTCAAAACACAACCTTGACTATAGCATATTCATTTTCAGATTACCCATAAAGATTTCTCATAGAGACACATTAGTTTTTGTATTAGGTTTTTGACAAAGGGAAGGCGACTCGGGAGAGCCGCCTTTCTTGATGTATCTTATGTTGAGTGTAATACCTTGTAACCGAGTATGTTGTGTGATCGGTGAAGGTTGAATGCTGCTATTTCTTTCTTGTGGTTACGGGGCGTATGCTGCGTCCGCAGAAGCGATTAAGGTCGTTTGTGCACTTGTTTGATTTGCTTTCGACATAGAGCAGATAAGCTCCGTTCTCGCGTCCTCTAACTAACGTGCTGCTCCAGTAGCCTCCATATCCGCCAGCGTCGCTGACGTTCTGGCCGTAGTGACAACCAGCGGCAGGCAAAAAAATGGACTTGCCGGTACTCTTGCTGGTGATGAGGGCGCCAGGTACGTTGGCGATTTGAGTCCAGGTCACTGTTGTGTACTTTTTACTGAGCAGTTCCTCTATCTGCTTTCTGCTTGGAATGCTCCATTCGCTGCCCCAGTTTGCAGAGGCGGCATCGTCTTCTCTCTCAATCTCAAGTCGGTGGTCGGCAATGCCGTAGGCAATGTTGTCGCAGTATTTGTTGATGATGAGTGTCGACGCATTCAGCGAGGAGGTCTCACACCAGGCGTAGGTCTCCCAACTGAAGTCGTGCTTGCCCGCTCCGGTTCCTTTCGTTTCAGCCCATGCAAAATAGTCGCCTCCTTCCAGTGGAGATGCAGCACCCAGGTTGCAGGTAGACCAAAGCGTGCCGCTGGGCAGGCCAAGGTCAACGCATTCGTGCCCGCCGACGACATCCGTTCCGGACAACATGTCGCGGATGAAGTCTTGGTACATCTGGTTAGACGACGATGTGTTTTGCTCTGTGGTTCCTGTTTGTGCAGCACATCGTGTACCTGTGACAAATGTGGGAAGTACAAAGAGGGAGAGGATTATGAGTTTTGAATGTTTCTTCATTGCGCTATTTTTTGCAAAGTTATACAAAAGTTTCGTTACTTAGCGTGTTTGGCGCCAAATTTTTAGCTTCGGTCTTTTTTTTTGCGTCCTGTCGCCTTGTTTCAAGGCGACAGGTAGGGAAGGTTGTCTATTTGCGTGTGTTATTCAGCCTTTTTCCTCTTTCTCTGATCTTTTTGCTTTTTGTGGAAGAGGTGAACTTCTTTAGTGAGAGAGGCGAGTCCGTTTTTTTGTTTCCCTATTATATATATTAAATAAGGTGTAGGGTGTGGCTGCTTCCTTTTTGATCGTGAAATAGAGGCCAGAAATGCTTTTTTTTGAGTTTTTTTTGCAAAAAAAACGCTAAATGTTTGGTCGGTCCGAAAAAAGTGCGTACCTTTGCAACCGCAAACGAGAAACCACGGTGCCATAGCTCAGTTGGTAGAGCAAAGGACTGAAAATCCTTGTGTCCCCGGTTCGATTCCTGGTGGCACCACTTTGGTGGGTAGAACGCTGCTGAAGCTTCGGCTGATGCAGCGTTCTTTTTTTGTGTTTCTCGAATAATTATTCGTTTCTCTGTCTTTTTTGTGAATAAAATTAGTCGAATTACAATTTTTTAGGGTATTATTGATGAATAATCACAGAAAAAGTGTAACTTTGCAAGCGTTTTTTGCAGGCATTGAGTCAAAAAGAGGAGGCGTCGGGAAGACAAAGCGTCATGGATGTCGAGGAGGTGACTGTCAAAGAGTAAATATAAGAAATAGAAAAAGTCAAGGTTACAATGGCAGCAAGTAAGAAGAGTGGCAGACTCGAGATCATCAAGATGATTGTCTCCAGCCAGGAACTCTCCACCCAGGAGGAACTTCAGCGCGAATTGGATATTGCGGGTTATCCCACGAGCCAGGCAACGCTGGTGCGCGATTTGCGCCAGCTGCATATCGTGAAAGGGCAGAACCAGCATGGGCGTTATGTCTATCTGATGCCCTCGGAGCAGCGTTTCCGGACGGTGAGTGATACGCATGTGACGGTTGACTCTCTGAATCGTCTTGGTGCCATCAGCGTGAAGTTCAGTGGCAACCTGGGGGTCATCCATACGCCACCCGGCCATGCGGGTCATGTGGCCTATGACATCGACCATGCCGAGATACCTGAGATTTTGGGTACGGTGGCCGGCGATGACACCGTGTTGGTTGTGTTGGCGGAGAATGCCGATAGGGTCAAGGTGATGGACGATTTGAGCAAGATTGTATAGTTTATAGATCAAAACATGAACGAAGAGATTAAAGTGATGGTGGCATTGCCCGAGCACGAGGTTTATGTCGATACCATACTCGATACGATACGCGAGGCTGCAAAGAAGCGTGGCACGGGTATCGCAGAACGTACCCATGAGTACGTTGCAACAAAGATGAAGGAAGCCAAGGCTGTCATTGCCTTGAGCGGAGACCGTTTTGCCGGTTTCAGCTACATTGAGACGTGGGGCAACAAGCATTACGTGACGACGAGTGGTTTGATTGTCCATCCCGATTTCCAGGGAATGGGCATTGCCAAGCGCATCAAGGACTATACGTTTACGTTGGCGCGCGTCCGCTGGCCCCATGCCAAGATCTTCAGTCTGACAAGCGGCGACGCCGTGATGAAGATGAACACAGCGTTGGGTTATGTTCCTGTCAGTTTCAATCAGCTGACGGACGATGAGGCTTTCTGGCGTGGCTGCCGTGGGTGTACGAACCACGACATACTGGAGATGAAGCAGCGCAAGTTCTGTGTCTGCACCGGTATGCTCTGGGATCCTGACAAGCACCATGGCGAGCCTACAAGCTTGGAGGTCATCAAGGACGTCATGCGAACTTTAGTATTACGTGGAATAGAATAAAATTAATGATATGGCAAAGAAAAAAGTAGTAGTCGCCTTCAGTGGCGGTTTGGACACGAGTTACAATGTTATGTATCTCACCAAGGAGATGGGATACGAGGTTTATGCAGCCTGCGCAAACACTGGCGGTTTCAGCGAGGAGCAGCTGAAGACGAACGAGGAGAACGCCTATAAGCTGGGTGCTGTGAAGTATGTTACGCTCGACGTGACCAAGGAGTACTATGAGAAGTCTCTGAAGTACATGGTCTATGGTAACGTGCTGCGCAACAACTGCTATCCCATCTCGGTAAGCTCGGAGCGCATCTTCCAGGCACTGGCCATTGCTCGATATGCCAAGGAGATTGGCGCCGATGCCATC
Organism: Bacteroidaceae bacterium; assembly: GCA_024401165.1. GTDB lineage: Bacteria > Bacteroidota > Bacteroidia > Bacteroidales > Bacteroidaceae > Physcousia. The sequence goes on from JAKSLN010000051.1 coordinate 3,645, forward strand.
GCTCACGGTTCTACCGGTGCCGGCAACGACCAGATTCGTTTCGATATGACCTTCCTCGTGAAGGCTCCTGGCGTTGAGATTATCACGCTGACCCGCGACAAGAACCTCTCTCGTCAGGAGGAGGTTGACTACCTGAATGCCAATGGCTATTTTGCCGACTTCACCAAGCTGAAGTATTCTTATAATGTGGGCATCTGGGGTACCTCAATCTGCGGTGGCGAGATTCTCGACAGCAAGCAGGGACTGCCCGAGACAGCCTACCTGAAGCATGTCACTAAGGAAGGTCCCGAGACCTTGACCCTGGGCTTTGACAAGGGCGAGCTTTGCTCGGTAAATGGCGTTCACTACGACGACAAGATTGCTGCCATCCAGAAGGTTGAAGAGATTGGTGCAGCCTATGGCATTGGTCGCGACTGCCACGTGGGTGACACCATCATCGGCATCAAGGGTCGTGTCGGTTTCGAGGCAGCAGCTCCCATGCTTATCATCGCTGCTCACCGTTACTTGGAGAAATTCACACTTTCGAAGTGGCAGCAGTACTGGAAGGAGCAGGTGGCCAACTGGTACGGCATGTTCCTGCACGAGAGCCAGTATCTGGAGCCCGTCATGCCCGATATCGAGGCTATGCTCAGCAGCAGCCAGCGCAACGTGACCGGTGAGGTAACGCTCGAACTGCGCCCCCTCGGTTTCCAGACCGTAGGCGTCGACTCTCCCAACGACCTCGTCAAGAACAAACTCGGCGAGTATGGCGAGACCGCCAAGGCATGGAGCAGCGAGGATGCCAAGGGCTTCATCAAGGTTACCTCAACACCTCTGCGTGCCTACTATCTGGCACACCCCGACGAGGAGCGCTAATACCACCTCCCCGGCCTTTCCGAGGGAGGACTTTTGGCTCATTTGTGGGTTTAAATGTTCTGGTACGATCCTTTCCCGGTAGGGCGAGGAAATAAATATAATAGAAAAATTATGCAAAAGAGATATTATCTTTCACAGACAGACAAGAAGCTGGCCGGCGTATGCGGAGGCTTGGCTGAGTATTTCGATGTCGACCCCTTGCTGGTGCGCATTGGCATGCTCGTCCTTACCTTCTGTGGCGGCGGTGGCCTGCTGCTTTATATCGTGCTTGCGCTGTTGGCTCCAAAGGGTCCCAACGGCACGCCCACTCGTATGAATAACCTGAATAGCAACAATTATTCGTCATCGAATAATGGGTCACAGTCAACGTACGGCGGAAGCCATTATGATAAAGGATAAACGATGGTAAAAGTTGGTATATTGGGTGCAGCAGGCTATACGGGCGGCGAGTTGATCCGCTTGCTGCTGAACCACCCTGATGTAGAGATTGTTTTTGCCAATAGCGAGAGCAATGCTGGCAATAAAGTATATGATGTACACGAGGGTCTCATCGGCGAGACCGAGATGGAGTTTTCCGGTGAGATGCCCTTTGACCAGGTTGACGTGGTGTTCTTCTGTTTCGGCCATGGCAAGAGTGAGGCGTTCCTGAAGGAGCACGAAATTCCTTCTAATGTGAAGATTATCGACCTGGCTCAGGATTTCCGCATCAAAGGCAACCACGACTATGTCTACGGTCTGCCCGAGACACATCGGGAAGAAATCAAGGCATGCCAGCACCTGGCCAATCCGGGTTGCTTTGCTACTTGCATCCAGGAAGGACTGTTGCCGCTTGCCAAGGCAGGTCTGCTGACTCACGACGTTGCCGTAAATGCCATCACGGGTTCGACGGGCGCAGGCCAGAAGCCAGGTGCCACGACACACTTCTCCTGGCGTAACAACAACTTTTCAACCTACAAACTGTTCACCCATCAGCATTTGCACGAGATCTGTCAGACCCTCAACGAACTGAGGCCTGCCGGTTCTCCTCGTGTCATCGACACGCTCAACGAAGGCTTCTCAACAGCGTCCCCCCTCTCTACAGAGGGAGAGGGTCTTGATGGGGCTATCACCATCGACTTCATCCCCTATCGTGGCGACTTTGCGCGTGGCATCTTCTGCACCGAGGTTGTTACGCTCGACAATCCCTTGGAACAAAGCGAGATAGTCGCTCTGTACAAGGACTTCTTCAAGGACGCCTCCTTTACGCACTATTGCGACAAGGCGCTTGATCTCAAGCAAGTGGTAAACACCAACAAGGCACTCGTTCACGTGGATGTGTTCGGCAGGAAGGTGGTTGTCACCTCCATGATTGACAACCTGCTGAAGGGTGCCGTGGGGCAGGCCGTTCAGAACATGAACCTCATGTTTGGCCTCGACGAGAAGGCTGGTCTGAATCTTAAGGCAAGCGCATTCTAATATACGTGCACAAAAACTAAAATATTATGGAACTATTTGACGTATATCCACTATTCGATATTGCAATTGACAAAGGTCTGGGTTGCAAAGTTTGGGACACAGAAGGCCAGGAGTACCTCGACCTGTATGGCGGTCACGCCGTCATCAGCATTGGCCATGCACATCCCCATTATGTAGAGGCCATCAGCCAGCAGGTTGCCAAGCTGGGCTTCTACAGTAACAGTGTCCAGAATCCCCTGCAGAAGGAACTTGCCAAGCGCCTGGGCAAGGCGTGCGGCTATGAGGACTACCAGCTGTTCCTCATTAACAGCGGTGCCGAGGCCAACGAGAACGCGCTGAAGCTGGCTTCGTTCTACAATGGTCGTACGCGTGTCCTCTCGCTCGAAAAGGCATTCCACGGACGCACTTCGCTGGCCGTTGAGGCAACGGCCAATCCCAAGATCATCGCACCCATCAACGCCAATGGCCATGTTACCTACCTTCCCATCAACGACCTCGCTGCCTGGGAAACTGAACTGAGCAAGGGCGACGTCTGCGCCTGCATCGTTGAGTGCATTCAGGGAGTTGGCGGAATTCGCATGGTCTCGAAGGACTTTTTGCAGGGACTGCGTGAGTTGTGCGACAAGTACAACACCGTGCTCATCTGCGACGAGATCCAGTGTGGCTATGGCCGTAGCGGCAAGTTCTTTGCACACCAGCATCTGGGAGTGAAACCCGACATGATCACCGTAGCCAAGGGCATCTGCAACGGCTATCCCATGGGCGGCGTGCTCATCTCTCCCAAGTTCAAACCTGTCTATGGCCAGTTAGGAACAACGTTTGGCGGCAACCACCTGGGTTGTGCCGGTGCCCTGGCCGTGCTCGACGTCATCGAGCAGGAAGGCCTCGTCGACAATGCTGCCAAGGTGGGTGAGTACCTCATTGCCACTCTCACAGCCGAGATGAAGGCAGGCAATCTGCCTCACGTTGTCGACGTACGCGGCGAAGGTCTGATGATCGGCATCGAACTGGATATCCCCTATAAGGAACCCCGCACCCGTCTCATCAAGGAGCAGCATTGCTTCACGGGCTGTTCGGGCACCAATGTCATTCGTCTGCTTCCCCCCCTCTGCCTGAGCATGGAGGAGGCTGCTTTGTTCATCGAAAAACTAAAGAACGTACTATAAAAGACTAATGTGAGTTAAAGTTCTCTTTAACTGAAATACAAAAACAATGATTGAGAAATTTGTAAATCGTACGGAGTTCACGTCCTATGAAGACTTCCGCGAGAACTTCAAGGTCAACGTACCAGAGGACTTCAACTTCGGTTACGATGTTGTAGATGCATACGCCGAGCAGAACCCCGACCGTGAGGCCATTCTCTGGACTAACGAGCGTGGTGATGTCAAGCACCTGAATTATGGTGAGTACAAGCAGCTGTCGGACATGACGGCATCCTATTTCCTGCAGCTTGGACTGAAGCGCGGCGACGCTGTAATGCTCATTCTCAAGCGTAGGGTAGAGTGGTGGATTTGCATGGTCGCCCTGCACAAGATTGGCGTAGTTGCCATTCCTGCCACCCACCTGCTCACCGACAAGGATATCATCTACCGCTGCCACGAGGCCAGCATCAAGGCCATCGTTGCCGTAGGCGACGCCATGGTGCTTCGCAATGTCATCCGAGCACGCATCTACTGTCCTACGCTCGAGCATTGCATCTCCATCGGTCCCACCGTTCCCCAGAACTGGGAGAACTATTGGCAGGGCATCATGATGGCTCCCAAGTTCAAGAGCCAGAAGGGCGAGAACAAGGTGACGGACAACTTCCTCATGTACTTCACCTCGGGAACCAGCGGCGAGCCCAAGATGGTAATGCACGACTATTCCTATCCTCTGGCCCACATCATCACCGCCAAGTATTGGCACAAGATTCACGAGAACTCGCTCCATCTCACCGTCGCCGACACGGGTTGGGGCAAGGCCGTTTGGGGCAAGTTCTATGGTCAGATGATTTCCGGCGGTATCGTCTTCGTCTACGACTTCGAAGGACGTTTCGAACCCGCGGAAATGCTGGCCACCATCGAGAAGTTCAAGGTTTCCTCGTTCTGTGCACCTCCCACCGTGTACCGCTTCATGATTCGCGAGGACTTGTCAAAGTACGACCTCTCGTGCCTCGAATACTGCACCACAGCCGGCGAGGCGCTTAACCCTAACGTCTTCCTGGAGTGGAAGGAGAAGACCGGCATCATGATCTACGAATCATACGGCCAGACCGAGACTACCATGGTCTTGGGAACCTATCCCTACGTGGAACCACGTCCCGGTTCGATGGGTGTGCCCAATGGCCAGTACGACGTCGACGTCCTCAATGCCAAGGGCGAGCATTGCCAGCCCGGCGAACACGGCCAGTTGGTCATCCGCTTGGAGAAAGGCAAGCCCCTCGGACTGTTCAAGGAGTACTACCGCAATCCCGACCTCAACGAGAGCGCCTACGAAGGCGGTGTCTACCATACAGGCGACGTTGTCTACTACGACGAGGACGGCTATTACTGGTTCGTAAGCCGCGCCGACGATGTCATCAAGTCCAGTGGTTACCGCATTGGCCCCTTCGAGGTGGAGAGTGCGCTCATGACCCATCCCGCAGTTGTCGAGTGTGCCATCACCGGTGTCCCCGACGATGTGCGCGGCATGGTTGTCAAGGCCACCGTCGTCCTCGCCTTCGACTATCGCGGACAGGAAGGCCCTGAACTCATTTCCGAGTTGCAAGATCACGTCAAGCGCGAGACCGCTCCCTACAAGTATCCCCGCATCATCGAGTTCGTCGACGAACTGCCCAAGACCATCAGCGGCAAGATTCGTCGCGTCGAGATCCGAGAGAAAGACAATAGATAATAGGTTATAGGTCAACCAATAACCTTTAAAACAAGTAGTATGAAGACTTTCCTGAACGTACAAGACCTTGGCGACTTGAAGCAAGCCCTGGCCGAGGCACAAGAGATCAAGAACGATCGTTATAAGTATTGCCAACTGGGCAAGAACAAGACTGCGCTGCTCGTCTTCTTCAACAACAGCCTGCGCACCCGCCTCTCCACCCAGAAGGCGGCGCAGAACCTGGGCATGAACGTCATCGTGCTCGACGTCAATGCCGGAGCCTGGAAACTGGAGACCGAGCGTGGCGTCATCATGGACAGCGACAAGAGCGAGCACCTCCTCGAGGCCATCCCCGTCATGGGCAGCTATTGCGACATCATCGGCATCCGCTCCTTCGCCGGCCTTACCGATCGCGAGTACGACTATGCCGAGACCGTCTACAACCAGTTCGTCAAGTACAGCGGCCGTCCCGTCTTCGCCATGGAGACTGCCACCGTGCACCCCCTCCAGGCCTTCGCCGATCTGATAACCATTGCCGAGACGGCCCCTCAGCAACCTGTCCGCCAGCCCGGCAAGCCTATCAAGGTTGTCATGACGTGGGCCCCCCATCCCAAGTGCCTGCCCCAGGCCGTTCCCAACTCGTTTGCCGAGTGGATGGTAGCTGCCAGCAAGGAAGCTTCCCTCCTCCAGAGAGACGGGAGTGAGACCGGCATCGAATTCGTCATCACCCATCCCAAAGGCTACGAGCTCGATCCTAAGTTCGTTGGCGATGCCCGAGTGGAGTACGACCAGATGAAAGCCTTCGAGGGCGCCGACTTCATCTATGCCAAGAACTGGAGCTGTCCCGGTGTCACCTGCCCCGACAAGTACGGTCAGATTCTGGAGGACTATCACAACCTGCTCGACTGGACCGTCTCTGAGCGTCAGATGGCAGTCACCAACGATGGCAAGTTCATGCACTGCCTCCCCGTTCGCCGCAACATGATTGTCACCGACGACGTCATCGAGAGCGCCAACTCACTCGTCATTCCCGAGGCTGCCAACCGCGAAATCTCAGCCACCGTGGTGCTGAAGCGAATGTTACTCAGTTTATAGTTATTCGCCAGCGAATAACTATAAACTCTGAATTATTTCAGTCCTGCTTTCAGCGAGCGGATGACGGCGCTGTTGAAGCCCGCGTGATCCAGTTCGTTCAGGCCCTTGATGGTCACTCCGCCAGGAGTGGTAACCTTGTCGATGGCCTCTTCGGGGTGCCAGCCAGTCTCCTTCAGCAAGGATACGGCACCCTGCATGGTCTGCAGCGCAATCTGCTTGGCCTGGTTCGGGTAGAAGCCCATCTCGCAGCCACCCTCCATCTGGGCGCGGATGTAGCGCATCACGTAGGCAATGCCGCAGCTCGCCATCATCATGCCCGGACCAACCAGGTTCTCGGTCACGACCAGCGTGTCGCCGCACAGGTCGTACAAGCCCTTCACCACCTCCAGGCTCTCCTCGCTGGCCGCCTTGCCCTTGGCGATGAAGCTCATGCTGGCAGCAAACTCGGCCGCTATGTTGGGGATGACGTAGAAGAACTGGCCCTCGGGCTCTCCCAGCGTCTCGGCCAGCTTGTCGGTCGTGAAGTTGGCCGCATCGCTTACTACAATCTGCTTGCCGTAGTCCAGCACGCCCTTCAGTTCCTCCAGCACAACCGGCATCAGCCAAGGCTTAACCACCACAACCACGACGTCGGCACCCTTCGCCGCCTCCACGTTGTCCGTTGTCGTCTGCAGACTGGGGTATTTCTCCTTGAAGCTGGCCAGCAGCTGCTCGTTCTTGTCCGATATGGTGATGCTCTCTATCTTGCCACTCTTTGCCCATCCGTGGATGAGTGCGCCGCCCATGTTGCCGGCGCCGATAACTGTTAGTTTCATACTTCTTTTTCGTTTTTGATTCCTCAATGCAAAGGTACTAAAAAGTGCCGAGAAAACATTTTTTTGGTGGTAGAAAACAAAAAAAATAAAAAAAACAAACTCGATATTGGGATTTTTCTGAAATAAATTCTACCTTTGCATACTTTAAATCACATTTTTGCCTAAAAATATCCTTATGAATATCCAGGAAGACCATACGCAAGATATACAAAGGCTGACCCGAATGAAGCCCTATGTGCTTGGCCTAAATGTGGCAGAACGCTATGCCAAGTACGGTGTTGTAGACTCCAGAGGAGACGTTATCTGCTCCGAGACCGTGGAGATTGCCCAGTGGGCCGACCCCACCACCTTCGTCTTTGACATCTGCGACCGCCTGATGCCAATGGTCGAGAAGTGCGGTGGCCTGGAGAACCTTCAGGCCATGGGTATCAGTGCAACGAGTGGCAACAACTACACCGGCAGCATCGACAACCCCGCCAACCTCTCCTGGACCGGCAAGATACCCCTGGCAAAGATGTTCGAGGGCAGCCTCGGCATCAACGTCTCCTTGCGCAACGACGCCACGGCCTCGGCCATGGGCGAGCGTGCCTTCGGTGCAGCCCGAGGCCTGCAGAACTTCATGACCGTCATGATCGACGGTGGTCTGGGTTCGGGAGTCTATGTCAACAACCACGTCGTGACGGGCTACAACGGCCGAGTAGGCGAGATAGGCCACGTGACCATCTTCCCCGACGGACGTCCATGCGGATGCGGCAGCCGTGGCTGTCTCGAACGCTATTGCAGCCGCCGAGGCGTGGTGACCAATGCCCTCGAGATCCTGGTAGGCAATCCCGACACACCCTCGTCCATGCGCGATGTACCCTCCGACCAACTCACGCTGGTCAACGTGGCTGAGGCCGCCGCTCAAGGCGACGCCCTGGCACTCGAGGCCCTGCGCTATACCGGTTTCCTGCTTGGCAAGGCCCTCGTCCCCGTCGTGTCCTTCGTCAATCCCGAGGCCATCATCCTTTGCGGCTGGGTCGGCTCGCTCTGCGGAAAGTTCATGCAGGAGGCCATCCTCGAAGAGCTCAACAAGGGACTCATGCTCCAGATGCGATGGCACACCCAGGTACTCGTCACCCCCCTCGACCCCGAAGAAGCACCCCTCCTCTACGCAAGTGCCGAGGCGTGGGACAGCAAGAAGAGATAGTAGTTTTAAGGGGAGTTACAACCGTGAAACCACGGTCATCTTCGTCTTCCCGCCCTTCTTCACCAGGTAGATGCCGGGCAGGGTGGGCTTGTCCACCTTCACGCCGTTCGGCTTGTAGTACTCTGCGTTGCCATGTCGCTCGTCAATTTGGGTGAGGGCGATGGCCGTCTCCTCGGTTGCTTCTATCTTTCCAAAGTTCTTCCAGGGGTCTGCTGAACGGTATGCGGCCACCGACTGGGCAGGAACGCACAAGGTCGCACCTTCAATATTCGAATCTTGAAACGCATTGGCAAGTGTCGAGGGAACTTCCTCGGCCAGGCAGGTCACGGTTTCCAAGTTCTTGCAAGAAGCAAAAGCCAGATCGTAAATGTTCATCATGCAGCTTCCGATGGTGATGGACTTCAGTCCAGGGCAATCGCGGAATGCACCCTCCCCGACAACGAACGTCGAGTTGGGGATGGTGACCGACGTCAGGCCCGTGCAATCGCGGAATACATCGTCGCCGATAACCATCACCGAGTTGGGGATGTCGATGGACTTCAGGCCCGTGCAGCCACGGAATGCACCGTTCCCGATGTTGATGACCGAGTTGGGGATGGTGACCGACGTCAGGTCAGTGCAAACAAAGAATGCATTTCTCCCGATAGCGAGAACCGTGTAGACGATGCTGTTAATCGAAATCGACTCGGGGATGACGATGTCGCCAGAGTAGCTGTTACCCCCATTGCGCGTACCTCCGTTTCTGTCGGTCACCTCCGCTATTTTGGTTTCCACGTCAATGTTGTACCAGATGCCGTCAACCTGCATAGGAGCAGCCCACGCGAGCATGGGGATGAGCATCAGAAATGCGAGTAAAAACTTCTTCATATAGTTTGTGCGTGTTAGTTGTTCCATAAGTTCTGGGGGCAAAGGTAGACATTATTTTCCATACGCGCAAGCGAAAGGGGGGAGAGAATGAATGTAACTACTCAGGTATCCTTGTTTTTTGTCTTCGGCGAACGAAAATTCCCGTGAGGGTTCTGCTTGACGGCCGAAGGGAAAGTCAATTGCCCGAAATTTAATGAATTATTTTTGTTTGTACACAGTGGAGCGGTTATAGGTAGTGATAAGGTAGTAAAATGGACGAATGTCTTGCTGGTTGAAGGCCCTCATAACCTCAAAAACTCAAACAAAACATAGGTAAAGTGAATAATCGCATCTCGCAGATTGGCGAGGCGATTATTCGCTTTGCTTTTTCTAGAAAAAGATGGGGAGGTTGAACCACGAGCGAACCCTCTTGCCACCTATCGTGCCAGGTTCCCATAAGCCCGACATGGATTGGGTGACACGGATGGCCTCCTGCTCCAGAGCTGCCTTGTCGGCCTCCAGTTCCGCGTCTGTCACGTCCTCACGGTTTGTAACGGTGATGTTCCTCATCACTTGAACATGGGAGAGTGTGCCGTCCGTCTCCACGACAAAGCGGACGAAGACACGGCTGCTCGCCTCATGTTCCATGGCAGACTCAGGGTATCTGATGGAGCGGTTGATATAGTCTCGGCAGGCTGCATCGCCTTGCTTGAAGGCTGCTGATCTCTCACAGAACTCATAGATTCCGTTGTCGTCCTGAGGGGATGCGATAGTAGGCTGCACGCTACCTTGTTTGCCGACAGGTGCATCGATGGGGGCAGTGGTGGCGATTTTGATGGCATCGGGATGTGCGTGTTCTGTTTCTGTTGATGAGGCTTCCGTGGTTTCCTTCACAGGACTTGTGGATGGGATTACGTCTCCGAGTACCTCTTCCGTAGTCAAGGCTGGTTGCAGCTCTCCCGATTGGAGAGGATTGTGCACAGGTGTGGACGCCTCATTACTGAGGTTGGGCAAAGAGTCGTATTGGTAGTCCACCACGGTACGTGCAGAAGCGAAGAGTGCAACGAAAGTGATGGGTAGGACGTAGACCACGCGCCAGCAGTTAGACGTGGAAGACTTCTGCACGCTCATCATGCGAATCCGCTGCCTCAAGTCGTTGTGGTTAAATCCGTTGACAAGCGAGAAGGGACTCTGCGCGATGGCCTTGCTGATGAGCAGGCACTGATACTGTCGGAGATTGATCCCCTGACGCAGCACTTGTTCATCCGCCTCGTATTCGTGGATGGCGCGCAGGTCGGAACGTAACATCCACACGCAGGGGTTGAACCATTGTAGGGCGCTGACGAAGTCAACGAAGAGTAAGTCCCATGAGTGATGCAAACGGATGTGTGCCTTCTCATGCTCCATGATGGCCGTGACGTCCCGTTCATGATCGGCTTTTGAGAGAACAATGTATTGCATCCAACTGAAAGAAGGCGTGTCGTCGTCACTGATGATGAGCCGATAGTCGTCATTCTCTTCCGTGATTTTGGCTTTTCGGACAATACGCAGCACAGAAACGAGCGACAGCAGCACGCGGCACAGAACGGCCGATGCGCCCAATACGTAGATGACGACGAGTAGCACATGCCACCAGGGCTGGTTGGAAGCCGAGTCCAGTATGGTTGGAAGCACGGACGCTGAAGCCGTGGAATCCGCTGTTTGCTCAAGGGCGATCTGTACGGTCTCGGTGCGATGGATGGTGATGATGCAGAGGGGCAGCACGAACGAGAGGGCCGCAGTCGTCAGCAGCACGATGCGGTTGAACCGATGCAGCGTCTCGCGGCTGAGCAGCAAGCGATAGCAGAGGTAGAACACGGCCAGCAGAGCGGCCACCTTGGCGTCATAGAGCAGGAAAGAGAGCATTGCGTCAGTCATCGAGTTCACCGTTTTCAATCTGTCGTATCAGTTCCTTCAGTTCCTCGACAGTCACCTTCTCCTCCGAGACGAACGAGGACACGACCTTCAGGTACGAGTTGCGGAAGTACTTGCCCACAAAGCCCGAGAGCGACATCTTGGTATATTCTTCGCGTGTCAGCGTGGGACAGTAGCGGTGTGTCGCTCCCACCACCTCGTGCTTGATGTAGCCATCCTTCTCCAGGTCGCGCACCTGAGTGGACAACGTGTTGAAGTGGGGCTTGGGATCGGGATAGAGTTCGCGCAATTCGCGGACGTACATCTTTCCGTGATCCCAGAAGTGGTTCATTATCTCCTCTTTCTTTTTCGATAGTCTACGCATACCTTATTAATTATAATACTGCAAATTTACCTTTAATCTGCCGCACCTGCAAGGGCTGTGTACACCTAACCCATGCATTTTAACTAATTTTTATAGTTACGGCACTTTGCAACTATAAAAAATAGTTAAAAAAGAACGAAAATCCATAGTTACGTCTTGCGCTGTCCGGCTACTGGCCATAACTTTGCAGTCGAAAAACAGACAAAAGACATTGGCGGATGCATAAGATTTTATTTTTCATGATGCTTCTCCTCCTTGTTTGCACGGGGGCGAAAGCGCAGCAGAAAACGCACGCGTACTACGAGCAGTTTTACAAAGGGCGTGAGAACAATTTGGTAAGGTTCCAGAAGGAGGATACCCTTGATTTCGACCACACCGAGTGCATCTACCACTACAGTATCACCGACTCCACCCTGATGACGACCAGGAAGAGCTACGAGATATTGCAGATAGGCAAGAGTTTCTCATTCATGCAGGAGTATGACACTTTCCGGCAGGACTCCTGCTTTCATGTGATGGGGCTTGACCGTGTGCGTGAGATTGACTATTATCAGGTTGTCGAAAGATTCCCTGGGCAGCGAAGTCACCACATCATGATCAAGGACCACGCGAAGGGAGAGGTGACCGAGGAGGCCTATTTTGGTTTTAACTACAACACCTACACCGAACCCGCCCCGCAGTTCGACTGGACACTCTGCGAGGACACGATGACCGTCTGCGGCTATCTCTGCCAAAAGGCCACGACCTGCTTCCGTGGCCGACGCTGGACGGTGTGGTACTGCGACCTGCCCCTGAGCGAAGGTCCCTGGAAGTTCCAGGGCTTGCCCGGTTTGATTCTGCAAGCAGAGGATGCCAGTCGGCACCACGTTTTCGAAGCTGTTGGCATTCGCAAGTCCTGCCAGCCCATCGTTCGTAAGGAGTCATATCCCTATCGCTCGAATCGCAAGCGCTTTATTGATATGTATAATGAAGTGAAGACGCATCCTTTTGTCCCCGAAGGTACACAGGCGTGGGACCAGTTCGGCAATCCGACCAAGCCTGCTTCCTATCTGTTTCACAATGCCATCGAAATGGAATAACCCAACTGAAGTCTCTCCATGCCACACCTCAAATCGCTATTTTTTACCCTCATGTTTTTTCTCTCCACGGCCGCATCGCTTGCCCAGCAACGGGTGGGCGGGACGGTGGTGGACGAGGCTGGACAGCCCCTGCCAGGCATCATCGTCAAGGTCTACGATGCGGAGGGCAAGAAGATGCTGGGCTATGCTACGACAGGTCAGAACGGCCTCTTCGGCATCGCCCTGAAAGAAGACGCCGAGCATGTCACGGTACGCCTTTCGGGTATGGGGTATGCCCAGGTAGACAAGACGGTCGACCTTCCTGCAGACCTCGGAAAGGTAGTGATGCGAGAGGTAGAGAACGACATGCGGGAGGTGACGGTGAAGGCACCTCCTGTCAGGACGCATGGCGACACGATAAGCTACAATGTGGCGCAGGTGAAGAGTCCGACCGACCGCAAGATTGAGGACGTCATCAAGCGCCTGCCCGGCATTGAGGTGGAGTCGTCGGGCGCCATCAAATACAACGGAAAGCCTATCAACAAGTTCTACATCGAGGGAGCCGACATGCTGGGTGGGCGCTATAGCCTGGCCACACGTAACATCGATGCCGACGACATTGCCACCATCAATGTCTACGAGAACCATCAGCCCAAACGAGCCCTGGAGGGCATTGAGTTTTCCGATAGGGCTGCCCTCAACCTCACGCTCAAGCAGCAGCGTATGCTCAAGCCCATCGGCAAGGTTAGCCTGGGTGGTGGGTATGGTGACGGCCCGTTGTGGAACGCTGACGCCTACACGCTGCTCATCGCTCCCAAGAAGCAGTTCCTCATCACGGCCAAGGGCAACAGTATGGCACAGTTCTATGCCGACGAACTGGCCAACCACATCAGTAGCAGCACGTCGTATCGTCCCTACGCCCAAGGCGTTCTGAATCCCTTGCTCAGCAGTACGACGTACGTCTCGCCCACGCGTTCACAGACCAATCGCTCGGCATCCACCACGTACAACTCGCTCCACAAGTTGGCCGAGGACGTCAAGCTCGTCGTCAATGCTGGCTACCACTTTGATCGTCGGTGTGCCAGTACACAAAAGCGCACCAGCTACTGGCAGGGTGGGGCAGATGCAGTCGTGGTGGACGAGAACAGCGACAGCCGCGGCCGCTCTCATCAGGGGTGGCTGACGTTGCAGCTGGAGAGCAACAAACGCTCGCTCTACCTCAACGAGACGCTCGACCTCGAAGGACAGCTGCAGGACAATCGCGACCTCATAGGCGGGACATCATCCGTACGGCAAGATATCCATGCCGGTAACTACCTCGTCAAGAATAATTTGCAAGCTATATGGCGACGAAACGGACGGGCCTTCAACGTAAGCTCGGACATTTCCTTTGCCAGTGCAGAAGAGACGTTGGTCTTTAATGAAGGACCGTTGGCTAGTCTCACTGGGCAGTTCCCAGATTCCAACTCTACAGTCCTTTGTCCCCACGAAAAGCTGACAGGGCAGAAGATGCATACGATGGAGGAGACGTCCTACAAGTGGGTGCTGAGCCGCTACGTCACGGTGTCGGCCAACGCCACGCTGCAGGCCGACTATGACCGCCTGGGCACCAACCTCGAACAAAGGGGAGGAAACGACGCGAGCCGTTACGGAGGCTACATGGTCAGGACGTCTGTCTACCCGTCCATCCAACTGACACAGACGGCGCTGCGAGGACGTGTCGACTTCTTGCTGCACATGACCGACCTGCACTACACCAATCGCCTCGACGGTGCCCGCTACGACTACGACCAGCCACAGCTTGGACTGCGTGGCAACTTCTACTACGACCTTTTCCACCACGTCAAGATGCAGTTTGGCGGCAGCCACATGCGTGCTATCGGCACAATGAAGGACTTCGTCATTACCCCCATCTACACCGACTATCGCAACCGCCGTGTCTTCGGCACCGGTCTGCTGAGCAGCAAGGACAAGACATCGGCCAACCTGGGACTCAACTACCGCAACACACTTGCGGGCATCAACGCCTCCCTCGATGCTCTCTACCAACACACGCGTGGCAACCTGCTTTCGGGCAGCGATGTGTCGGCATCGCAGAACAGCACAACGTTCCGTGAACAGAAGAACGATGCTGACATGTGGCAAGTCAACGCCAACTGTTCGCGCAACGTCTACCAGCTGCACACCATCCTGGCCCTGCGTGGCAGCCTGTCCTTCAATCGCATGCAGACGCTGCGTCAGGGCACCCTGAGCCACATCGCCAACGACATCTATTCTCTTGGTGGCAATGTCCAGACAACGCTCTTTGCCCAGCATCTCGTCGTCAGCCTCGACGGACAATACACCCTCTCTGCTCAACGCATCAGTCAGCTTGCGACATCCACCCTTCAGCACGACTTCAACTTCCTGGCCAGCACCACCGTCTTTCCCCTACGTGGATGGGGTCTCTACGTCCGCTGCAACGGTGCCAGCATCGATAGGACCGACTTGCAGTTCTACCTCGATGCTGGCACACAATACCAGACTGGCCACTTCGAACTCGAACTGTCAGCCCGCAACCTCACCAACCGTCGCCAGTATGTTGTGCGCCAGCTCTCGTCGTGCGACTCCTTCGAGTACATCTACAACCTTCGCCCGCTTGAGGCCTGCGCCACCATCCGCTATTCGTTCTGATCTTTTAAGATTCTTTCGTGATCAGGATGGTGTTTTGAGGAATGAAAAATGCAAAATTTTCTTTACATTTTCCTTGTTTTTGGGGTGGTTTTGTAATTTGTTGATAATTAAGTCGTTATAAATTGCGTGCGAGGAGGTGAAAATTACCGCTGCAGTATTTTCAAAATCCCGCTGCGGTATTTTTAAATTTCCGCAGCGGTAATTTCAAAAAAGCGCAGCGGTAATTTTTGGAGGTGTGAAAAAGGTTTACAAAAGGAAACAAAGACCCCCTCCCTCGTTCGGTTCGAAGAGATGCTTGCCTAAGCAAGAACTCCCCTATAACCGCTCAACACGTTTGGGCGGTTATTTCGTTTCAAAAACAAATCAAACAAAACAAACAAAAGAAAATTTTCAGCAATTTCTTGTTGTTAGGAGCGGTAGAACTGGGTGAAGGCCTGGATGCAGTAGATGTGGTCG
>JAKSLN010000052.1 GCA_024401165.1 Bacteroidaceae bacterium
CGGTCAGGTTGCGCAGGTAGTACAGCTTAGCGCGACGTACCTTACCAATCTTGTTGACGGTAATGCTGTCAATGTTGGGGCTCTCGATGGGGAAGATACGCTCTACACCTACGGTGCCGCTCATCTTGCGAACGGTGAAGCGCTTCTTGTCGCCGTGTCCAGAAATCTTGATGCAAACACCACGATAGAGCTGGATACGCTCCTTGTTACCCTCGATGATCTTGTAAGCTACAGTCAGGGTGTCACCTGCCTTGAATGCGGGGTGCTGCTTGCCAGTAGCAAATGCTTCCTCAGCAATTTTAATTAAATCTGCCATTTTTGTATGGTTTTAAAAAATTGTTAATCATTCAGCCGAGGCATAACAGGGAACTCTTCATCCTGCCAGCGACCTGGGCGGAAAGCGGGTGCAAAGGTACAACTTTTTAATTGATAATTGATAATTGATAGTTGATAATTTGCATTTTCTGGGCAAAAAAAGTGTGTTTTGGCATTAAAGTGCTTTTTCTTGACAGAGTTTTCGTCCTGTTCTGCGATCTTTTTTGGATTAGAGATTTTTCGTTTCCTCTACCCACTTGATGATTTGGTTGTAGAATTTGATGTCGTAAACGACGCTCTCGTCTTCCTTTTTCATTTGACGAACGACCTTTTTACCGTCGGGGTTTTCGTAGCGCGTCTCGCTGGCATAGCAGAGACTTCCGTCAGGATTGAAGTAGAGGCGGTCCTCGTAGAGGGCATCCTCGTCGGGAAGGCGTCGGAAGATGAAGAGTGGCTTGCCATTCTCGCCAATGTGGCATTCGCAGATGATTTCGCGTGCAGCGTAGTTGTATTTTACGCGGAAAAAGTAGGGATGCCAGTCTTGTTCAAACTCCTCCTCGTTGCCCTGGTCTTCAATACCCATGTCGATGGTGTAGTGCTGCATGCCAGCGCCAGGCTGCATGCGGTTCATCTCGAGGTGGATGCTGTTGTCTGTGTATTCGTGTTCCTTGCTGTTTTCGGCATAGCGCTTATTTGATGCTTCCACGAGTGCGCGAATCTGTTTGATGCGTTCCTGCTGTGCCTTGGACTGACCAAACATATTGGAGGAGACAAGGAGAAGGAGAACGAAGAATAGGTATTTCATAGGGAAGAAGGATTGGATTAGTGGACTAATGGGGGTAATGAGTCTAATGCACCTAATAGGTCTAATGGGACTTATTGGTCTAATGAGTCAAATTGGAGTTATCTGTTTTTTTCTGAAAAAGGGAACGCCCTCTCCTCGCGTGGAGGAAAGGGCGTTTTTCCTGATTCGTCGATTGACGAACGACGTGTCTACCTTACTTAGAGATAGCGCCGCTGGGACATGCGTCAGCGCAGGTACCACACTCGGTGCACTCGTCGGGGTTGATAGAATAGATGTCGCCCTCAGAGATAGCTCCTACGGGGCACTCGTCGATACATGTGCCGCAAGCAACACAGTCGTTACCAATTACGTAAGCCATAGTCGTGTATAAATTAAAAGTTAAAAATTAAAATTAAAATTCTCGTCTCAGTGGACTGACGAGCTATTGCCCTGTCGAAATCCAATGGCAAAGGTAATCAAATTTAGTTAATGGGGTGCAAGTTTTCAATCGTTTTTTTGACTTTGTTCATCAAAAATAGTGATTTGGGCAATAATTTTGCATTTTACACGTTAGTTTTATAGTATGAAACGCGTCTGTTTGTATTTCTTTACTTGGATATGCGTACTGGTCGTAAACGCCCAACCACGTGTAGTTCAAAATCGCCCGTACATTGACGAGCGTTTTCTGCACTATGGTTTTCAGTTCGGCGTGCAGATGCAAGACTTGGAGATGTCCAACAATGGCTATGTTGACCCTGAGACGGGTGAACGATGGTACGCAGACGTTGATAATTACAGTCCGGGATTTAACGTGGGTGTGCTGGCAGAAATGAAACTGCACAAGCATTTCTCCCTCCGTTTAACTCCAACCATGTATTTCGGTCAGAAGCGAGTATGGATGCACGAACAGGTGTCAGGACGCGACACTACGCAGAACATTAAGAGCACCTTGATCTCCTTTCCCTTGCACGTTAAGATGTCCGCTCCGCGCTACAATAACTTCCGTCCTTACTTCATCGCGGGTCTGGCACCATCGCTCGATTTGACGAATAAGAAGCACGGCGCGTTCCGCCTCGACATGTTCGACTGCTACGTGGAGATGGGTATGGGATGTGACTTCTACTTGCCTTTCTTCAAACTCATTCCAGAGTTGAAGTTTAGTTTTGGATTGTTTGACATACTTACCAAGAATCGAACGGATTTGCTTGATAACGGATTGATAAAGATGACGAAATCTGTTGACAAGGCAAGGAGCAAGATGATAACCCTTACCTTCTATTTTGAATAAAATCAGTGCGAAAAAACAAGGCCTCATCCGGTTGGGTGAGGCCTTGCCGATTATCTGCGGTGTTGTGTACTTTTATTCTTTCTCCTTGCAGACGATGTTCTTGAACTCCCAGGTGGCAGCGTATGTCTCGTTGGAAACGTAGCGGAATGCTACGGCAACGCTGCTTTGACCAGCATAGGCTGAGAGGTCGAGCGTGATGGGGAAGAAGTTCCAGGTTGAACCGTCCGAACGTTCACCCTCGAGCTTGTCGGTGACGTTGGTCCAGTGGGCTGCTGCCTGTCCGTTTGCTGGGGTGTAGTCGGTGCTTACCCACACCTGCAGGTAGTCGGCGAGTACTTCGCCAGCATACTTCTGTGCTTCTTCGAATGATAGTATGGGGTTCTTTGCCTTCTTGAAGTTCATGATGGGTGAGATGGCCCAAGCGTCGGTCACGTAGCGTGTGCTGTTTGCGTAGGCACTGGCTTTAAGGCCGTAGCTGGTGGTTGCTGACCAGACGTAGGTTAGTTCGCCGATGCTTCCAACGTGTTCGATGTTCCATCCGTAGGCGTCGTGAATGGCGGCGGGGTCGGTGCTGTTGAGTGCGGTCAGCGCCTGGTTCAGGTAGTCTGCCTTGGCTGCCCATCCGTCTTCGTCAAGTGTGTAGGTTACGGTACCCTTCTCAACTTGGGTGGTTTTGTTCCAGTTGAGACCATCGAAACTGTACTCGGTGGCTACGATGCTCTTGCCGTTGTTGTAGATTAGTACAACAGTCTTGTCCTTCTCGGCATAGGGGAAGGTGCTGGTGAGGTAGATGGGCAAGGTGTAGTCAGGGTTGCTGATGGAGGTCTTGCCTAGACTGACGTAAACGCTGGGGTCGATGGGCTCAACCGTCACGCCTGAAGCGGTGAACTCAGACCACTTGGTGCCGTTGAATGTGTAGAGGACGGACTTGTTGTAGCCCAGTTTGTTGATGGCCTTGCGCAGGGCTTTCTTGGGGGCTTCCTTGAACAGACGGTAGAGCTCGATGGAGAGATAGCCCTCGGTTCCCTTCTTGTCAAGGTATGCACCTGCAGAATTGTAGGATGTTCCCCAGAGGAACACCTTGCTTGTACCGGTGTTGACGATGTCGTAGGTGCCGTCTTCGTTGGGGGTGATGGTGAAGGCTGCATACTGATCGTCCTCGAGTTCACCCAGTTCTTCGATATAGTTGAAGCTGTTGTAGGTCCCCTTCATGTAGAGGTAGTTGCCCTCGCCATTGTTAAGTGACCAACCATCTTCGTATTTGTTGATGGTGAAGCAAGCGTCCTCGCTGTTCTCGGTGACCTTGATGATGCCCTCTTCGCCGCGCTCAATCTCAACGCCATAGGGGTAGCCGTATGTCTTTCCGGGGTTGTACTGAACGGCTACGTCAAGTCCCTTGGGGACCAGCAGATAGGAACCTGCTCCGGGGAAAGCACCTGTAACCTTCATGTAGCAGGGATACTGAATCTTGTCATCTTCGGAAGCTACAGGAAGTTCAACCTCGCTGTACTGGATGTTGACTAGGGCAACGTCACCCTTCTGGGCGTTAGGCAGCTTGTCGGAAATTGCGTTACTGAGGTTCTCCTTCAGGGTTGTGGGGGTGAAGGTGCCCTCCAGCGTAATGTTGGAGATGCTCTTCAACGACTCGAGGTAGGCGGGCATCTCCTTCTCCTGATTGAAAGTGACGTTGATGACCGAACCGGATGTCATGGCATAGTATTGTGCCGTTCCGACAAGATTCTTGAGGATGGGCTTGATGTAGTCACTGGCCGTGATGTCGCCGGTGAAGAACTTGTTGGTAGCAACGGCCTTGAGCTGCTCCTCAAGTCCAGCTTCAGCTGCCATGGCAATGTTCTCGGCATTGTTGGCAACGTCGGCATAGTTGGCATCGGACAGGGTGATGTTCTGTACGGTTACCTGGCTGGGTCTGAACAATTCCTCGTCCGTTCCGAAATTGTGCTCGGTGTAGTCCTCACAGGCTGTTAGCGACAGGACTGCCAGCAGAGAGGCCATATACACCTTATTATATTTATATAGGCTTTTCATTTTAAGTCGTTTTGTGTTTTTATTGTTTAGTGGTTTAGGAAAAGTTCCTTTTTAGTCGTTTGCCGGTTTCGTGGTTCAGGAGAAGTGACGCTTGCCTTGTGAGAAGACAGATCATTCTTTCCTAAACAACCAGTTTCCCAAACGACTGAGATTATGTTAGAAATTCAATTTCAACTTCAGAGAGTAGGTGCGTCCAAACTGGTAGAACACGTATACATTTTCAGCAGATGCAGCAGTCGTGCTGGTGCTGCTGTTGTAGGCCTTGTTGATGAAGTTGTAGTCCAGCAGGTTATTTACGACACCGCTCAGCGTACCGTTCACATCCTTGCCAATCTTGAACTTGTAGCTGGCGTGGATGTCAACCTGACTTGCATCGGGAATCTGCCAGGGGCTGGCGGGCGTCGTGGTTGCCCATTCACCTGTGTTATTGTTCTTCTTGACGGTGATGTTGCTTCCACTCAGGCTGTAGTAGCTATAGTTGCGTCCGTAGTAGGTCCAGTCGCCACCCACCTTGATGTCCTTGCCAATCTTGAAGTCTGCTCCGATGGCAGCCGTAGTCTGTGCAGAACCGCCGACGCGTGTTCCCTTCAAGTCTACGCGGCCTTGTGCATGGTCGTTGCTGAATGCTTCCACGGTGTTACCGTCAGCGTCGACCGCCTGGCTCTTCTCGTTGTAGACGTAGCCTTCGCCAATGCCATCCCATTTCCAGTCGCCAATGGAGAGCATGCCTTTGATGTCAACCCAGGGGGCGGGTGTCAGTTTAGCCTCGAGTTCGATACCTTTGTGCAGGGCACCGACACCGGTCATGTTCATGTAGCCGGTATCCTGGTTGTTGAGGGTGAGGTACTTTGTCATGGTCTTGTCCATCCACTTGGTGAAGTACCCGTTCAGCTTGACCTGTGCCCAGTTGCAGCGCCAGCCATAACCCAACTCAAACGAGAGAATCTTCTCATTGCGAGCATCCTTGTTCAGGTAGTTGCTGGTGGTGCTGTTCATGAAGGCACCGTTGAACTTAGGTGCGCGGCTGATGTAACCAACGTTTGCAAAGACGTTATGATAGTCGTTGATATTGTAGTTGGCACCACCCTTGATGTTGCCGCCCAGATAGTTGCCAATGTCGCTCTTCTCGTGCTGCTTGTCGTAGTAGAAGCGGTCGCGCTTCCAGTATGTGGTGTTATTGATTGCACCGTTCACATAGGCGCTCAAACCATTCTTGGTGTATTCTGCCTGACCGAAGACGCCTTCCTGCACCACGTATCCGGAGTAGTCGCGGTAAACCTTGTCGCCAACGACCAGCTTCTGATATTTCCACGCAGGGTCTGCGGCGTTGGCATTGTTGGCGGGAGAAACGCTGCCACGGTCAGAGTCGTCCATGAAGTACTGGCCGCCAAAGAGGTCGGTGATGACTGTGCTGTGGTCGCCAATGTAGTAGCGTGCGTCTACACCTCCGTAGATGTCCCAGTTCTCGTTCAACTGGTTCTTGTAGGTAGAAAGCAAACCATACCACATGTGGTTATTGTTGCTGCGGCACATGGCAAGGAGTGAACCCTCGTTGCTGGCAGCATTCTTGCTCCAGATGGCGTCGTAGTCGAAGAACTGGCCGTCGGCCGTACGGTTCTCCGTACGCACCTTGCCATTCACGGCTCCGTACATGTCGCTGTACGAACCACCTCCGTGAGGTTCTGCTGTGCCACCACTACCGCGACCGATACTCATGTACAGGGCTGTGCTGAGCGAACTCTTCTCGTTGATGGTCCAGTCGTGGTTCAGAGAGAGCTGAGGCTTGTGGTATTTGTTGCGCAGGTCGTTGAACTCCTGCCCATGCAGATAACCGAAGAGGGGGTTGAAACGATAACCGTCATCGCCATACTGTTGCTTGACGCGCGACCACTCTGCGATGGTGAGGGGACCATAGTTGGCACTTCCGTTGCGCTGGCCATGCTCTTGGGCGGTTCCAAATCCGGTAAAGCTCAGGGTGTGTGCGTCATTAATCTTCTTGGCAACGCTGGCAAACCAGGTAAAACCTTCGAAGTCCGTTCCTTGCACGTAACCATTGCCCGACGTGCGGCTACCCATGATGGTGGCACCCCAGCCGCTCTTGGTCATTCCCGTTGAAAGGGTAAGGCTGATCTTGCTCAGACCGTCGCTGCCCATCTGGTAGCTGGCACTTCCGCCCTTCTTCTGCTCGAGTGTCTTTGTGATGATGTTCATGGTACCACCCACGGAAGGAGCGCTAACCTTTGATGCTCCCAGTCCGCGCTGGGTCTGAACAATGCGGGCAACCTCGCTGATGCCAGCCCAGTTACTCCAGTATACCGTACCATTCTCCATGTCGTTCATGGGTACACCGTTGACCATGGTGGCTACGTTCGTGTTGTCAAAACCACGCATGTAGATTTCTGAGTCGCCCCAACCACCGCCTTGCTTGTTGGCATGGACACCAGGAGTCGTCTTCAGTACTTCGACAAATTCCTGACCGCCCATCTTCTCCTCGATTTCCTCGGCAGTGACGTTGGTCACGGCAACGGGAGTCTTGCGGTCAAAGGCCATGGTTCCTGTAATGGTAACGCCCTCGAGTGAGATGTCATCGGGCTGCATCGAAAGTGTACCAACTTTGCCATCCTTGCTGATGG
The DNA here is from genome assembly GCA_024401165.1 of Bacteroidaceae bacterium. Lineage (GTDB taxonomy): Bacteria > Bacteroidota > Bacteroidia > Bacteroidales > Bacteroidaceae > Physcousia. The sequence goes on from JAKSLN010000052.1 coordinate 7,067, forward strand.
TGACATTCAATGGCTTGAAACCCATGTAGGTTGCTTGCAGCTGGCGACCTTTGCGAGGGTTCTGCAATGTAAATTCACCGTTCATGTTGGTCACGACGGTGGTGCTTTCTCCTTGGATTTTTACGTGTGCGCCTATCAGAGGCTCGCCGGTTTCGGCGTCCACGAGCACACCCTTCACTACGGTCTGCGCCTGAGTCATCAATCCCATACTCATGACGCTGACCAAAGAAAAGTAACGCAGTTTTTTTTGCATAATTATACTCTGTTTAAATATGTGTTTTGTCTTTTTGCTTTTATTGTCGTGGAAGTGCCATGACGAATCGGGCACCGGGACCCGGATAGGTGGTGTCGACGTAAACGCGTCCTCCCAGTACCTTGACGATGGCGTCGGCCATGCTTAGTCCCAATCCTGTTCCGGGGACAAATTCATCCAGTTTGACAAAGCGCTCGAAAATGCGCTCTTCTTGTCCTGCCGGGATGCCCGGCCCCGTATCTTCGATGTAGAAGCGTATCTCGTTCTCGTCGTCTGTTTCTATACCAAGTTTGATCTGTCCCTGCTTGGTGAACTTGACGGCATTGTTGATGAGGGCGGAGAATGCCTTCTGCGCCATGTCCATGTTGGTGGATATGTCTAGGCAAGGATCAACCTCTTCTATGGCAGGTATCATCTCGACGGCAGACGCGTCGGGCTGCGGACTGTTCATCATGGCCGTAAGCAGCAATTCCATGACGTTTGCGTTAGCCTTCTCAACGTCCACCATACTGTCGAACTTACCCAACTGCAAAATGTCGTCGAGCAGGTGGGTCAGATGGTTGGTTGAATTGCTGATCTGGGTTGATGCTTCTTGCATCATGTCCGTTTCACCTTGCATGTTGGGGTCGGCTATGATGGAGGAGAAACCCTTGATGTGGTTCAGGGGAGTGCGAATCTCGTGCATCATGCTGAGGATGAATTCACTCTTCATTTCGTTGGCGCGTTCTGCCACTTTCTGGGCTTTTACCGCTATGCCACGCTGTTCCTCGGCAATGCTTCTCTGCTCCTCTGCAATGCCACGCTGCTCTTCTGCAATATCCTTCTGGCGTTCTGCTTCAGCACGTTGGTTTTCTGCCTCAGCACGTTGGTTTTCTGCCTCAGCTCGCTGCTCCTCAGCAATGTTTCGCTGTGTTTCTGCTTCTGCACGTTGCGTCTCTGCTTCGGCTCTTTGTTCTTCGGCAATGTTACGCTGCGTCTCTGCTTCGGCTCTTTGTTCTTCGGCGATGCTCTTCTGACGTTCCGCTTCGGCTCGTTGAGTCTCTGCTTCTGCGCGCTGGATTTCTGCTTCTGCGCGTTGGGCTTCTGCCTCTGCACGCTGGGCTTCCGCAATGGCTCTTTGTTCTACGGCAATGGCACGTTGTTCCACAGCCTCCGCTTTCTGCTCCTCAGCAATGTTGCGTTGCTCTTCAGCGATATTGCGTTGCTCTTCAGCAATGTTACGCTGTTCCTCGGCAATGCCTCGTTGCTCGACAGCTTCGGCTCGCTGTTTCTCTGCCTCGTCGCGGGCAAGGCTCAGCTGGACGTTCTTCTCAAGGAGTTGTTTGGCATGGCGGCGATGGCGAATGAGCAGGATGCTGACACTGATGACGATGACGAGCAGAACGCCACCGGTAGCCCATGCCTTTACTTTGAATTGCTGCGCTTCCAGTCTGAGTTTTTCTTCGCGCAATTGCACATTACCCATCTTCGCATCGATGGAGGCCATATCCTGTGTGTGGATTTGGTATTTCAACGAGTCGTGCAACAGGCGCCCCATCTCATCCTCAAGTATCGCTTCCCTCGTGCGGTTGTGGTAGCGGTAATAGTAGAAGCGATATTGATGTTGCTCGTCCTCTGCTTCAAGGCTCGACAGGAATTGCTGAACCTCCATCTCGCGTCCTTCACGCATGAGGATGTAGAAGTAGACCTGAATCTTGTTGGCTGCCATGATAAAGTTCTCGTAGTCCGGATCTTGCTTCATCAAGGCAACTTGCTTGTCAAACTCGTCGTACTTCCATTGGTCGAAATAAATGACGGCTCGCATGGCGTAGATATCCATCATGCGAACCTGCTTTTCTTGTTCTTTGAAGGAGGGACAGGACTTGATGAATGCTTCCATCTTGTCTGTCATCGAAAGAGCCTCGTCGTACAGGGTTTGTTGGTAGAGGTTGTCTGCCAGCGACATGTAGATGAGGTCACAGCATCCACGTGCCAACAGTTCGTCTTCCGCCACGTTCTTTTTCTCAACCGTCTTAACAGCTTTCCGCAAGACGTCGATGGCCATCATCATCTCGTTACGGTAGTTGTAGATGAACGAGAGCGTGTAGTGGGCATAGAGCATTCCATAGTCAGAATGCTCGTTTTCCACCTCTTGCAGCATGGCTTCCGCCTGTTCCAAACATTCAGAAGAACTGACGTATAGTTGGTTGATTATCTTGGCGTGGTAGAACTGCCAGTAATGCTGTTCGCTGCCTTGTTCCTTGGCAAACTGCATGCCTTCGGAATAATTGGTGGTGATCCGTTTCACCATTTCCTCTTCCGAATGGCATGCGTAGTAGTGATACAGCGCCATGGCATCGTAGTACAACATGCCAACGGCGTAGTTGTTCGTCTTCCTTCCTGCGTCGCGCAACGAGTCTGCCAAGGTTTTGATTGCCTTGGGATCGCCCGTTCCCGTCACCTCGTTGAAGCGTGTTTCCGCCCGTTTGTACTGCTCTTTGTCGAAGGGCTTGATTTTTGCTGTGAGGGGAAGGATAACTAATGTTGCGAGAAGGAACAGGAGTTTTCTCACAGATGAATTACCTTCTTGTTGCCGCGGATGTAGATGCCACGTTGTTTGCTTGACTGGACGCGACGGCCGCTGAGGTCGTAGAGGGGTGCGTCAAGATCGGCGCCTGCCTCGTTCTCCTCGATGAGCAGGATACCGTCTTCGTCGTCAAGGAAGAAGTCTTCACCAAGGGTGCAAACCTTAACTTCCGAAGCGCTGCCGCTTGTGACGTTGGCATACCAGCGATAGGGCTTGAGTTTTGACTCGTCGTTTCTTGCGCCAGACAGGTTGCCTGCGGTGTTCATGAAGAGGTATCCCTTTGTCTTCAGGCCGGTAATAGGCTCGTAGGTGCCAGTTATGTTCAGGGTTGCCTTGTCTGCTGAACATTCAATTCCCTTGCTTTCTGCCTTGCTGATCTTGATGTTAAGGGCGTCGATGACGTGCTCACCGGTAGCCTTGGGACGGATGAGGTAGGGAGTGTTGGCCTTCAATGTGGTGCTGGCCGCCAGTTTGTCGATGACGAGCATGGGGCTGCCGCTGTTGTCCATACTGAACACTTCTGCTACGTCGCAGTCTGCCAGCATCTCGCTTGTGATAGTGAAGGGGAATGGCAAGTACATGGCCTGCCAGATGTTTGCATAGCTGAAGTTGCGGGTGAACTGGGCGTCAATGCCATTGCCGCCCTCGGCTTCTACTTCGCTGTCCTGAATGTAGGGCGTGCCGTCATCAGCGAGGTCGAAGAGTAGGCTGGCGCCATTCTCTCGCGCTACTTTGATATTGCACTTAGTGCCCTCTTGCAGAATATGTTGGGTCACGAGTCTTCCTGACTTCACGGTCAATTCGCTTAACTTTTTCTTGGTGAGTATGCCAGGAACCTTGAGGGTGTGTCCCTTGAGGTCGAAGGTGAGCTGGCTTTCATCGGTGTCGTTGGCAACCAATTTGTCGTCAAAATCCATGTCTTTGTAGATGGTGAAGGTCCTGCGTCCCAAAGCCTTCTTGATTTCTTCAAGGAACTTGGCCCTGAATGTTGCCTCTTCTTTTATTGGAGTAATCACTTCTTCGATGAGGAGAGGCTTTTGGTTGCCGTCATATATCTGTCTGTAGTCTGTAAGGCTTCCGACGATGGTTTCTGCGCTACCGCAGTGCTCACATACGCCTTGCGCATTCCAAGCGTGCTTGTCGGGCACAGCCGGCAGGACTGCCAGATAGCGGCCAATTACTGTTCTCATCTTTGTCAAGTCTGTTTCGCCTTCTGCCAAAGGCGTTCCGTTGGAGATAGTCAATCTGTACATCTCAGAACCAGGCTGGCAGGTAGGTTCTACGCGACTGCCATCCTCTGCGGGCTCGGCAATGGCCCAGATGTTGATGGGGTTCGTGGACGTGCGGCCTACTCGTGTGTAGGCGTTGAACGCAAAGCTCAAGTTTTCTTTACAGTCCTTACACTCTATCTCAACTACACCTGCCTCGGGGAAACCGTCGTCGGGAGTAATGTTCTTGATCTCGAAATCGTGAGGCAGCTTGTCGTCGGCTTCGAACGTGAAGTGCTCCGAATTGGCGGCAATACCACAATTTTCACAGCTTAGATAGTAGATGCTGCCGTGACTGCAGGTACGAGTTTCCTTAAGTCTACCGCGATCGACATACTTATTGGTGAAGTTGTGAACGAGATCGCCTGCTGTTGTATGTCCGCAGTAGATACAATATGGAACGGGGGTGTTTGACGTGCTACCAAGACATGGCGTGATTTCTCCCATCGTATGCTCTTTGGCGAAGGTCATTGTGCCATCATTCATGAAATCTTGACGGTTCTCCCAGCAGCTAGGGCAACCGTCGATGGTGATCGTGCCATAGTTATGTAGGGTTGCTTGGTTGATTAAGAAACCGGTATGCAATCTGGTGCCTGCATTAATGGTCAGTATACCTGCTGTAGTACTTACCTTGTTCTTATAATCTTGCAGGAGACTTCCCTGGTTTTTCACGTAGTTAGGCTCTTCTTGGTCCGTGTTTTGAAGTACTGCTGTATCGTAAACGTATGTTACACCGCAGATAATGGTCGATGAGGTGGTGACTTCGTTCAGCGCATATGTGACATTGTCTATGCTGGGGGCTTTTGCGTTGGTGTATGTGCCGCCCGTCATGGTTAGGTTATAGTGTCCGTAAAGGACGCCTGCGTTGCCAATAAGACCATACGTTGAGCCGTGGTCGCACAACTCGTAGATTTCGCCGCCCGAGATGTTGATGTCTACGTTTCCGTAGACACAGCCATAACCGCGTTTGTCTGCCTCTGCATAGCCAGCGGCACGGATGCCGTAGATGCTACCGCCCGTCATGGTGATGTTGCAGGTTCCGTATGTCTGCGAGCTGCCAGGGATTTCCTGGCCAGGGATGTAGCAGACACCATGGTTAGCTACGGATGCTTCTTCTGCAGGTTCACCTTTACTGTCTTTCGCTCCTTCGTATTCATCGATGAAGAAACCGTCTCCTACGAATATCAAGATGTTCGACCAGTCAACGCTGATAGGCTCGCCGTTGTCGTCTGTGAACTCTACGGGTTCAAAGTTGCCATCTGCAGTCTTCACCTTCACAATGGTCTTGCCTGCTTCTTCGCTAATTTCGCAGTCTGCACCCGATAGGCAGAAGGCGGCTGGTCTGTTCTTACTGCTTGTTGATGGAATCAGACTGTACGTAGTGCGGGTGTTGATGCCGGCACGTACGGGTGTAAGTTTACCTTTTACTGCTCCTATGGCCAACTCGGTTGCTCCGAGCAGGAAGAGGAGAAACATGATAAATCGACTTGTGATGCTTTGCGTTTTCATAATCGATGTGATGTTTATTGTTTGTTTCTTTTTACCTTATTTATTATTTAATGCGTGGCAAAGGTACAAGAAAGAAGCAAGAAAAGCAAGAATTAAATGCAGAAAAAGCAATATTGCGAGTTTAAATGCTCCAAATCCCCCCATGATGAATAGTTTTCTGCAACGTAGAGAGTGTGCACGCTTTCTGTTTGGCAAGGCGCAGATGGGTGATTTATTTAGCAAAATGTACGCTTTGATGAACAAAATTGCATATAAAGCAAGATTTTTGCTAACAAAATGACAAGAAATCAAAAAGAATTGTGTAACTTTGCGTCGTCAAAAGACAAATTAAGGTTTAAAAGTTATCAACTAAATATAATAGGTATGGAAAAGATTCGTGTAGCCATCGTAGGTTATGGCAACATCGGTAAGTATGCGCTGCAGGCATTGCAGGCTGCTCCCGACATGGAGATTGCTGGTGTAGTGCGCCGTAATGGTGCAGAGAACAAGCCCGCCGAATTGGCAGACTATGCAGTGGTAAAGGATATTAAGGAACTTGGCAAGGTTGACGTTGCCATTCTTGCAACTCCCACCCGTAGCGTTGAGGAGCACGCTTTGAAGTGCCTGGAGCTGGGTATCAATACCGTCGACAGCTTCGATATTCACGGTCAGATTGTTGACCTGCGCCGTTCGCTGGATGCTGCCGCAAAGAAGGCTGGTGCTGTCAGCGTCATCTCAGCAGGTTGGGATCCCGGTTCAGACAGCATCGTCCGCACACTCATGGAGAGCCTTGCTCCCAAGGGTATCAGCTATACCAACTTTGGTCCTGGCCGCTCAATGGGCCACAGCGTTTGTGTTCGCTCAAAGGCTGGCGTAAAGGATGCATTGTCCATGACTATTCCCGTAGGCGAGGGTATTCATCGCCGCATGGTTTATGTTGAGTTGGAAGAAGGTGCTAAGCTTGACGAGGTTACAGCAGCCATCAAGGCTGACCCCTACTTCGCAAGCGATGAGACCCATGTCTTCCAGGTAGAGAGCGTTGACGCACTGAACGATGTTGGTCACGGTGTTAACCTCGTACGTAAGGGTGTAAGTGGCCAGACTCACAACCAGTTGTTCGAGTTCAACATGAAGATCAACAACCCCGCTCTTACCGCTCAGGTTCTCGTTAACGTCGCTCGTGCTTCTATGAAGCAGCAGCCCGGTGCTTACACCATGATTGAGATTCCTGTTATTGACTATCTGCCCGGCGATCGCGAGAGCATCATTCGTCACCTGGTATAATTTTTCGAATAGATTTTTACTAAATAAAACAAGCGGAGAGGCTCTCCGCTTGTTTTGCTTTCTGCTATGGCTTTTGTTGCTGCTTACGCTCCCTCAACGAGGGCGGTGGACAAGTAACGCTCACCCGTGTCGGGCAGCAAGACCACGATACGCTTGCCCTTGTTTTCGGGGCGTTGGGCAACTTGTGTGGCGGCATAGAGGGCAGCGCCAGATGAGATGCCTACAAAGATTCCTTCTTCCTTGGCGATGGTGCGCGCTGCCTCGAATGCTTCGTCGTTGCCAACGGGAATGATTTCGTCGATGGTCTCTGCACTATAGTTGCGAGGAACAAAGCCGGCTCCAATGCCCTGGATCTTGTGGGCGCCAGAGGGATTGCCCGAGAGGACTGCGCTCGTGGCAGGTTCAACGGCAATGACTTTGACGTTGGGGTTGTGTGCCTTTAGGGCCTTGCCTGTTCCGCTAACTGTTCCGCCTGTACCTACGCCAGCTACGAAGATGTCTACCTGGCCTTCCGTGGCGGCCCAGATTTCTTCGCCCGTTGTGGCCTGGTGGATGGCGGGATTGGCTGGATTCTCAAACTGTTGCAGGATGACGGCGCCGGGGATGCTGTCTCGCAGTTCCTCTGCCTTGGCAATGGCTCCCTTCATGCCCTGAGTGCCAGGGGTGAGCACAATCTCAGTTCCGTAGGCAGCTGCCAGTTTGCGACGCTCGATGCTCATCGTCTCAGGCATGGTTAAGATGACCTTGTATCCCTTCACGGCGCCTACGAGGCTCAAGCCTACGCCGGTATTTCCACTGGTGGGTTCGATGATGGTGGCACCGGGTTTCAGGATGCCGTCCTTTTCTGCCTGCTCAATCATGTTGAGGGCAACACGGTCCTTGACTGATCCGCCGGGGTTGAAGAACTCTACTTTTGCAACGATTTCGGCCTCAAGGTTGCGCTTGGTTGCGTATGTGTTGAGCTTGACAAGTGGAGTCTGGCCGATAAGCTCGGTAATGCTATTGTGAATCATAGTCTTATGTGCGGTTTATGGGTTCTTTTTTTCGTAGTTTGCAACTGGATGCAAAGTTACTATTTTTTTTGCTCTAATTCGTATTATTCTCTGCTTTTTTTGATTAAATCTTTTCCAGAGCCTGCTCAATGTCTGCCAGGATGTCGTCGATATGCTCAACACCGATGGAGAGTCGGACGGTCGAGGGAGTAATGTGCTGCTGAGCCAGCTCCTCAGGACTCATCTGAGAGTGAGTCGTGGTATAGGGGTGGATGACGAGTGACTTGACATCTGCCACGTTGGCAAGCAGCGAGAAGATCTTCAGTGAGTCGATGAACTTCCATGCATCCTCCTGTGAACCATTGACTTCGAATGTGAAGATGCTACCGGCGCCCTTGGGGAAATACTGCTTGTAGAGTGCGTGGTCGGCATGGCTCTCGAGTGCGGGGTGGCTAACGCTCTTCACCTTGGGGTGCTTGCTCAGGTAGTCAACAACTTTCAGGGCATTCTCCACGTGGCGCTCGATGCGAAGGGGCAGGCTCTCAACACCTTGCAGGAGAATCCATGCATTGAAGGGAGAGATGGTGGCGCCGGTGTCGCGAAGGATGACGGCACGGATGCGGGTAACGAATGCTGCAGCACCGGCTACGTCGGCAAAGATGGCTCCGTGGTAGCTTGGATCGGGCTTGGCGATGGTGGGGTAGCGGTCGGCATGTGCCTTGAAGTCAAATTTGCCACCGTCAACGATTACGCCACCAAGGCTTGAACCGTGACCGCCGATGAACTTCGTTGCCGAGTGAACAACGATGTCTGCACCGTGCTCCAGGGGACGGATCACCAGAGGTGCGAATGTGTTGTCCACGATGAAGAGGATGCCGTGCTTGTGAGCCACCTCTGCAATAGCGTCGAGGTTCGTAACGTCGCTGTTGGGGTTGCCAAATGTCTCTGCGTAGATGACCTTGGTGTTGGGCTGGATGGCTGCTTCGAGGGCAACCAGGTCGTTCACCTTCACGATGGTGTTGCTCACACCCTGTGTCGCAAGCGTATGGGTGATGAGGTTGAACGATCCGCCGTAGAGGTTATCGGCAGCCACAATGTGATCGCCGGCGTTACAGACGTTCTGCAGGGCGTAGGTAACGGCTGCTGCACCACTGGCAACGGCCAAACCTGCCACACCACCCTCAAGGGCTGCGATGCGCTCTTCAAAGACGCCCTGGGTCGAGTTCGTCAGACGGCCGTAGATGTTGCCGGCGTCGCGAAGACCAAAGCGGTCTGCTGCATGCTGTGAGTCGTGGAAGACGTACGAGGTTGTCTGATAGATGGGTACTGCGCGTGAATCGGTAGCGGGGTCTGCCTGTTCCTGACCAACGTGAAGTGCGAGTGTCTCAAGATGAAGTTTGTTCTGTGCCATAGTTGTATGTTTTTTAAATTATTAATTGTCAATAATGATTGTCATTTGTTTTGTTTGACGTTGCAAAGTTACGGACTTTAGAATTATCTGCCAAGAAGATTTGTTATTTCAGAAAATAATTGTATTTTTGCGCACGTCAAATAGAATATTATTCTAAAAACGAAGGAAAATGGCATACGAAATAGAATCAGCCAAACTGGCTATGGAGTCAGGCTATCGACTCGACGAGAAGGATACCGACATCCTGCGAGCACTCCAGCGGAATGCTCGCCTGACAAACAAGGAACTGGCCGCCATGGTACATCTTTCTACTACGCCTACGTACGAGCGCGTGAAGCGGCTTGAACGCCTGGGGTTCATAAAGCAGTACGCAACCATTCTCGATGCCAACCTGCTCAACAAGGGCTTCGCTGTCTTCTGCAGCGTGAAGCTTCGCCGTCTCAACAGCGACATGGCCCTCGCCTTCTGTGAAATGATAAAGCAGATACCCGAAGTCACCGAGTGCTACAACATCTCTGGATCATTCGATTATCTGCTTCGTATTCAGGCGCCCGACATGAAGTACTACCAACAGTTCCTGCTCAATGTCATTGGTCGCCACGAGAATATCGCCTCCATCGAGAGTACCTTTGTGATGGAGGAGGTCAAGCACGAATATAGTGTAAGTGTATAATTCCTAATTCGCAATTGTCAGTGTTCCTGCCTGCAATCCCTTTGCCTTGGCCGTGAGGGTAATCTTGCCGGGCTGATCGTTGCTCTCGATGATGACGGTACACTGCCCCGCAAAGAGGTGGTGCTGAGGCAAATGGAAGAGGTCCAGGTTGGTGGCGTCGCCGTTGGCTGCAGCGCGGAACTTGCCTTGTCCCTTCACGCTGAACTGCACAAGGTCGGTGGCAGTGGGGCAGGGGATGCCGTCTTTGTCCACCACGCTTACGGTGACGTAGGAAAGGTTTTTCTCTCCGCTCTTCCTGTCAATCGCGTTGGCACTCTTCCCGCTTGGAGAGGCGGGGGTGAGAACTAGCTTGTATGGCTTGCCAGCCGTCTTGACGACCTGTTCGCCAGCTTTTGTTCCGTCTGCGTTGTAGGCAATCACCTTCACTTCGCCCGGTTCATACTTCACGTTCGTCCACATCAGGCGGTAACGGCGCTGCTGCCAGAACTCGTCCTTACCCTTCAGCGCGTCAGACTCTGCCTTTGAGAGCTTGCGCTGGCGACCCTGGCTCTTTCCGTTGATGAAGAGCTCTGCCTCGGGTGCATCGGTATAGACAAATATGGGCGTCACCTCACCCTCGCGACCGGGCCATGTCCAGTGGGGAAGTACGTGCAGCGTGTGAGCATCCGTGTTCCAGACGCTGCGGTAGAGGTAGTAGCGGTCCTTGGGTAACGAAGCGAGGTCGATGATGCCGAACACGCTCGAGTGGCTAGGCCATGCATCGGTGTCGTAGGGCGAAGGCTCACCCAGGTAGTCGTAACCCGTCCAGACGAACTGACCTATTTCCCAGACGTTGTCGTCGGCCAGGGCGAAGTCCTCGTCGGGCACGTTGCTCCACGAACATGCTTCCACGTCGTAGCCCGACGACTGGTTGTCGGGATGCATCACCCCCTTGGCCAGCTTGACGGGGAAATGGTACGTGCCGCGCGAGCTCACTGTGCTGGCTGTTTCGCTGCCGAGCAGGTAACCCTGTGGCAGTTTCTCGTATCCCTCTGTGTAATACTGTGTGCGGTAGTTGAAACCGGCCACGTCAAGCGTGGCGGCAAAACCGTTGCGCAGTACCGTCCAAACCTGATCCAAACCGCAGGTGACGGGGCGTGTGGGGTCTTCGCGGTGGCAGATGCCTTGCAGAAATTCCACCATCTTGTAGCCATCCTTGCGAGCCTGGGTGGGAACCTCGTTGCCGATGCTCCACATCACCACGCTGGGGTTGTTGCGGTAGTGGCGCAGCATGTTGACCATGTCCTTCTCTGCCCACTCGTTCCAGAAGCGGTGGTAGCCGTTCTGACACTTGGCAACGTCCCATTCGTCGAAGGGCTCGACCATCATCATGAAGCCCATCTCGTCACACAGCTCCACGAGTTCGGGAGCCGGCATGTTGTGGCTCGTGCGGATGGCGTTGCAGCCCATATCCTTCAGCATTTCCAGTTGGTGGCGGATGGCACTCTTGTTGATGGCAGCACCCAGTGCACCCAGGTCATGATGCAGGCAGACGCCTTTGAACTTGGTGTATTTGCCGTTCAGGAAGAATCCCTTTTCGGGTATCAATTCGATGCTACGTATGCCAAAGAACGTGCAGTGCGTATCTGCTAACTCCTCATCTACATAGACGTGACTGATGGCAACGTATTGGTTGGGCGATTCTGGACTCCACAACATAGGCGCAGCCACTGTGAAATTCTGCTGGAACTGCTGCTCGCCAGCCTTCTGGCCAGATGGGATGGGCGTCATGTTGGCGAGGTCGGTCGTCTGCTTTGCCACAGCCTCTCCGATAGCTAAATCGTAGTCTCCGTGCCGAACCAGTTTGTTGAGGCTTGTCTCCACCTTCACCTTCTTGCCCTCGCTGTTGGCCACGCGGCCACGCAGCGTCACGGTGGCATAGTCCTTCTCCACGTGAGGCGTGGTGACGTAGGTTCCCCAGACGGGAATGTGAACCTCGTGTGTGGTGATAAGGTGAACGTTGCGATAGAGGCCGGCTCCGGGGTACCAGCGATGGCTTTGCTCGCGGTTCTCCAGACGAACGGCTAGCACGTTGTCCTTGCCGTCCTTGTTCAGCAGGTCGGTCACGTCGACGTGAAACG
>JAKSLN010000053.1 GCA_024401165.1 Bacteroidaceae bacterium
ACCGAGAAGATTCAGGTCAACGTCATCTACAAGGCTGTGGGTCAGATCAGCGAGAGCGATGTCAACTTCGCTGCTTCGTCCGACGCCATCATCGTGGCCTTCCAGGTTCGTCCCTCGGCCGCAGCACGTCGTCTGGCCGATCAGGAGGGTGTGGACATCCGTACCTACTCTGTCATCTATGACGCTATCGAGGAAATCAAGGACGCCATGGAAGGTATGCTTTCTCCCGAAATCAAGGAGGAGGTTACCGCACAAGTGGAGGTTCGCCAGGTTTACCACATCTCCAAGGTGGGAACCGTGGCTGGTGCCTACGTCATCGACGGAAAGGTCAGCCGCTCGAACAAGGCTCGTGTCGTACGCGACGGTATCGTAGTCTTCACAGGCGATATCAATGCTCTGAAGCGTTTCAAGGACGATGTCAAGGAAGTTACTACCAACTTCGAGTGCGGTATTTCGCTTGTCAACTACAACGATCTGCGTGAGGGCGACATCCTTGAGACCTTCCAGGAGATCGAGGTTAAGGCTAAGTTATAATGGGCACGCTAGACATTATCGTTCTCGTTGTCTTAGGAATAGGATTTTTTCAAGGGATGCACAATGGCTTCGCTAAGTCATTGTGCTCCTTTGCAGGATTCTTCCTGGGACTGATTGTGGCCTACATGTTCTATTCCTCAGTAGGTGCTAAGTTAGCTCCTCACTTGGGTGGTGGCGCCAGCATGGCTTCGATTGTTGCGTTCATCCTAATATGGCTGGCTGTTCCGCTTGCTCTCAACTTTGTAGGAGACATCCTCACAAAGTTCCTCTCCATGATTTTCCTGGGCGGAGTAAACAAGATACTGGGTGGAGTGTTAGGCATTATCAAGTTCTTCCTATGTACATCCCTGGTGGTGTACGTGTTGGCGATGATAGGCCTCCTCTCTTCCGAAACAACGGACAACTCGTTTTTCGGTTCCATGATGGTAGCTTTCGTTGAGAATTTCATGCAGAGTTTCAGAGAAGCAACCAGCAGTGCTAATTGTTAACTGTTAATTATTAATTGATAGTTTAGTTTGGAAGAAAAGAATAGTTTTGTACGTGAGGTTGCGGAGAAGAAGTACGAATACGGCTTCACAACCGACGTGCAGACAGAAATCATAGAAAAAGGATTGTCGGAAGACGTAGTTCGCCTCATCTCACAGAAGAAGGGCGAACCGGACTGGCTTCTGGAATTTCGTCTCAAGGCCTTCCATTATTGGGAGAGCCAGGAGCAGCCCGAATGGGGACATCTCCAGATGCCCGACATTGACTATCAGGCCATTTCCTATTATGCCGATCCTACCAAGAAAGCAGCTGACGACGGCAAATCAAAGGAAATCGACCCCGAGTTGATGAAGACCTTTGACAAACTCGGTATTCCCCTCGAGGAGCGTCTGGCATTGAGTGGTACGGCTGTTGATGCCGTGATGGACTCCGTCAGCGTAAAGACTACTTTCCGAGAGAAACTGAAGGAAAAGGGTATTATCTTTTGCTCCATAAGCGAAGCTGTAAAGGAGCATCCCGAACTTGTGCGCCAGTATCTGGGTAGCGTCGTGCCCTATCGCGACAATTACTTCGCTGCCCTCAACTCGGCCGTCTTCAGCGATGGTTCCTTTGTGTACATCCCAAAAGGGGTTCGGTGTCCAATGGAACTTTCCACCTATTTTAGAATAAACGCACGCGGGACGGGACAGTTCGAGCGAACACTCATTGTCTGCGACGACGATGCCTACGTTTCCTACCTCGAAGGTTGTACAGCCCCCATGCGCGACGAGAACCAGCTGCACGCTGCCATCGTGGAAATCGTGGTGATGGAGAATGCCGAAGTCAAGTATTCGACAGTTCAGAACTGGTATCCCGGCGACAAGGATGGAAAGGGCGGTGTACTCAACCTCGTTACCAAACGCGGTCACTTGCGCGGTGCCAACAGCCGCCTGTCGTGGACACAGGTAGAAACGGGTAGTGCCATCACATGGAAATATCCCTCCTGCATCCTCTCCGGCGATGGTAGTCAGGCTGAGTTCTACAGCGTGGCTGTAACCAACAACTACCAGCAGGCAGACACGGGAACCAAGATGATACACATTGGCAAGAACACCAAGTCCACCATTATATCGAAGGGTATCTCGGCCGGAAAGAGCCAGAACTCCTATCGAGGTTTGGTCAAAGTAAGTGCCAAGGCAGACGGAGCACGAAACTACTCGTCGTGTGACTCCCTCCTCCTGGGTAGTGAATGCGGTGCACACACTTTCCCCTACATGGATGTGCACAACGACACCGCCGTTGTGGAGCATGAAGCTACAACCAGCAAGATTAGTGAGGAGCAGCTCATGTATTGCAATCAACGTGGCATCCCCACCGAAGAAGCCGTATCGCTTATCGTCAACGGCTATGCCAAGGAGGTCATCAATAAACTTCCCATGGAGTTTGCTGTTGAGGCACAAAAACTGCTGGGCGTCAGTCTGGAAGGGACAGTAGGATGACAGACCTACTCCCGTCTCCCCCTTTAGGGGGAAGCGGTTACTAATGCAGATTGAATGTCTGCTGACAAGAGGCTAATGTTATACGAGCGTGAGTAAAGAAAATGCAGTACGAGTATAAGTAAAGCATAAGAATACTAATATATAACCCAAAATCTGGCAACCCTCACCAGCCTGTTTGCAAGCGAGCAACAGTAACCGCTTCTCCAAAAGGGGAACGGGAGGGGGTCTGTTTTATGTTAGAGATTAAAAATTTGCACGCCAGCATTAATGGCAAAGAGATATTGAAGGGCATCAACCTCGTCATCAACGATGGTGAGGTACATGCTGTGATGGGAACCAACGGAGCCGGCAAGTCTACGCTGAGCAACGTCATCGTGGGAAACCCAGCCTACGAGGTTACGGAAGGTGAGATTATCTTCAACGGCAAGAACTTGTTGGAGATGAAACCCGAGGAACGCGCTCAGGAAGGAATCTTTCTCTCGTTTCAGCAACCCGTGGAGATTCCGGGCGTCAGCATGACTAACTTTATGAGGGCTGCGCTGAACGCCAAGCGCAAGCACCAGGGACTAGAACCCTTACCGGCCGGTGATTTTCTGAAGTTGATGCGTGAGAAGCGCAAAATCGTGGAACTGGATAGCAAGTTGGCCAACCGCTCCGTTAACGAAGGTTTCTCGGGTGGAGAGAAGAAGCGTAACGAAATCTTTCAGATGGCTATGCTCGAACCTACGTTTAGCATCCTCGACGAGACAGATTCAGGTCTGGATGTCGACGCACTCCGCATCGTAGCAGAAGGATTCAACAAACTGCGTACACCCCAGACCAGCGCCATGGTCATCACCCACTATCAGCGTCTGCTCGACTATCTCAAACCCGATATCGTCCACGTCCTCATCGACGGCCGCATCATCAAGACTGGTGGTCCCGAACTGGCCATGGAGATTGAGGAGAAAGGATTTGAACAGTTCATAGTTACTCGCTGATGCTCATCAAGCTAAAGCAGTCATAATTCATAGTTCATAGTTATGGATAGTGAAAAGCAATATATAGAACTGTACGAACAGACACGCGAGATGCTCTGCCAGCATTCGGCTGAACCTCTCAATATCCTGCGCGGACAAGCCTTCGAGGATTTCCGCCGCCTAGGCTTTCCCACACAAAAGGTGGAGCGATACAAATATACTGACGTTAGTGAGGCATTTGCTCCTAATTACGGTCTGAATCTGTCGCGCCTCGACATCCCTGTCAATCCCTATGAGGTATTCAAGTGCGACGTGCCTAACCTCAGCACCTCACTCTACTTCATGGTTAACGACCAGTTCTACGACAAGATACTTCCCACTGCAGCCTTGCCCGATGGCGTCTTCGTAGGTTCGCTCTGCGAGGCCGCTAAGAAGCATCCCGAACTCATAAATAAATATTATGGTACGCTCGCACGCACGCATAAGGATGCTATCAACGCACTCAACACCATGCTTTGCCAAGACGGACTCTTCGTCTATGTCCCAAAAGGTGTTGTCGTGGAGCGACCCGTTCAAGTAGTAAACGTGCTGCGCTCCGATGTCGACCTCATGGTCAACCGTCGCGTGCTCGTTATCCTAGAAGATGGCGCCATCATTAAACTGCTCTTCTGCGACCATGCCATCGACGACCGCGACTTTCTCACCACACAGGTTGCCGAAGTCTACGTGGGTGAAAACGCACACCTGGAAATGTACGATCTCGAAGAGACACACGTCAAGAACCATCGCTTCAGCAATCTCTACTGCGATCAGCAGCGATATAGTACTGCCGTTCTGGACAGCATAACCCTCCATAATGGTCTTACACGCAACCGAGCCGACGTTACGCTCTCGGGCGAATATGCTGAGACCACACTCAACGGACTCGTCATTGCCGACAAACAGCAGCGTGTAGACAACAATACACTCATCGACCACCGAGTGCCACATTGCCAGTCCAACGAACTCTACAAGTACGTTCTCGACGATCAAACCGTCTGTGCATTTGCCGGACGAGTACTGGTGCGTAAGGATGCCCAGCAAACCATCTCCCAGGAGACAAACGCCAACCTTGTAGGAAGCAAGGAAGCACGCATCTATACCCAGCCCATGTTAGAGATATACGCTGACGATGTTAAGTGTTCTCACGGAAGCACCGTGGGGCAACTGGGCGACCAGGCCATGTTCTATATGCGCCAGCGCGGCATTCCCTATGACGAGGCACGCATGCTACTCAAATTTGCCTTTGCTGCCGATGTACTACAAACCATCCAGCTCGATGCACTTCGTGACCGCCTCCATTATCTTGTTGACAAGCGGTTCCGCGGTGAACTCAGCAAGTGCGAAGGATGCAAAATGTGTAAGTAAAAAATAACTATGACTGATCTTTTCCTCGACTTCGACGACACGCTCTACGATACACATGGTAATGCTGAGATTGCCCTGCGCGAACTCTTTGAATATTACCACTGGGAACAATACTTCGAGCAAATAGAGGACTTCACCGAACCTTACTGGCACACTAATGTACTTCTCTGGACCGATTATGCTGCAGGCAAGATTACGCGTGACTATCTCATGGTAGAACGATTTCGCCGTCCTCTGGAGCGCCTCAATCCAAGTCGTGAATACTGCCTTCAGGTCAGCGACACCTTTCTTAACCTTTGCGCTGTAAAACCAGATGTTGTTCCCGGTGCCCACGAACTGATGGACTACCTCAAAGAAAGCGGTTATCGCCTCCACATGTGCAGCAACGGCTTCCACGAAGTACAATATCGCAAACTGCGTGCCTGCGGACTCCTCGACTATTTCGACACCATTATCCTCAGCGAAGACGCCGGAGCCAACAAACCCTCTGCACAGTTCTTTGACTACGCCATGCAGCAGTCCGGAGCATCGAAGGATACAACCATCATGATTGGCGACAACTTCGTCACCGACATTCTTGGAGCACAAAAATATGGTTTGCGAGTTATCTTTTTCAACGCCCATCCCGACCAGTTTCAGACTCCCTCACCCGTCGACTACGAGATAAACTCCCTACTTGAAATAAAAAAAATCCTATAATATATGAAAACAAATATCATTAACATGCAAAACGAAGAGTTGATTGAATATATCGACCTTCTCCCCTTCATGTATGCACGTTATGAAGTAATTCGCGATGAACAAGGTTTCATTCGCGATTCACGTTGCATCGGTGCTAACAAAATCTTCCGCGAATATTACAAAATAGAAAATCCTGTAGGCGTGCTGCGCAGCGCTTTCCTAACTCAGTCTAATCCCTTCTGGAACTTCCATGCCACCCAGTGCCTTCTCAGCCACGAGATTGAAACATGGGAGTACAACGGCACCTATCTGGGCGAGCTCAACGTCATCATGCGTCGTGTCAATAATCAAACCATCGACGTCTACACCATCAACATGGATAAGGACAGACAAATAGAGAAGCGTCGCCGCATGGAATATCAGGAAATTCTCAAAGCTAAGTATCTCTGTAAGGTTAAAATATGGCATTGGGATCTGAGCGATAACAAACTCTACTCCAAGGACACACTCTACGGCGAAGAATCCATCGTAAAGGGCTTTGACGAGGATCGCGGCTTCATCGTTTGGTCTGCCGATGACATCTTTAAAAATATCATCGATCCAACAGAAAAAGCAAACTTCGATACAGCCGTGGAGAACCTTATGTATAAGAAGACTGAACGAGAGGATCTTTACGTTCACATTCATATCAACGGTGAGGTAAAGCACGTCATCCTAATGATGATGATTGAGGAGTTCGATGACAACCAGCAGCCAATCTCCATCATTGGCTGTACACGCATCGCTTCCTATAAATAAAGAAAAAAAATCCTAATTTATAAAGCAAGAGACCGCACAATAGTGTGGTCTCTTGCCATTTTATAATATATTACTCACATCTGTTTTGAAACGATAACCCTTAATATATAATCAATAGTCTCTGTCCTTCAAAACAGGAAACTTTTTGCGAAAAGACTGAAGAGCGGAAAGATCAAGTATGAATGTGACGCTTGACTGGGTATCATCAGGACAAGCTTCTATTATCTTTCCATATGGGTTGATGGCTGCTGTACCTCCGCAGTATTGGCAAGTGGGGTCGGTACCTACACGATTAACTCCACATACATAACATTGATTTTCGATGGCTCGGGCCAATAAAAGAGTGCGCCATGCTTCTACGCGGGGTGTAGGCCATGAGGCAACGTAGAGAGCGCAGTCGTAACCTCCCTCTTCACGTGGAACATTACGCGAAAAAATAGGAAAACGCAAGTCATAACATACCATCAGAAGGAAGCGGACACCTCGCCACTCCACAATTACCCGTTTTTCGCCTGCTGTATAGCGCTTGTGCTCGCCACCGTAGGTGAAGAGATGACGCTTGTCGTAGTAATTTACTTTGTCGGGAGTAACAAAATAGAAACGATTGCGATAGGTGTCGTCCTCGGCCTTTATGGCAATACTACCGGCAACGGCGGCATCAAGCTTGCATGCCATCTTCTGCATCCATTCTAGTTCTACTTTTCCATCGCCTATATTGGTTTCTAAAGGTGACGATACAAAGCCTGTACTCCACATCTCAGGCAGTACATATACATCACTCTTGGGTGCATTTAGCATTTCTTCCTCGCTAAGACGAATATTCTCTGCTGGGTCACCCCAAACTATATCGCGTTGAAAAAGTGTAATCTTCATTAAAAAATTTTTTTTAGCCAACTAACCAGAGTATGTCGCCTTGTTTAAGAACTTGGTCTGGATTAGGGATGGATAGAGTTTCGTCTTCCATCTCAATTCCAATTATGATGGAATTGAGTATTTCACGAATGCGAGATTCCTTGATGGGTTTGTCGAGGAAAGGTGAATCTGCATCTATAATAAGACGAGTGATACGCAGTTTTCTATCGTCCTGACTGATGATGGTGCGCTCTGCCTCCATGCGCTTACTGAATATCTCGATACTCTCATCGTCACCGACCACCTCAATTACGTCGCGGGGATAAAGCATGGAACTTCCGTCAGGGATGTTTATTCGACGGTCACCACGAATGATGGCTACTATTATAATTCCATCCTCGCGACCAAAGTTTAATTCCATAAGCTTCTTTCCACCCCAAGCCGAATCATCGGGAAGAGTAAGGCTTGCAATGTGTATGTCACGACCAACGAGACGATGAGCATAAGAAGATTTGTCGTTCTGGGCTGAATGACGATCACGACGCGAGAGATTGTGACGAAAAATACGCTCCATGCGTATGCTGTATAACTTTACCATCCTGTTCCGGATGATAAAGCAAAGAAGTACGATGGAGAGCAGAATGTGCCAATACCAGCGATAGGGAGATAGATAGTCTAAAATACAGTAAATAGCATAGGAAGCAATAATAAAACGAACCAGGATAGTGAATCGGAACAAATACTGATGAACCTTACCCTGACGATAGAGGAAATGAGCTTCCTCGCTATGGTTCTTGCGCACAACAATAGGACGAAGGAAGAGGGAAACAACACATAAAGTGATGACACCACATATTATGTTGCCTGGCCAATGAGTGAAGAAGCTTCTGCAAAAAGGCAACATAGAGGCAAAACTAAAGGTTATGACAGCCATAACCAACATTGCATAGGCAAACGTCTGAATAAACAACTGCTTGAGCAATGAACTCCATACATAAACTTTTCCATGAGCAGCATAAACGGACTGCGGATCAACATACGAATAACCAGTTTCACCGCCTACCATCCAGGAAAGGGGAATGTTACCTGTATTCTTACCTTCGCTCCTTCCTCGCTTTTCCTTCGCCTTGTCCGAAAGTTTTGAACCTCCATTAATTACGTTTCTAACCTGATGAGGAAGCAAACTTTCAATGAATCCATAGGCTGGTTCTGCGGCCCTTATCATATAAGGTGTGAGGAATGTGGTGATGATGCTGACAGCAACAACAACGGGATAGAGGAAGGCGTCTGTCACATGCAACGTAGTACCTAACGTAGCTATGATAAAGGCAAACTCTCCAATCTGCGCCATGGAAAAGCCGCTCTGGATGGCGCCTCGCAGGTCTTGACCAGAGAATATGAAACTAAGGCTTCCGAATATGGCCTGACCCAGCACTATGCTCACTACCAAAACAAGGATAGGAAGCCAATACTGAATTAAGATGGAAGGATCTACCATCATGCCAACAGATACAAAGAAGATGGCTCCGAAGAAGTCCTTCAAACTGCCTATGACATGCTCTATGCGCTCTGCCTCCACCGTCTCGGCCATGATGCTACCCATGACAAAAGCTCCAAAGGCAGAACTGTAGCCCGCCTCTGTTGCAAGTATGACGAGAAGGAAGCAGAGGCCAATGGAAACTATCATTAGGGTCTCAGAATTGATGAAACTGCTGTTCTTCTTTAGAAAAAGTGGTATGATGAACATACCAACAATGAACCATAGCGAAAGGAAGAAGGCAAGCTTGAAGAGACTGGTGATGAGTTCGCTTCCCTCAAACTGATTGCTGATGGCTATGGTGCTGAGGATAACCATGAGCAGAATGCCAAGCATGTCCTCCAGAATAAGGACACTCATGACACCCTTGGTGAACTTCTTCTGCCGCATGCCAAGGTCATCAAAGGCCTTATAGATGATGGTAGTGCTGCTCATGGCAAGCATGCCACCCAAGAAGATGCGATCCATCTGACTCCAACCAAACAACCAGGCTACAGCACCGCCTATGCCTATCATGGAACCCATGATGCAGAGGGCAGTAAATACCGGTCCAAAGCCCATCTTGAATATCTTCTTGAAGGAGAATTCTAGGCCAAGGGAGAACATCATGAATATGACGCCTATCTGGCTCCAAGTCTCAATGTTCTGCTCGTCCTGCACAGTTGGCATGTAGGGCATGTGCGGACCTGCCAGAAAACCTGCAACTATATATCCAAGCACTAGCGGTTGCTTCAGTCGCTTGAAGAGTATAGTAACAACACTGGCTACAATGAGGATGAGAGCAAGGTCGTTGATTAGGGTTTGCATATAGTGGGGAGAGTATTTTTTTTACTTGCTCATTTCTAGCATACGATTGATGGGACGAACGGCAAGTACAGCAACCTCGGGATCAACCTCTATGGTGGGCCATTCGTACTTGAGACAGTTGTAGAGTTTCTTCATCGTTACGAGCTTCATGAAGTTGCACTCGTTGCACGAACAGGTAACAGGATTGCCATTGGCATCGGTCTGCTCCGTTACCTCGGGAGGTGCGGGGATGAAGGTCTTCTCGGGACAAGCCTTCTGCATCTCATGCAAAATACCACTCTCGGTAGCAACGATGAATTCGGTAGCCTCATCCTCCTGACTAAACTTGAGGAGAGCGGCCGTGCTGCCTACCTTGTCAGCAAGCTTCACAACAGCACCCTTACACTCGGGATGTACAAGAACCTTGGCATTGGGATGCTGCTCCTTTAGTTCGAGAATCTTCTCTACAGAGAATTTCTCATGCACGTGGCAAGCACCATTCCAGAGAAGCATGTTGCGACCGGTTATACTGTTGATATAGTTGCCCAAATTTTGGTCAGGACCAAAGATAATCTTCTCGTCGGCAGGAAGGCTCTCAACAATATGGCGTGCATTTCCACTCGTCACAACAATGTCGGTGACGGCCTTGGTTGCCGCGGTAGTGTTTACATAGCTGATAACCGTGTGGTCGGGATGTGCTTCAACGAATGCCTTGAATTCCTTGGCATCGCAACTCTCGGCCAGGGAGCAGGATGCATTGAGGTCGGGAACTATTACCTTCTTATCGGGGCAGAGGATCTTGTTGGTTTCACCCATGAAGTGCACGCCACACATGACGATGATGTCGGCATCGGTTTGGGCTGCCTTCTGAGCCAGGGCAAGTGAATCGCCAATGAAGTCGGCTATCTCCTGAACTTCGCCATCGGTATAGTAATGTGCCATGATGACGGCATTCTTCTCCTTACACATGCGGCGAATCTCTGCCTTTATGTCCACGTCGGCTGGAATGGGTTCATCTATGTATCCAAGTTCCTTCCACTTGTTATCAACAGTATTCATAATTATTATTTATTTTATTTTTTTAAAATAGATGATTTTATGTTGATGTTGTTATTCTGTCAGTTCGGTTGATAAGAATTTGCCTTTTTTCTTGCATATGAACTTATAAAATTGAGGCTCACATTTCTGCACATATTATGAACAATCAACTTATAGCGGG
Source organism: Bacteroidaceae bacterium (assembly GCA_024401165.1). GTDB lineage: Bacteria > Bacteroidota > Bacteroidia > Bacteroidales > Bacteroidaceae > Physcousia. Next base: position 10,738 of record JAKSLN010000053.1, read on the forward strand.
TATTTTTGCTCGTAATGTGGCACTTATCCTTGCCGAATCATAGTTATGAACATCCTGTTTATAATTGCAAAGTTAATAACTTTATGTCAAAAATGCTGTATATAACTGGCTAAAAATTGGTATAAAAATATATTTTAAGTTTTTGCTAACTTTTTTGGTGCTTTCTTTTTATTAATTAGCGGTCCCTTTTTTAATGATGCAAATTTTCTACTGCTTTTTTTTGAACAACTTATGAACATGTTATGAACAGTTTTTTGTAACTTTGCAGAAACAAAGGAAATATGCGCAAGTTAAAGATAACAGAAATGAATCGCCTCTCGAAAGAGGAATTCAAGGAGGCAGAAAAGCTTCCGCTCGTTGTGGTGCTAGACAATGTAAGAAGTTTATATAACGTAGGTAGTGTGTTCAGAACGTGCGATGCTTTTCGCATAGAAAAGCTTTGCTTATGTGGCATCACGGCTCAACCGCCTCATATTGAAATACATAAAACAGCACTTGGAGCAGAGGATAGTGTTGAATGGTACTACTATAAGGATACGATAGAATGTGTACAGGATCTTAAGAAGGAGGGCTACTGTGTACTTTCCATCGAGCAATGTGAAGGAAGTACGATGTTAAACGACTTTAGGGCTGATTCTTCTAGTCGTTATGCCGTGGTAATGGGAAACGAGGTGAAGGGTGTACAGCAAGAGGTTGTTAATCAGAGTGATGGTTGCATAGAAATTCCTCAGTTTGGCACGAAGCACAGCATGAATGTAAGCGTTACGACTGGCATGATAATTTGGGAATTTGCTAAGCATATAAAATTGGATATTTCCAATCGCTGATATATTCTCTTATTTCCTTAATAATCTGTATGTTTTACTTTGATGTTCATACACATCATGCTTGTTCAGACTCTTCTCTTGATGTGAGAGAAGTGGTGCAGGATGTACATAGTGTGGGCATTCATCCTTGGGCACTTGCTTCTATGAGTGAATGTGAAATGGAGCAGATTATGAACAGAGTTATAAACAGACTTGAAAGAAATGAAAATAAACAAGTTGTAGCAATTGGAGAGTGCGGAATTGAAAAGTTATGCACAGCCTCTTTGTCTTTACAAACTGAAGTGTTTAAAAGGCATGTAGAATGGAGTGAACAATATGGTTTGCCTCTCATAATTCATTGTGTAAAGGCGTTGGATGAGATGTTGTACTTGAAAAAGACTCTCTCCCCTACCCTACCTTGGATTTGGCATGGATTTAGGGGAAAACCTCAGCAATTGGAACAACTGCTCCATGCCGGTTTTTATATTTCTTTTGGATATAATTATAATAAGGAGTCACTCCTCGCCTGTCCGCTCAACCGACTATTTATGGAAACGGATGATAAGCAATGGATTGATAAAGATAAACCTTTGACCATAGCTACTATCTATGAAAAGGTTTCTCACGACCTGAATATAAGTGTAGAAGAACTTTCAGAAAGATGCTCCATCATTTCTGAAATATAGATAAGGGAATTTTTTATAAGAGATAAATCAACCAACCGCCCGCCCAAGGTCAGCCGGTTACTTACCGCTGCGCTATTTTTAAATTTCCGCTACGGTAATTTTAAAATACCGTAGCGGGATTTTTTATTCCACGCTGCGCGGAATTTTAAGAGGCGCAGCGGGAATAATTAAGATTTTTATGCAGTACTATTTTTTTGAAATTATATACTGTTAAGTTACAAACAGTAATGTAATTTCAAAGTAGGAGATATATCTACTTTTTTATTTAGGTTGCTTGCCAATGTAGGCCAGGATACCTCCGTCAACATAGAGGATGTGACCGTTGACTGCGTCGCTTGCCTTTGAAGCTAGGAATACAGCGGGACCACCCAGTTCTTCGGGATCGAGCCAGCGACCAGCAGGAGTCTTGGCACAGATGAAGGAATCGAAGGGATGACGGCTGCCATCGGCTTGCTTCTCGCGCAGGGGTGCAGTCTGGGGTGTGGCAATGTAGCCGGGACCTATGCCGTTGCATTGGATGTTGTATTCACCGTACTCGGAGCAGATGTTGCGGGTTAGCATCTTCAGTCCACCCTTGGCTGCTGCATAGGCACTAACGGTCTCGCGTCCAAGTTCACTCATCATAGAGCAAACATTGATAATCTTACCTTCGCGGCGCTCCATCATCTCAGGTACTACGGCGGCAGCACAGATGTAGGGGGCAACAAGGTCTATATCGATGACCTGCTGGAACTCTGCACGGCTCATCTCGTGCATGGGGATGCGCTTAATGATGCCAGCGTTGTTGACCAGAATATCAATCTGACCCACTTCAGCGTGAATTTTCTCTACGAGTGCCTTCACTGCTACTTCGTCGGTACAGTCGCACACATAACCCTTTACGTTGCTTATACCGGCTTCCTTGTAGGCCTGAAGGGCCTTCTGGCAGGCTTCCTCACTGCGCACATTAAATACTATATTCTTTACTCCAGCCTTTACGTATGCTTCGGCAATGGCAAAGCCAATTCCGTAGGCTGCTCCTGTAATCCAGGCATTCTTACCTTCGAGGGAAAAGAGATTGTTCATAGGTTGTATTTTAGTTGATGTATTTTGGTTGGAATATTATAGATTAAATTAGTCTTATTAGACTTATTGGTAATTCTTCACAAAAATACAAAACCTTTTTTTCATACACAAAAAAAGCACGGAAAACTTTCGTCTTCCGTGCCATTTTAGATATTGTAAGTTTTATGTCTTACTTAACAATGTACTTGTCAACCTTAACAGAACCATCGCTGTAGGTGCGCTTAACAATGTTAACACCCTTAGTAGCGCGTACCATCTGACGACCGTTAATGTCGTAAACAGTTACGTTGCTCAGCTTGCTCTGTACGTTCTTGATATCGTCGGTATAGCCCTTAGCATAGTCGTAAGCTGCTGACTTACCTACCAACTGAATCTGGAAGCTGTTGATGAAGATGTGTGAGTCGGTAGCACCAGCATGAGCACCGATAGTCAGCTTACCATCGAGAATCTCAAGCAGTTCGTCTGCGGGAGCCTCTTCACCCTCTTCATAGCTCTCATTACCTTCAACCCAGTTGCCATTGATACGTGCAGATGACATGTTCAGGTTGGGGAATGACTGACCGTTGTTGGGAACAGGCAAGATAACGATATCGTCGTCTGCGCTGGTCTGCCAGAAGAAGTAGCTATCATCGTGGAATGCATCACGCTCGCTTACACCACCCTTCAGGATGTAGAGACCTGCGGGCAGATTCTCAATAGACTGAGAAATGGTATAGGTACCACCCCAGTTGCTGGCCATAGCCTCAACAGGATATGCAGCGTTCTTGTAGTCGGTCCAACCAGTTGACCAAGTGCTCCAACCACCAATCTCGCTGAATGTCCAACCGGGACATGCGGGACCTGCATATACGTTGAAAGGCTCGTCCTCGGTACCGAGGTTGATCTCCTCGAGGCTCTGAGCAATCTGCTCCTGAGTGGTCTGGATGTAGATGTTGGGGTTCTTCAGGAAGAATGAGAAGTCGTAGATACCAGCAGTCTGGTCAATAACTTCGCCATCCTCATCGAGTACGTCCTTAGGAGCAAAGAATGCATTAGCAGTCTCCTCGTTTGACATAGCCTTGTAGTAAACGTTGGTTGCAACCTTTCTCAACTGACCAAGAACTACGTCGTCATCGGTAAGTGCATTCTTACCAGCCTCAACGATAGCTTTCTCCTCGTCGCTCAGTTCAATGCCTGTTGACTCAATGAACTTGATAGCGAGGTCGATAGTATAAGTATAAGCAGGAATACCAGTCATACCAACACCACCAGAGGTTCTCAAATCAACACCGTTCATGTTCTTAACCATGATCATGTTGTCATTGAGAGCAGCGTATGCAGCCTTCAACTCTTCCTTATCGGTGAGAGCCTTGTCCTTGTACTCCTCGAATGCAGCCTTCAGGTCAGCGTAGCACTGAAGCTTAGCAACCTTGTTCTCTGCGTACTCGTCCAACATGGTCTGAATATCACCATCAGCAACGCGGAGCTTGTCATACTGGTCAACGAGAACAATGAACTCGTTCAGAGACTTAACAGCGTCATCAAGTTCCTTAGCAGCAGCTTCGTACTGTGAGGGAGCATACATCTGAAGTTCGGTAGACCACTTGCCGAAGTCCTCATACTTCTGAATGAGACTGTAGAGGTTCTCCATATCCTTCTCATTGTAACGCTCGGTGTCACAGGTGTCCTCATAACGTGTGAGGGCAGCGAGATATGACTTGTAGAGCATGGTCTTAGAGTCGATACCAGCGATGTTGGGAAGATATTCAACGATGATATCAGAGATCAAATACTCGCCAGTACCCTTGAAACGGATACCATAGTTGCCCTGAGCATCAATATTCAGTTTAATCTCAGCCTTGGGAGCATTTGCCATAGCACCCTTGTCACCGTTAACGTTGAGGTTCTCGGTGAAGGTCTCATCAAAGATGTTCTCACCAGCATTGCCCTCCTCATCGATGGGGAATACCTCTACGTGCAGGTTCTGAGCACCTTCCTTCCACATAGCATACTTGAAGCTAAGTTTGTTGATACCCTCAGCCAACTCGAGACGCTGATCCTCGCGTGTACCAATTTCATAATAGAAGTTGCTACCAGCCCAGTCGCGGAGATAGAGTTGAGGATATACATCGTTGAAAATACGGGGACCTGAACCACGACCCTCACCGGGAGTAGCTACAGAACCGTCATCACCGCTGATGATAGAACCATTCAAGGGGAATGCATTATTACCATCCTCGTCGAACTTAGAATCAAAGATAACCTCAGAAGAGAGATCGGGATCGAAGCCAGTAGCACCGATGCTGAACTTGTAAGCGGGGTTGGTCTCATCATCGTAGAACTGAGCGTCGCCAGCGTTGTTAGCAACCTCCATCTTGATGGTGTAGCTACCCTTCTTCAGGTTACCGTTGTACTTAGCAACGAGAGTCTTCTCGTCAGCACCATTGCTCAGTTCGAGCTCACCAATAGTACCGCTCTCACCCTCGAGGGTAGCGATAGAACCAGCAGGATCAACAGGAGTGTCGAAGATGAAGGTAAATGTGTTGGTAGTTTCGGGAAGATCGAATGAACCATTCTCGGGATAGCAAGAATCCATCTCGGGCAGAGCGGTGTTGTGGGTCTCTACATCGATGGTCTCATCGTCATAGATAACCTCGTTCTGGAAGCCCTTAACCTTGATGGTCTGAGTGAAGTCAGAAGTGGGCTGACGGTTGCCAGCATACTCGAGAGGACACTCGTCGTTGGGGGTGAAGCTTACGGTAGCGTTGTTTGCCCAAGCGTCAGCCAGGAAAACGTAAACGTAACCATCAGCGTGAGCCTCAACAGAAGCAATCTCCAATACTTCTCCATCAGCACCATTTACCTTGAACTGCTCCTTGTCGAGCATCAGGCACTGGCCCTTCTTGGTAGCTGCTACCAGAGTCTTGATGTTGGTGTCATAACCGAAGTCGAGACGGATAATGTTCAGGTTACCAGTAGCCTGGTTGAAGTAAACGCCCTCCTCGATGCAGATATCATCGAGCAGATAGGTACCGCCGTCGAACATGTTTACGATAGCGAAGAACTCCTCGGGTACTGCATTGTTGAAGAAGTCGCGATAGGTCTTGTCCTTGTTGCTGTCATTTACGCCAGCGCCTTCCCAAAGTGACTCGGGAATGTTGTCGCCAACGATAGCACCACCAGCCCAGCTGGTGTTTGCCAACCAGTTATTGTAGGGTGTGGGGTTCTCATAGAAAGCTACGAAAGACATGTGCTCCCACTCACCGCTCATGACCTTCTGGTTGATACCATACTCGCCACTGTTGCTTGATGAGATCATTGACTTGTCGAGCTGCTCAACACCCTTAGAGAGCCATGCGGTAATGACGTTACCTTCGGTACCCTTTACCCAGAAGCTCATACGATAGGGAGTGTTCTCCTTGATGGGCAGGTTAGCCAGCTTGAAACCACGGTCCCAAGGATTCAGCTTGTCAGTGTTCTGAGCCATGAAACAGTACTCACCGTTCTTCTGCTCACCCTGAGCCTGCTCAGTCCATACATCGGTGTCCTGATGGGGGTTAACCCAGTCACCAAACTCACTAAGACCGACTTTGTTAGCATACTTAGAGTGATAGATGGCACTCTTGTCTGCATTCTCAAAGCCGATTCTTACGGGGAATGAAACCTGTGCTGAGGCAGCGGTTGCCAACAGGCCCAAACCCAAAGAAAGTAATGCTTTCTTCATACTTTGATAGTTTTTGGTTAATGAATAAAGTTAATATAGTTAATTATAATGTTTTGTTCTTCTTCTTTTTTTCTTATGGTTTAAACCAAAAGATGGTTGCAAAGATACTAATTTAGAATCATTTTCAGTAAAAAATGTATCAAAATTCGACGTTTTAATATAAAAAATAGGTAAAAATAAGAAAAAAAGCACAAAAAGTTAAACCTTTCTGTGCTTTTTTCGTCGTTGGGCTATCCGGTTTCGAACCAGAACTAAGACGACCAAAATGTCTTGTGCTACCATTACACCATAGCCCAATCCGATTAGCCTCCTTTTGGGATTGCGGTGCAAAGGTAATAAAAAAAGTTCATAGTTCATAGCTCTTGGTTCATAGTTTTTTATTTTTTTGCAAAAAAACTATAATTTACCCTCAACTATGAACTATGAACGGTGAATGTTTTAGTTTGACAAGACGTATGTCGAATAACTATGAACTATGAATGTTTCAGTTTGACAGGACGTATGTCGAATAACTACGAACTATGAATGTTTCAGCTTGACAAGACGTATGTCGAATAACTATGAACTATGAATTGTGACTGCTTTAGCTTGATAAGCATCAGCGAGTAACTATGAACTAAATGAATTCCAGTTTTACTTCACAATCAGTAGGAAGTACTTCTTCTTGCCCTGCTGAACAAGGATGTACTTGTCGTCGAGCAGGTCGGCAGTGGTAATCAGCTGGTCGAAGGCAGCCAGTTTCTCTTTGTTGATGCTTACGCCTCCACCCTGTGTCAGTTTGCGCATCTCACCCTTTGAAGCGAAGCATTGTGCCTGCTCTGCAACCAGGTCGACAGCCTTGATGCCTTCGCCCTCGAGCATAGAGCGGCTAACCTCGAACTGAGGAACGCCGGCAAAGACGTCGAGCAACGTCTTCTCGTCGAGCTTTATGAGGCTTTCCTTGGTTGCCTTGCCAAAGAGGATGTTAGAGGCTTCGAGAGCCATCTCGTAATCCTCGCGGCTGTGAACCATGATGGTAACCTCCTCGGCCAGCTTCTTCTGCAGCACGCGGCGGCCGGGATCCTGCTTGTGCTCCTCGATGATGGCATCGATAGTGGCCTTGTCCAGAGAGGTGAAGATCTTGATGTAACGCTCTGCATCCTCGTCGCCCACATTCAGCCAGAACTGATAGAAAACGTAGGGAGTCGTACGGTTGCGGTCGAGCCAGATATTACCCTTCTCGGTCTTGCCGAACTTCTTGCCGTCTGCCTTGGTGATGAGGGGACAGGTAAGGGCGAAGGCTTCGTTCTCGTTGCCCAACTTGCGGCGAATGAGCTCAGTACCGGTGGTGATGTTACCCCACTGGTCGCTACCACCCAGCTGCAGGCGGCAACCCTTCTCCTGGTAAAGGTGGAGGAAGTCGTAACCTTGCAGAAGCTGATAGGTAAACTCGGTGAACGACATGCCATCCTGGGCTTCGCCGTTCAGACGACGCTTTACAGAGTCCTTTGCCATCATGTAGTTTACGGTGATGCACTTACCAATCTCACGAGCGAAGTCGAGGAAGGTATAGTTCTTCATCCAGTCGTAGTTGTTGACCAGTTCTGCCTTGTTAGGTGCATCGCTGTCGAAGTCGAGGAAACGGCTCAGCTGTGCCTTGATGCAACTGACGTTGTGTGCCAGCGTAGCCTCGTCGAGGAGGTTACGTTCCTGGCTTTTGCCACTGGGATCGCCAATCATACCCGTTGCACCGCCAACGAGTGCGAGGGGTTTGTGGCCGCAGCGCTGGAAGTGGCGCAGCATCATGACACCACACAAGTGACCGATGTGCAGTGAATCGGCTGTAGGGTCAATGCCCAGGTAGGCAGTAGCCATGCCCTGCTGAAGCATCTCTTCTGTTCCGGGCATCATCTGGTGGATCATGCCTCTCCATGTAAGTTCTTCTACAAAGTTCATCGAATGTATGTTTTTATTTGTTTAGTTCTTTTGGGGGCGGCATATTGATGGAACTGTTGTTTCGATTTCTCGATAACTCGATTCTTCGATTCTTCGATAATTCGGTAATTCGGTAATTCGATTGTTCGATTGCTCGATTGCTCGATTGCTCGATTGCTCGATTGCTCGATTGCTCGATTGCTCGATT
>JAKSLN010000054.1 GCA_024401165.1 Bacteroidaceae bacterium
ATCGACCACGCGGCCCTCAACACTTATCTGCTGGGCGAAGGCGATGGTGGCGCACTGCAAGAATAGGATAAATGAAAGTATTCTTCTCATGTTTAGAGGGGGGGGTACGATTAGGCGGAAACTCGAATTAACGAATCATCAATTATTCGGTTTTTCGAATCTATTTCTAGTTCATTCTCTTGTTCGCCTCCTCCACGCGCTTCATGATCTCCTCTTCCTTGTCGGCATAGAGATCGTAGAGGAGAGTGGCGTTGCGCTTGGTCATCTCTTTGGTGAAGGCGTTGTTGTAGAGGCGCATGCCGCCTACGCTAAGCGACTCGAAATGCAGCTTGTACCAGCCCACCTTGAGGCCGAGTGTCCAGGCACGCATGCAGAGTTCGTAGTCGTCGCTCTGGAAGGGGGCGAAGCGGTAGTCGATGTGGTGGAGGTGCTGCTGGTAGAGCTCGCGGTTGATCCACATCGGGGCACGGTTGACGGACATGACGAAGCAGAAGTCGCCCTGGCTCATCTCCTCGCTGGTGTAGGACTTCTCGGGTGCCGGACTGGCCGATGAGTCGACGGATCGACGATTCGATACCTCTGCTGTTTGATTGCTAGTTGCCTCGTCGACACGTTCTTTCATGCAGAAGCGTACGCGGCGACCGTCGCAACCGCCGAGGATGGCCATGTCGGGGTGCTGGCGGAAGAGGCTGACGGCACGCTCAGCCCACTCGGTGCCGGGTATCTTGTCATCGTCTTGAAGCAGAGCCACGTAGCGACCGTTGCAGAAGCGCAGGCACTTGTCGTAGGTGATGTTTTCGTAGAGGTCGTTGGCACGGACGAGGAACTCGTTGGCGCCGGTCAGCGCCTCGGCCAGGCGTTGGGTGTGATCGAGGCTGGAACCGTCGTCGATGACAATGATCTCGCTATCGGGGAAGGCGCGGAGCTGGGGCAGGAAGGAACATACTTGCAGGCTCTTGTCGTGACTCTGCACCACGAAGCTGACGAGTGGCTGCTTGATGTGCCCCTTGGCGGCCCATGCCGCATAGCATCTGCCGCCTTTCTTCTGTGCCTTGCCCGTTCGCTTCTGGAGCGAGAGCTTCAGTTTGTCTATGAGTAAACGGATATTCATATTTTCTTAGTTCTTATTTTGAGAAGAATCATCGCGCAGCCAATTCTTCTCATTTCTCTCTTAATTCTTAATTTTAATAATGTGCGCAAAGGTACGACAACTTGCCGACATGACCAAATTAGGCATTCACAAATGCTTTTTCGCGCCAAACATTTTGCCAACTCAAAAGTTTTGCCTACTTTTGCAGTCGAAAAAGGTTATTGGATATTGGTTATAGATATGTTACAACTGACCTACCATTAACCCATCTGCAAAATACACAAGTAGACAAACTGTATAATATCTATAACCAATCGCTCGGCTTACCGCTTCGCACCACTTTTTGTCCCGTAGGCAAAAGTGCCCGCAGAAGAACCTATGACCAATAACCATTAAATTAAAAAATAAAAACTGATGGACGACTATCACGCGGAGAATAACGAGAAGTAGGCTGGGATGCACGCAGACGGCGTACCTCCTATGCCATTTTAACCAATCAAGGAGGACAGACCGATGCGAACATACTGGAATACCAATCGTGGCCTGCGGACCATCGATAAGTGGGAACCCAACTGCTGGGTTCAAGTGACTTGCCCCTCACAGGAGGACAGCGATTTTCTGGAGAACGAACTCCACGTACCCGATTACTTCTTGCCCGACATTGCGGATACCGACGAGCGTGCCCGCTACGACATTGACGAGGGATGGATACTCATCATCTTGCGCATCCCCTATGCCAAGGAGACGAACTCGCGCACACCCTTCACCACCATCCCCCTGGGTATCATCCTCAAGGGCGACGTGTGCATCACGGTCTGCAACTTCGAGACGAGCATGATGATCGACTTCGTGAGCTACCAACAGAAGCGCGGGCTGGGCTTCACCGACTCGGTCGACCTCACCTTCCGCCTCTTCCTAAGCAGCGCCGTGTGGTACCTGAAGCGCCTCAAGCAGATCAGCGCCCTCATCGACAAGGCCAAGCAAAACCTTGACCACAAGGTGTCGAACACCGACCTGATCAACTTCAGCCGCCTGCAGGACTCGCTGACCTACTTCACAACATCCATCCGTGGCAACGAGACGCTGCTCTCAAAGTTGAAGTTCAAACTGCCCGTCGACGAACTGGATGCCGACCTCATCGAGGACGTCAGCATCGAGATGAGCCAGGCGCGCGAGACGAGCCTCATCTACTCCAACATTCTCGACTCGACGATGGACACCTATGCCAACGTCATCAACAACAACATGTCCAACGTCATGAAGATGATGACCTCGTGGAGCATCATCCTCATGCTCCCCACCCTCGTCTCCAGTTACTTCGGAATGAACCTCGTCAACGGCATGGAGTTGTCGTGGTACGGTTTCCCGCTTGCCCTGCTCATCTCCCTTGTTCTCATCATCGGTTTCTGGTGGTACTTCAAGCGCAAATCGCTGTTCTGAATCAGCACACTTTTATTGCAGACTCCCCAATATCATAAGACGCAGATTGCAATCTGCGTCTATTTTTTTGCAGGAAAAACATGAGAACAGTCGAAGACAAATTCGAGTTATTTGCGCTCATTTATGTCCGAAAAACGTCAGAAAGAGGGATATACGGCACATTTTAAGCAGAAAAACGCAAAAAAGTTAGGCGCTTTTAATAATATTTAGTTAATTTGCGTCATATAGTGCAAAGCACTACGTGTTTGTTATTTCGAATCTATTACTAAAACAAAAGTAAAATGATGAACTCTGAAGAACTGGCCGCCCAGGAGGCAGGTCAAGTAATCAATCCCGAAACCCCAGCCGCTGTTGCCGAAGAAACCGCAGCGGCAGAGACACCCGCAACAGTCGAAGCCACTTCTGCTGACGAGCAGGCAGAGAACGTTCCCGCCGACCAGGACGTACAGTTCCCCATCCTCAAATCGAAGGAGGCTGTCCTGGCACGCGCTCAGGAGATTGCCACCAGCGAGGAAGGCAGCGACCGTCAAGAGCTTGACATGCTCAAGCAATTGTTCTACAAGTTCCGCAAGGCAGAACAGATGACAGAGCGTGCCGCCTTTATCGAGGCTGGCGGCGAGGCAGAAGCCTTCATGCCACAGCTGGATCTCTGCGAAGAGAACTTCAAGGCCGTGATGCAGACCATCCGCCAGCGCCGCGCTGAGCAGCAGGCTGAGCAAGACCGCATCAAGCAAGAGAATCTGGAACGCAAACTGGCCATCATCGAGCGCATCAAGGAGATGATGACGGCATCGCCCGAGGAGGCCAACAAATCATACGAGGAATTCCGTGCCCTCCAGGCAGAATGGAAAGAAATCAAAGCTGTCCCCGCCGAGAACGCTACCGAACTGTGGAAGAACTATCAGCTTTACGTAGAGCAGTTCTACGACTTGCTAAAGATGAACAGCGAGATGCGTGAGTACGACTTCAAGAAGAACCTCGAAGCCAAGACTCGCCTCTGCGAAATGGCAGAGAAGCTGGCAGAGGAGACCGACGTCATCAGCGCCTTCAACCAGTTGCAGGGCCTTCACCAGGAATACAAGGAGATTGGTCCCGTTGCTAAGGAACTGCGCGAAGAAATCTGGAACCGCTTCAAGGCTGCCAGCACCGTCATCAACAAGCGCCATCAGGATCACTTCCTCGCCATCAAGGAGAAAGAGGAGGAGAACCTCAGCAAGAAGACCGCTCTCTGCGAGCAGATAGAGGCCATCGACACCGCTGAACTCAAGAACTTTGCCGACTGGAACGCAAAGACCGAGCAGATCATTGCCCTTCAGGCAGAATGGAAGACCATCGGCTATGCACCCCAGCGCATGAACACGCAGATCTTCGAGCGCTTCCGTGCCGTCTGCGACAAGTTCTTCCAGGAGAAGGCAGAATACTTCAAGAACGTAAAGAACGAACTCAACGAGAACATGGCCAAGAAGACCGCTCTCTGCGAAAAAGCTGAAGCACTGAAGGACAGCACCGACTGGCGTGCCACCGGCGACCAGCTCATCCAGTTGCAAAAGGAGTGGAAGGCCATCGGCGCCGTTCCCCACAAGGTATCAGAGGCCCTCTGGAAGCGCTTCATCTCTGCCTGCGACCACTTCTTCGAGGAGAAGCAGAAGGCTACCGCCGACCAGCGCAACGAAGAGAAGGAGAACATGGCACACAAGCAGGCCATCATTGAGCAGCTGCAGGCTCTGGCCGAGAATCCCGGACAGAACGATACAGCGCAGCGTGTCAAGGAGTTGCAGGCAGAATGGAACAGCGTTGGTCACGTTCCTTTCCGCGAGAAGGACAACCTCTACAAGAAGTATCGCGCAGCATGCGACGCTCTCTACAAGCAACTCAACCTTTCGGCACAGTCACGCCGCCTGAACAGCTTCAAGAGCAACCTCAAGGCCAACGTGTCAGAAGGCACAACAAGTCTTTCTCGCGAGCACAACCGCATGATGCGTGCCTACGAGGCATTGCGAGCTGAAATTCAGACCTACGAGAACAACATCGGCTTCCTGACCGCTAACTCAAAGAAGGGTAATTCGCTCGTTGACGAGATGAAGCGCAAGGTAGAGAAGCAGAAGGAAGAACTGAACCTTCTGGCCCAGAAGATCAAGGCTGTGGAGCAGGAGATGAAGAAGGCCGAAGCATAGTACGTTCTTTGAGTTCATAGTTCCAGAACTGTGAACTATGCATAGAAAAAGCGGATCGAGATTCTCGACCCGCTTCTTTTATACTGTCTCAAAAGTTCGAAAAGTGCTGCGTTATTTCTTCAGATTCACCTTAAAACCGGTACTCTGACTTGCATTCTTCTTGCTCGTTGAGGCAGAAGTAGCGGTTGTGGTTCCGGCATTATAGTACTGCAGGGCCTCGGGCATGCGACGTTGCAATTCGGCTACGCGCTTGGCATCGCTGGGATGGTCGCTGAGGAGGTCACTCTGCGAAGAGGAGGACGAAGAAGAAGCCATGCGTTCCCAGAAAGGAATGGCAACACGAGGGTCATAACCCGCCATGGCAGCAAAGATAAGGCCCATGTAGTCAGCCTCAGTCTCATTGTCGCGGCTATACTTGAGATTAGCAAACGAGAAACCTGTCTGGGCAGCATACACGGCAATGGATGCAAGGTCCTGCTTGCCAGATGCTGACAGGATGGAGCTAAGCACTTGTGTGCCATACTGCTGACGAAGCTGCTTGGAGAGTTGCTCTGCAGAATGCTTGGCCACAGCATGTGCCACTTCATGCCCCAGCACGATGGCCAGCGAGGCCTCATCCTGAGTGACAGGCAGCATGCCTTCGTAGACAAGGATCTTGCCGCCAGGAAGACAGCACGCATTCACGCTCTTGTTCTGAATAAGGTTAAATTCCCATTCGTAGTACTGCAATTCGTTGGTCAGGCCGTTGCTACGGAAGTAGTTCTCCACCGCCGTGGCCAGGCGCTGTCCAATTCGCTTGACCATCTGGGTGTTTGCCGAGTTTGTCGAAAGTTTGGACTTCTGAAGCGTCTCGGTATACTGCTGCTTGCTGAGGCTCAACACCTGTGCATCGCTAACCAAAAGGGAATGTTTGCGCCCCGTAATGGGGACACGTTGTGTGGTTCCACAACTTGTGGAAACCAGGATTGTGGCAAGAGCCACAAAAAACATCAAAAACTTCTTCATATTGATAACGTATTAGACTGCTTTAACAAAAAAACTCTCAGCATTGCTGAGAGCTCTTTTGGTTGGGCTACCCGGACTCGAACCAGGAAAGGCAGGACCAGAATCTGCAGTGTTACCATTACACCATAGCCCAATCGGACGAAATGAAAACCACTATGTTTTCGTTTTCGAGTGCAAAGGTACGACATTTTTCTAATTTCACAAATCTTTTTCCCAAAAAAATGTCTTTAAAAGTAAAAAAAACACAAAAAGGAGGAGTTTTCGGGGCACAGATTTCAACAAGCAAACAAAATGTAGTATCTTTGCACGCTTTAAAATACTATATAAAATAAGGTATAAACAGAATGATTGGAACAGAACAATTAGTAGACGAAATAATCAAGGGCCTGCAAGACAAGAAAGGCCACAGAATAACCATTGCCAACCTGACGGAGATTGACGACACGATATGTCAGTACTTTGTCGTTTGCACGGGCAACTCACCTTCGCAGGTCAACGCACTTGCACACAGCGTGGACGACACCGTACGCAAGGCTGGCGGAGGCCACCCCATCTCGACGGTAGGTACGCAGCACTCCATCTGGGTTGCCATGGACTACGCCGACGTGATGGTACACATTTTCTTGCCCGAAGAGCGTGAGTTCTACGACTTGGAACACCTCTGGGCCGATGCACAACTAACTGAACTGGAAGACTTGGATTAATCGAAATGAACGAAAACAATCAGAACAAAAAGCCGCGCTTCAGCCTCACATGGGTTTACGTGATTGTGGCTGTCGCACTTGGCTACCTTTTCTTCACTGGCGAAGGAAAAGGTACGGTCGGCGCCATCAAGGAAGCCACCTATAGTGAATTTCAAGAATACGTGGACAGCGGTTGGTGTACACGCGTTGTCATCAACGAGCAGGAGGGCACCCTGAAGCTGTACGTCAGTCCGGAACACACCCGCGATGTCTTCCACCGCTCGGTTGACCCCAAGCAGGACGCCTTCCTCGACATCACCTGTCCTCGCGAAGGTGTACAAGCCTACATAGACAAGGTGAACAGCGACTCCACCTTCATCAGCAGACACGAGAAAGTCAAGGTGGAATACAAACAGTCAGACGACACACTGAGCCACCTGTTCTGGCAATTCTTCCCCTTGCTGATCATCATTTTCTTCTGGGTATTCATCATGCGCCGCATGGGCGGTGGAGGTGGAGCCGGAGGCGGCATTTTCAGCGTTGGAAAGAGCCGCGCCAAGATGGTTGACAAGAAGACCGCGCCAAAAGTCACGTTCCAGGACGTGGCCGGCCAGCATGGTGCCAAGCAGGAGGTGCAGGAAATCGTTGAATTCCTAAAGAATCCTGGCAAGTTTACCGAACTGGGAGGAAAGATTCCCAAGGGAGCCTTGCTGGTCGGTCCTCCGGGAACGGGTAAGACATTGCTAGCCAAGGCCGTAGCGGGTGAGGCAGACGTACCCTTCTTCTCCATGTCTGGATCAGACTTTGTGGAGATGTTCGTTGGCGTTGGCGCAAGTCGCGTCCGTGACCTCTTCCGCCAGGCCAAGGAGAAGAGTCCCTGCATCATCTTCATTGACGAGATAGACGCCATCGGCCGT
This sequence comes from Bacteroidaceae bacterium, assembly GCA_024401165.1. Taxonomy (GTDB): domain Bacteria; phylum Bacteroidota; class Bacteroidia; order Bacteroidales; family Bacteroidaceae; genus Physcousia. Next base: position 7,310 of record JAKSLN010000054.1, read on the forward strand.
GCCCGTGGCAAGAATCCGGCAATGGGCGGCAACGACGAGCGTGAAAGCACGCTGAACCAGCTGCTGACGGAGATGGACGGTTTCGGCACAAACAGCGGCGTCATCATACTGGCTGCCACCAACCGTGCCGACATTCTGGATAAGGCTCTGCTCCGCGCCGGACGCTTTGACCGTCAGATCCATGTCGACCTCCCCGACTTGAGCGAGCGACATGCCATTTTCCAGGTTCATCTGAAGAACGTAAAGACAGACGACACGCTGGACATTGACTTCCTGGCTCGCCAGACACCGGGATTCAGCGGCGCAGACATTGCCAACGTGTGCAACGAGGCAGCCCTCATCGCTGCTCGTCACGAAAAGAAGGTTGTCACGAAGGACGACTTCATCGCTGCCGTAGACCGCATCATCGGAGGTTTGGAAAAGAAGACCAAGGTAATGACGGACGAAGAGAAGCGCACCATTGCCCTGCACGAGGCTGGCCATGCCACCATTAGCTGGAACCTACAATATGCCAATCCGCTGGTCAAGGTGACCATCGTGCCTCGCGGTCGTGCACTGGGTGCAGCCTGGTACTTGCCCGAGGAACGTCAGATAACGACCAAGGAGCAGATGCTCGACGAGATGTGTTCACTCCTTGGTGGCCGTGCTGCCGAAGAAGTATTCACGGGCCACATTTCCAGCGGAGCCATGAACGACCTGGAGCGCGTCACCAAGCAAGCCTACTCTATGATTGCCTACATGGGCATGAGTGACAAACTGGCCAACCTTTGTTTCTACAACAACCAGGAATACAGTTTCCAGCGTCCCTACTCCGAAGATACGGCTCGCCTCATCGACGAGGAATGCAAGACCATGATTGCCGAGCAGTACGAACGCGCCAAGCGTCTGCTCATCGAGAAGAAGGAGGGACACGCCGAATTGGCACAGCTGCTCGTTGAGCGAGAAGTCATCTACGCAGAGGATGTGGAACGCATCTTTGGCAAGCGTCCCTGGACAAGCCGTACGGAGGAGTTGCTGGAGGCCAACGAAGAGCAGAAGGCACCTCAAGGCAAAGAAGCAAAGGAGGATGCCACTGATGACCTGCCAGAAATCACAGGAAAGAGCATCAGCGGATCATACGACAAATAAGAACTATTTAGGAAGAAGAGAAAGATGAAGAACTTTATCATACGTGCCATCACGGCTATCGTCTTTGTGGTCGTGCTTGTGGGATGCATCGAGTATAGTGCAGAGAGCATGGCTGCTCTCTTTGCCTTCATCACCTGCCTCTCGGTCAGGGAGTTTTGCCACATCATCAACAAGCAGGAGGGAGTCCAAGTCAATGTGTTCATCACCTCGTTGGCAAGCACCCTGCTCTTCGGCGCCTTCTTCCTCTATTGCGGAAACTACTGCGACGCCACAATCTTCCTGCCCTTCCTGGCCAGCATGATTTACCTACTCGTGGCAGAGCTCTACCTAAAGCATCCCAACCCCATCGTCAACTGGGCTTACATCATGATGGCCCAGATTTACGTGGCGTTGCCCTTCTCCCTGCTCAATGTGCTTGGCTACACATCCGACCCAGCTCATCCCCTGGTGCTAAACTACCAGTGGATTCTGCCCCTGAGCATATTCTTTTTCCTTTGGGCGAACGACACGGGCGCTTACCTGACGGGATGGGGACTGTCGCGATACATCCCCTATAAGCTCTTCCCGCGCATCTCCCCCAAGAAGTCGTGGATAGGAAGCATCGGAGGCGGACTCCTCACACTGGGCGTCGCTGCCCTCATCTACACATGGGAAGCCAGCGAGGGGCAGACCACCCTTACCCTCTTGCAATGGATGGGGCTTGGACTCACCGTCGTATTCTTCGGCACCTGGGGCGACCTGGTGGAAAGCCTCTTGAAGCGCACCCTTGGCATTAAGGACAGTGGCAACATACTACCAGGCCATGGCGGCATGCTCGACCGCTTCGACAGCAGCCTGCTCGCCATCCCTGCAGCTGTCATCTATCTGCACCTACTGCAGATGGGGTAGCCACAAACTCCCCCGAAGACTAGAAGCAAAGACGCATTGAGTCCTCGGAAAACATGAAACTTCGAGTCTCCCCCTCGAATAACCCTCGAATCATCGAAAAAACAAATATATATGGAAAAGACATTCAAAAGAACAACCGTAACCTCGGCCTTGCCATACGCCAACGGCCCCGTGCACATCGGTCATCTGGCAGGCGTTTACGTGCCCGCCGACATCTATGTTCGATACCTGCGCCTGAAGAAGCGCGATGTCATCTTCATTGGTGGTAGCGACGAGCACGGCGTGCCCGTCACCATCCGTGCCAAGAAGGAAGGCATCACCGTGCAGGACGTTGTCGACCGCTACCATGGCATCATCAAGAAGTCGTTCGAGGACTTTGGTATCTCGTTCGACATCTACAGCCGCACCACAAGTGACATACACCACAAGTTTGCAGCCGACTTCTTCCGCAAGCTCTACGATGATGGCAAGCTCGTGGAGAAGGTTGAGAAGCAGTACTGCGACGCTGTCACGGGCGAATTCCTGACCGACCGCAACATTGTGGGAACTTGTCCCCGCTGTGGTGCCGAGGGCGCCTATGGCGACCAGTGTGAGAAGTGTGGCGCTACCCTCTCTCCCTCTGAGCTCATCAATCCCACCAACAAGAACAATCCAGGCAATCCCCTCGAACTGCGCGACACCAAGAACTGGTACCTGCCTCTGGGCGACCACCAGGAGTGGCTGAAGGAGTGGATCCTGGAGGGCCACAAGGAGTGGCGCTCAAACGTCTATGGCCAGTGCAAGTCCTGGCTCGACATGGACCTCCAACCCCGAGCCATGACACGCGACCTCGACTGGGGTATCCCCGTTCCCGTGGAGGGTGCCGAGGGCAAGGTGCTCTACGTATGGTTCGACGCTCCCATCGGCTACATCAGCAACACCAAGGAACTTTGTGACGCACAGCCCGAGAAGTGGGGCACATGGCAGCAGTGGTGGCAGGACGACGACACGCGCCTCGTCCACTTCATCGGCAAGGATAACATCGTCTTCCACTGCCTCATCTTCCCCACCATGATGAAGGCGCACGGCGGTTACATCATGCCCGACAATGTTCCCTCAAACGAGTTCCTAAACCTTGAGGGCAACAAGATATCTACATCGAAGAACTATGCTGTTTGGCTCAACGAGTACCTTGAGGAATTGCCCAACCGCCAGGACGAACTGCGCTACGTGCTTACCGCCAACGCTCCTGAGACAAAGGACAACGACTTCACCTGGGCCGACTTCCAGGCACGTTGCAACAACGAGCTCGTGGCTGTCTATGGCAACTTCGTGAACCGCGCCCTGCAACTCACCCAGAAGTACTACGAGGGCATCGTACCCGTACCCGGCGAGTTGACCGACACGGACAAGGCAACCCTGGCTGAATTCGCCACCACCAAGGAGCGCGTGGAGCAGCTCCTCGAAGGTTTCAAGTTCCGCGAGGCACAAAAGGAAGCCATGAACCTCGCCCGCATCGGCAACAAGTACATCGCCGATGAAGAACCCTGGAAGGTCATCAAGACCGATCCCGAGCGCGTCAAGACAGTCATCTACGTCTCCCTGCAGCTCACCGCTAACCTCGCTATCGCCTTCGAGCCCTTCCTCCCCTTCTCTTCTGCCAAGCTGCGCCAGATGCTCAATATGGACACCTTCGAGTGGGAGCAGCTCGGCAAGACCGACCTCCTACCCTCTGGCAAGCAGTTGGCCAAGCCATCGTTGCTCTTCTCCAAGATCGAGGACGATGTCATCCAGTTCCAGATCGACAAACTCGAGGCCACCGTCAAGGCAAACGCAGAAGCCAACTACGAGGCAGCACCCGTCAAGGAGACCATCGCTTTCGAAGACTTCCAGAAGCTCGATCTCCGCGTTGCCACCGTGCTGGAATGCGAAGCTGTGCCCAAGATGAAGAAGCTCCTCAAGTTCAAGCTCGACGACGGTACTCCCCAGGGACGCACTATCGTCAGTGGCATACACGAGTGGTACGAACCCGAGCAACTCGTTGGCAAGCAGGTGCTCTTCGTCGCCAACCTCGCACCCCGCCAGTTCAAAAACGGCCTTGTCAGCGAAGGCATGATCCTCTCGGCCACGGACTGGGACGGAAGCGTCGTTGTCAGCAGCATCGAACGACCAGTCAAGGGAGGCAGCCAGCTCTCCTGACCGACACACATACCGCTTTGTAGTGAGCTCGGCATCTGCCGGGCTCATTTCATTTCTTCTTAGTTTTTCCTTGTTTTATGCACGAAGGGGGATGCCATTTCCACAAAGGTATCTTTCCTTTCATACAAAAAACGCGGTAATTCACACATCGAGTGTTCGTTTCTTTTGTTGTGATGAATCAAGATTGTAATTTTGCATCAAAATGAGTTTCCTGAGATTTGAAAAATATGGAATGGCTTAAAATATCAACATCAACAGAACTTGTAAGAGTTCAGACAGAGGACATTGTTTTTGTTCAAGCTGATGGAAACTATTCTGATCTCTATCTGTTCAATGGCAAGCCTCACAAGATGACATTCAAGCTGCACTTCTTTGACGAAGTATTTCAGAAATTGAAAAACAACATCTTTGTGCGTGTGGGTAAAAGTCTAATTGTGAACAAGAACTATATCTACGTTATCAACTTAACCTCTCAGGAACTACAGCTTAGCGGCAACCGCCTGCGTGGTGACTTCAAACTGAAAGCGTCAAAAGAAGCTTTGAGGGAATTAAAGGCTCTAATAGAGCAGGAAGGAGACAAGGCATGAACTATACAGAGAACAACATGAACGAGAAACCTCTCTTTGTGATAGAAGAAAGACCTGACGTAATAGAAGGTCAAGGTGAAGGAGAGACTCCCGTCATCATCATTGAAACAGACAACGGCACTCTGAAGCCAAAGCGAAGAATGCCGTGGATTATCGGTACTGCCATTGCAACAGTTCTGATTTGCGCAGTTGCTGTATGGGGCTACAAATATTATCGAACGTATATTAATATTGGTGTACCAGTGTCACAGACTTCAGCACAGAATATAGAGAAGCTGCAAATGCCAGTCCAAGAACAAAAGCCAGAGGTTATCATGACAAGCGACTCCATACTTGGCGTGGCTCTCAACTTTTATGAACTGAAGGGGCTGAAGGCAGAGATTTCTTTCACAGAACCAGACACTACAGATGCGGAAGTATTTCTCTACAGTCGTTGTGCCGACCAGACGACATATGATCCCAAGACGAACCATTACCTAGGCAGCCTCGTAGCAAACGGCAAAGAGATAGAGTCTGACGTAAGCCGTTTGGGATACTGCGCTATGGCAAACGACAATATCGTGATCGGCATCGCTCGCAATGAGGATGTCAAGGATTATGTCCAGAAGCAAGGCGGCAGCTTCTTCCGACAATTCATCCTAGTGTCCAACGGTGAACTACCATCCCGATTCCAACTCCACGGAAAAGTTGAACGTAGAGGTCTGGGACGTATTGGCGACAAACTCTGTTACATTGAGACACGTAACAAAGAAACCATGTGGGACTTTGCCGACGCTTTACGCGAATACGGCTTCATTGATGCAATATACATCACGGGCGGAACCGATTATTGTTTCTATCGTACAGTTGACGGCACCACACACACAATCGGAGATACAACAAAATACGAAGGCAAACACAAGGGCGAAGGACTCATTCCTTGGCTAGTGTTTAAGAAACATTAATAAGGCATTCATGCCACTTCTATAAAGATGAGGATGTGCCAACCACTTGGTTCAGGCACATCCTCATCGCTATATATATTCTACAAATTAAGTGCAGAACTAAATGAAAATGAGCTGCGCCAAGATGTAGATGGGCAGGCAGACAATGAGTGAGAACTTGAACATATAGCCGAAGAAGGAGGGCATCCTGACGCCACTCTGCTCAGCAATGGACTTGACCATGAAGTTGGGACCGTTGCCGATGTAGGTCAGCGCGCCAAAGAAGACAGCACCCATGGAGATGGCCTTGAGGAGTATCTCAGAGATTCCGCCCACGAGCGCCGTGCTGGATGGGTCGGCGAGCGTCGTAGCCGTGGCATGGAACACCATTGCAGTGGGGGCGTTGTCGAGGAAGGCGGAGAGGCTGCCGGTGCAGTAGACGAACTGCCAAGGCTGACTGACAGGCAGAGGGTTCTGCTGCAGGAACATCAGGGCTGGGGTCATGGTGGCAAAGATGCCACAGAAGACGCAGGCAACTTCGAGGATAGGAGTCCAAGAGAAGTCGTTGTCCGTGCGCACCGCCTTCTTTGTGGTGAGCATGGAGGCAACGATGATGGCGATGAAGACCCACTCGCGCAGCAGGAGGATGTAGAAGGGTGCGTCGTGTTCACCCATGGCAGGGATGTAGGTCTTGTTGATGAACATGGTTGCTGCAATGACGCAGAGCAGCCAGAAGATGTTGATCCGACCTGTCATGGTCATCGGCACCTGCCCAGCCTCATCAGAGGCGAGGGCGTCCTTGCTCTCCTTCTTGTAGTTGATGGTGTCAACCACGAAATAGGTAGCGAGGAGGAGCACACCCACGAACGCCCACTCAGGCAACATGCCGAGGAACCATCCGAAGGGGACACCCTTCTGGAAGAGGAGGAAGAGTGGAGGATCGCCCAGAGGAGTAAGAATGCCTCCACAGTTGGCCACGGAGGCGATGAAGAAGAGGATGGTGTGGGTCTTGTACTTTCGCTGGCTGTTGGTCTGGATGAGCAGACGGATGAGAAGCATGGCAGCACCCGTCGTTCCCATGAACGAAGCAAGGACGTAGCCAATGGCCAGGATGATGGTGTTGGTGAGGGGCGTGGCCTTCAAGTCACCCTTGATACAGATGCCGCCCGTCGTGACGAAGAGCGCCATGAGCAGGAGGATGAAGGGTACGTAGTCATAGATCATCTGATGCTGCAACTCGTGCGACATGCCATTGAGGCATAGCCAGGCACCGACGGGAACACCAAGGATGAGCGAGACGATGAGTTTGTGGGTATTGTTCTCCCACCAGTGTTCGAGCTTGGTGAGCGGCAATACAGCAATGCATAGCAACTGCAAAACAAACGGGATGAGCATCCACGTTGGAATCATGTGTTCTACCATATTCTATTTGTTTAGATGTTTAGTCGTTTTATTGTTGGGGAGTGTCGTGTTGGGGGGGGATTAGCGCTTTCGCTGATTCTGCAACAGTTCCTCGTTGCGCTTGCGGTTGCGCTCCTTCACGTCCTTCTTCTTGTCTGGCTTCTGCTTGGTGATGGCGAGGGCTTTCTGCTGATCGCGGGGAATGCCACGCACGTTCCAGTCCTGGTGGTACTCCGAGATGGTGTTGCGGACCGGCAGGGGCTTGGGGAAGTAATAGACGTCTTCGGGCTGCAGCTGCTGATCGTAGTTACCCGTGTCCCATGTGCCATTGTCGTTGCGGTCGACGAAGAGGCGAACGTAGTAGTCGCCAAACTTCAGGTAGTAGAAACTTGCCTTGTTGCCTTCCACCTGCACCTTGGCCACAGGCTTGTCGCTCTTGTCGAGCAGTTCGGCATAGGCTTTCTCGCCAGGAAGCAGGGGAAGATTAGAGAGGTTGAGGAAGATGGATCCGAATTCATCCTCGCCGCGAACACGGAAGGAATAGCTCAACGGATCGGACTCCAGTCCCATGATGCTCCTAAAGGCAAGCGAGTCGGCCTTGAACTCGTAGGCAGCCTTCGGTTCCCAGTCTACGAGCAGGGTGAAGAGTCTGGGGTTGTCCTCGTCTGGCAAGAAATAGAAGGGCACATCCTGATAGACGGAATCCACCTTCTGGCGGAAATGGATGGCGGAGGTATCTGCCGCAACGATGGGCTCGGCAAAAAGGAGCGTGACGTTCTGATTGGGGTCGATGGTGCCGCTTGGCTTGACATTGACTTCGAGATGACGGGCCAGCGGATTCTCGTCATCCTTAGGCATGACGCCCTTCTTCAGCATTTTCTGCCGTTCCTTTTCCCACTTGGCCAACTTCTCGTTCTCCTCCTTGACGATGCGTGCATGCGTCTTCTCCGGGACGAGTTCCATCAGCGAGTCGGTCCGGGAAACGAGGTTGCCCAGCGTGTCGGTGTCCAGATAGGTCAGGTTGAAGCGCAGGGTGTCCTGGTAGGCCACGTTGGTATCCGGAATCCAGTAATTGATGGTGTCCTTGTTCAGGTTGGCCTCTACGAAGAGGGAAGAGGCGTCAAAGTTCAGCGGTTCGATGATGGGCAGCGAGTCGCACTTTCCCTCAAAGAAGAGCGTAAACATCTCGGGAGTCTTGCGTTGCGCTTTTCGGAAGTGACGAGGCTGACCTTCTTCGAGGAAAGCCAGCAAGACGAGGTCATCCGGGTAGTAATGAATGTAGGGTTTCATGCTGTACTTCTCTACCCGCGTACTGTCAACCTCGTATTTGTTCTTCTGAACGTACGCCGTATCCACGCGCCAGTCGGGTTTGCTTGACGTCGTGAAGGTTAGCGTGTCAAAAGCCAGCATCTCCGACTTCTGGGAGTAGCGATAGTCACCATCCATATCCTTCAGGGCATAGGCGCGATAACTGCCGTTGGCAACTCCCTTGATTGTGAATCTTCCGCTTCCGTTCGTGCGTCCGACACGCAAGAGGGGTTTCGTCCGGAAGGTCGTGTCGGCAATGCTGTCTGAGGGATAGAGACCAACGAGGATTCCCTTTACGGGTTCAAGATTTGAGGCATCGAGCACCGTGCCGCTCACCTCCATGGAGTCGATGACATCACCCGTGCTGAAGGAATAGGTGAAGAGTCCCATGGGGTTTCCTTCATTATTGTCCTGCACAGCATCGCTGAAGTCGACCGTATAGGTGGTGTTGGGCAGAAGCTTGTCGAACAGTTCCACTCGAATGCGCTTTCCCTCGGCTCGAATGCTGGGCATCTCGGACTGGGGAGGAGACACAATAACCTTTTCGTTGGGGTTTTCCAGTTTGATGTACTCGTCAAAGTAGATACTGAACTTCTGCTTGTCGAAGTGGACCTGGTCGTTGGGCGACAGGCGAGTGTCCAGTTTTGGAGGATCCTCGTCATACGCACCTCCATCGGGCGAACCGATCGAGGCACACCCCATAAGGACGAAAAGTAAAAAGTTGAAAGACAAAAACTTATACCACTTCATACGTCTTATCTACTCATTTTGTTGCAAAAATACAAAATATGGCGGATTCGGGCAAAGAACAGTGACTTTATTTTTTAATACTAAGATTACGCATCAGTTCAGCTCCAGCATCTCCTCTATGAACTGGCGTTGATTGCTCAGTCGTGGAATCTTATGCTGCCCTCCCAGTTTACCCTTGCTCTTGAGCCAGTCATCGAAGAGTCCCTGTCGGGCCACGACAATCTCGAGAGGCTGGAGGGTAATGTCTTTGTAGCGCTTTGCTTCATAGTCTGAATTGATCTGCTGCAGCGACTCATCCAGAATGCGGGCAAACTGCTGCAAGTCCTGCGGAGCACGAGAGAACTCTATCAGCCACTGATGGCGACACTTTCCCTTATCATCCATGAAGACGGGGGCTGCCGTGTATTCCAACACCTCGGCACCTGTCTCCTGGCACGCACGCTTCAGTCCGTTCTCGGCATTGTCCACGATCAATTCCTCGCCAAAGGCATTGATGAAGAACTTCGTGCGTCCCGTGATGATGAACTTATACGGATTCGTACTTGTGAACTTTACCGTATCGCCAATCAGGTAGCGCCACAGGCCACTGGAGGTTGAGATGACCATGGCATAGTTCTTTCCCTTCTCCACACCCCAGAGAGGCAAAACCGTGGGATTCTCGCTCTCCAGTTCATCCAGAGGAATGAACTCGTAGAAGACGCCGTAGTCGATCATCAGGCTCATGGCAGGGTCGCTGGGATCATCCTGCAGACCGAAGAAACCCTCGCTGGCGTTGTATGTCTCCATGTAATGCATCTTCGGACTGGTAATCAAGCGCTTGTACTGATCACGATAGGGAGTGAAGGCAACACCGCCATGGAAGAAGACCTCCAAGTTGGGCCACACTTCCTCAAGATGTTCCTTGCCGCTCAGCTCCATCACACGATTCAAGACCGAAAGCATCCACGAAGGCACACCGCTCAGGTTAGTGACGTCCATGTTCATCGCTTCGCGAGCAATGCGATCGCGCTTCACCTCAAAGTCACTCAGCAGGGCCGTCTCCTTCTTCGGAACACGGAGGAGGTTAACGAGCGGATTGATGTTTTCGATGAGAATGGCGCTAAGGTCGCCCACCAGGCTGTCCTTCTGATTGTAATTGGGAGCGTGGCTTCCACCCAGAATGAGCCCCCTTCCATCCAGGATGCGGCTCTTGGGGTTGTTGCGCAAATACCACACCACAGCATCCGTACCACCCGCATAATGCGTGTCTTTGAGTCCCTGTGCCGAGACGGGGATGAACTTGCTCTTGTCGTTGGTGGTGCCGCTTGACTTGGCATACCACTTGACACGGCCTGGCCAAAGCAGGTCACTTTCACCCTGTCGCATGCGGTCGATAAAACCTTTCAGTTCTTCGTATGTGTTGACTGGGCTGGACGTGGCAAACTCTTCGTAGCTTGAAATTCCGTGATAGCCATGCATGATACCCCACTCCGTGTTCCGTGCCTGAAGCAGCAACTTGCGGAGAGTCTCCATCTGCAGTCCTTCTGCTTCAGTGGCGTAACGGTCGAGGGATTTCTGTCTCGACTTGAATATCAATCGTGCTAACTGTGTAATCATACTATTACGATTCTTGTGGAGTTGAAGTCTTCTTGCTTGACGCATCACCGAATGCACGTGCCGATCGACGATGTCCACGGCGTGACTTGCTCTTGCTGGGAACTTCTGTCATTGCAGTTTCTACAACAGACTCCTTTTCTTCTGTCGACTCCTCGACTGTATGGTTCTTCGCAGGTTTCTCCTGCTTGTCTCTTTTCACCGATTTCTCGGGCAGGCTATCCTGGTCCTTTTTCTGCTGCTTTTTCTCTTTGGAAGCAGGTCTTTCGCCCCCATTTCTGGGAGCAGGTTTCTCACTCTTTTCCT
>JAKSLN010000055.1 GCA_024401165.1 Bacteroidaceae bacterium
GTGTACAACAATCTCCCCTTTTTCATTGTTTTAATATTTCTTTTTCTCCTTTTTTGGGGGGGGCTTTATTGTGTCGTGCAAGTTTTAGTGTTTCTTTGTGCCTTATTATTTACCTTTTTTACGTAAACAAATCCAAAGATTCTCGTCCATTCGAATTAATTCATCGTCCATTAAATCTTTCATGGCTTGTTTGACGTGATTTGGGTCATATTCGGCAGTGTTTAGCGCGAATGGATGTACTTTTCCTCCTGCAGTTTCTATTTGGTTTAGAATGCTTTTCTTAATTATTTCTATTTCACTATCTTCTTTTTCTTTTGTCGTCGTAAGAATGTTGCTTAGGGTTGACTTCAATGTTTGTAACAAGGTTGGCGTGTTTTTCTTTTCCAGACAAATGTCACATTGACCACATTCTTTTTTAATTTTTTCTCCAAAGTAATTTAGAAGAAATCGACTTCGGCAATAATCGTCCATGGTCGCATATTCTAACATACAGTCAATTTGTTTCTGAAAAATTGTTTTTCTTTTTTCATATATATTCGTTGGTATAATGACATCTTCTTTTTTTTCTCTCCAACGAGTGTATGTTATGTGCGGTATGTTTTTTTTAGGTATATATGTTAGTATATGTTGCTGTGTAAGGGTACGCAGGACTTGATATATTCTTTCTTGTGTGAGTCCAGTCTTTTTAGATATGAGCATTTCGTCAATCGGGACTAGATTTACAAAGAGACCTGTATATAATCTTAGTAATGCTTCTATGATTTTTGCTTTTTCTTGATCATTAGACTTAATTAAATATAGTTCATCTCTTTTTACGTTAATAATTAGTCTGCTTATCGGTTCGTCAGAGTCTGAATAATTGATATATCCGGCTTTGGTTAGCAACTTAAGTGAACTTTCTACAATTGTCGGAAAATGTCCAAACTTAGCACAAAAGTCCACTATGTTAAACTCTCGTCTAAGACCTTGCCCGAATCCAACTGCAATTTGCAAATAACATCCTATCTCGTCGTAAATGTTTCGAATTATTGTTTTGTCAGGATAGTATTCATTAACTCTTTTCTTCAGTGTTCTTATATCGTTTCCGTCATAAAGTAGAATTGCTTCTGCAAAGAGATTGTCACGTCCTGCACGACCTGCTTCTTGAAAATAGGATTCAATAGCGTCTGGTAACCCCATATGTACTACAGTCCTAACTTCTGCTTTGTCGATTCCCATGCCGAACGCGTTAGTTGCAACCATAATACGAATGTTTCCCTTTTGCCATTGGTTTTGACGGTCATCTTTTTCATTGTTATTTAATCCTGCATGGTAGTAGGTAGATGTATATCCCCATTCATTTGTTTTTTTTGCTAGTTCTTTGCAATATTCGCGATTTCGGCAGTAAATGATTGTAGACCCTTCTCTCGCTTGTAGAATACGCTTAAGAGAACTCTCTTTGTCGGAGACCTTATATACTTTATATGCAAGGTTCTTCCGCTCAAAACTCATGCGGTATACGCGTTCTTCGGAAAATTCTAATTCTTTTTGAATGTCCTTTGCAACTTCTGGCGTTGCTGTCGCTGTAAGTGCGAGTATGGGAGCGTGAGGAACTATTTTACGGATTTGCTTAATTTCCAAATAACTTGGACGAAAGTCGTACCCCCATTGAGAAATGCAATGTGCTTCGTCTACACAGACAAAGCTCACGCGCATGTGAATTAGTTTCTTTTGAAACAGCTCGTTTTTTAGTCGTTCGGGAGACACATATAGAAACTTATAATCTCCAAAGATACAATTCTCTAATGTTGTTATGACCTTTTCATGTGTCATTCCCATATATATGGCCGCAGCCTTAATGCCTTTTGCCCGAAGGTGCTCCACTTGGTCTTTCATTAATGCGATGAGTGGAGTGATGACGATGCAAATGCCTTCCATTGCGAGTGCTGGAACTTGGAATGTAATGCTTTTGCCACCACCTGTAGGCATCAAGCCTAGTGTGTCATGCCCTGCTCCAATACTCTCAATAATCTCGCGCTGGATTCCTCTGAAGTTCTCAAATCCAAAGTGGTTCTTGAGTATTTCTGCGTATTTGTTCATATATAAAAGAAACCGAGAACAAACGATGGTGAGAAATTCCTTGTTCTCTCGTTTGTTCCCGGTATACGCTTAAAAGTTGTTATTCAGAAGGACGAATGTCCTCAATCTGTAGCTGAACTTCGCCTCGCTTATGAGTGTTTTCTTCAACTGTATAAGCGATGTCGAAAGACTGTTTGCTCTTGATGTAACGAACTTGCGAACTTTGACCGAAGGCAATGCCGTTGATGACATTGTTACTCTTATTGTCGACTAGTTCCAACTTTATGTGCTCTTGTTCACGGCCAACAACTTTGCTTGTTCCATAGTCGTAGACTTGCAATGAACAGAATGTCGGTTTGGGGTTGTTAGGACCGAAAGGACAAAAACGCTTGATGTCATTATACAATTTGCGGTTAATGTCCTTGAAACTTAATGCAGCCTCAATATCCAATTGGGCACTGATCTGTTCTTGCGTGATGTGCTCTTCAATATACTGTTCAAAACGACGTTTGAATTCTGGTATATTTTCCACTTTAAGAGAAAGGCCGGCTGCATAGGTGTGTCCACCAAAGTTCTCGAGAATGTCACGACAACTATCAATTGCTTTGTAGATGTCAAAACCACTCACGGAACGTGCAGAACCCGTCGCAATGTCATCCGTGCGTGTCAGAACGACTGCAGGCCGGAAGTAAATCTCAGTTAATCGAGATGCAACGATTCCAATTAATCCTCTGTGCCATTCCTCGTTGTAGATGACAATTGAATGAAGTTCGTTTTGGTGACTGATGTTCTCAACGATTTTATTAGCCTGTTCTGTCATGCTCTTGTCGAGATCTTTTCGCTGCTCGTTGAAATCGTTGATTTGTTCTGCTTTTTTCAGAGCGACTGCCGGATCCTTCTCTACAAGAAGCGATACTGCCATGCCTCCGTTTTGCATTCGACCAGAAGCATTAATTCGGGGGCCGATCTTAAAGATAATGTCGTTCATCGTAATCTCTTTGCTTTCGCTAAGACCACAGATGTCTAATATTGCCTTAACGCCTACGCTAGGATTACTGTTGAGCTGCCGAAGACCATGATAGGCAAGGATGCGGTTTTCTCCCAAAATGGGCACTATGTCAGAGGCAATACTGATGGCACAAAGGTCAAGCAAAGGAATAAGCTGGCTGAACTCGATTCCGTTATTAAGTGCGAATGCTTGCATGAACTTGAATCCGACTCCACAACCAGATAAATCTGTGTATGGATAGGTTGCATCTTCACGCTTTGCATTGAGGATGGCTACAGCAGGAGGAAGTTCGTTGTCGGGGACGTGGTGGTCGCAGATGATAAAATCAATGCCGAGAGACTTTGCGTAAGCAATCTCCTCGATGGCCTTAATTCCACAGTCCAGGACAATGATAAGCTTTACTCCTGTTTCGTGTGCATAGTCCACACCTTTGTGAGACACTCCATAGCCTTCTTCATTGCGGTCGGGGATGTAGTAGTCTACGTTGGAGTAGAACTGCTGCAAGAACTTATACACCAAAGCTACGGCAGTACAACCGTCAACGTCGTAGTCGCCATAAACAAGAATTCTTTCCTTTCTTCCTAGTGCCTCGTTCAGTCTCTCTACAGCAACGTCCATGTCGCGGAAGAGGAATGGGTCTAGCAGTTCGTTCAACTGTGGACGGAAAAACTTCTTGGCTTCGGCTACGGTATTGACGCCTCGGCGCATGAGGAGCCAACCCAATGCGGGGTTGATGCCCAACTCATGTGCGAGTGCTTTTGCCGCTTCCTGTTGTTCGTTAGTGGGAGCTTGATATTTCCACTGATAATTCATTGTAATCAGATGCCCAGTTTCTTGCGAATATCCTTAGGTACTGCGTTTTTGTTGATGACTATGTTCATGGTCTTGTATGCAACATAAGGTTTGCTAACATACCAGAAACCCTTGTATGGTCCATAATCGCCCCATGAGTTTTTCATCATGAAGTACTCCTTGCCGTTCTGGTCCTTTGCAATACCGTAAATCTGCATTCCATGGTCGTCTGTGGTAGTCCATGTGTCGTAACCTTCCTGGCGCATCTCTTGGGTGATTTCCTTCTCTCCGGCGTTGTCAGACTCGGTGATCTTAGCGCCAGCCTTTTCGCCAGTCCAGCGACTTTGGTCGCTACCAACACCAGCGCTTACCTTAACATCAGGTACGGTTGCAACACAAGCATTCTTTGAACCACGACGATTGAAACCGTCTTCGCTAACGTCTGCACCCCAGGCAAAAGTCCAACCGGCTTTTACTGCCTCTTCCATTACACGCATGAATTCGTCGAGGGGCAAATTGTAGCTGCTTGCCCAGCGCCAGTTGTCTTGGATCTCCAGGATAAATGACGAGTAGAAGGGCTCGTGAGTGTAGCTTGTTAGTGAAACGTAGTCGTTGGGGTCTAACTTCAGATAGTCGCTAACGAAACTTTGAGGAGTATATTTCTTTCCCTTGTATTCGAACTCTGTGGGACACTCGCCCAGATAGTCGTTTATCATGCCTTGGACACTCTTCTTCCATGCAGGATTGATCTTCTTTGCATTGCTAGTGGCGACTGTCTTGATGTAAGCCTCCATGGGAGGGAAGAAACTGTTGAAATTGAACAAAGAGTCACCATATGCAGTGATGGGGTAGGGCATGATTCCTTCGGGAATAAGACCGTAGTTCTTCATGCAATAGATGGCGTCATAGAAAGAACCACCCTGAGAGAAACTAGCATCGCCATGGGTACGTACCGAACGGTCGGCACGATCAACATAGGTCTTGTTAACGAGGAATGACTCGCAAAGGTCAAGGTCATCCTTCAACTTGGGGTTCTTCTTAATGGCTTCGCTCTCAAGGAATGCCAAAGATGAATAACTCCAGCATGTTCCAGAATTGTTTTGGTTCTTGATGCTGGTTACAGGGTTTTCGATTACGGTCGTGAAAACGAGCGAATCACCCTTTGCTGGTTGAGCCATTGTTGGCAATGCTGCTAATGCGGCGGTTGCCATCATAATGATTTTTTTCATTTTTGTATGTGTTTAAATTGTTTGGTTCTGGTTTAGAAGTTAAATGGGGTGGACTCTAACGAGCAATAAATGCTTCTAGTTCATCCATGTAGTAAGGAATGCGTTTCTCACCAAGGTATCTGCATCCGTCCTTTGTTATCAGGATGTCGTCCTCAATGCGGATTCCTCCAAAGTCTTTGTAAGTTTCAAGCATGTCGAAGTTGAGGAAATCCTTGTTGATTCCCTTTGTGCGCCATTCATCAATGAGGGCGGGAATGAAATATATACCAGGTTCGTCGGTCATCACCCAACCTTCTTGTAAGCGGCGGCCACAACGTAAGCAGTTCGTTCCAAATTGTTCCATGTTGGGCTGAACCTCTTCGTCGAATCCCACATATTGCTGACCAAGACCTTCCATGTCGTGTACGTCCATTCCCATCATGTGGCCAAGTCCGTGGGGCATGAACATGGCGTGTGCTCCGTTGCGAACGGCCTCTTCTGTGTCTCCCTTCATCAGACCGAGTTCTTTTAGACGGTCTGTCATCAGTCGAGCAACACCAAAATGTACGTCCCACCATTTAACACCAGGCTTTGCAATGTTCAAAGCGTAGTCATGGCAGTCTACTACAATACTGTAGATGTCACGTTGGCGCTGTGTGAACTTTCCGCTGATGGGTGTAGTGCGTGTGTTGTCGCTACAGTAGTTCTCGTTCGTTTCGGCACCAGCATCGCAAAGCATTAGGCGACCAGCTTCAAGGGGACGGGGGGATGGATAACCATGCATGATTTCACCATGCATAGACAGGATGCTGGGGAAACTCGTGATGCAACCTTTGGCGCTTGCAATGCCCCCAATGACTCCTGCAATGTACTGTTCGGTAACGCCTGGCTGACACAATTTCATGGCTGTTGTGTGCATTTCGTATCCAATAGCACATGCACGTTCAATTTCTGCAATCTCTTCTGGTGATTTTACGGCGCGTTGATCTACCACGGCCTTGATGAGCTCAAGAGATGCTTCTGCTCGCTGTTGGTTGGGGTGTATTCCCAAAAGATCCATTAACTGAATCTGAATGTCATGGCGATAAGGTGGAAGGAAGTGAATCTTACGTCCTTGTTTTTTTGCGTTGTCGACCAACTCTTTAAGCTGATTCATGGGGGCACTGTTGGAGACTCCCACTTCCGCTGCCATATCAGCTACGCTATCAACTTGCCCATACCAAACGATATCCTCAATGTCAATGTCGTTGCCGAAGAGGTACTCTTTGCCCTCGTCCGCGTCGATAACGCCGACCAACCCCTCACGGTGTTGTGCAAAAAAATAGAGGAAGCAACTGTCCTGACGGAAACGATACACATTGGCTGGGTAGTTCATGGGCGAATCGTTGTTGCCCATAATGAGGATTAGACCGGTTCCAATACGCTTGCGTAGTATTTCGCGTCGTTCAATATAGGTTTGTTTGCTGAATAACATGGCTTTTTTATTTCTGATTCGTTAATTTATCGTGCAAATTTAGCAAAAAATATTGGAAAAGTGTGTACCTTTGCAAAGAAAATGTTCTGTAAGCATGCAATCCAGAGATAAAGAAGCTGATTTTAGAACAAAAGGCGTGGCATAAAATTGTCTTTATAAGGTTCGCGTATGAAGTGGACAGACAGGATTGGACAAGTGAAAATTGTTTTGGTGGTGATGGCGATAGTGATTGCGGTCTCCTCATTGATTGTGTCCAATTTGCTGGTCAAGGACCTTGTGGTTCAAGAACAAACCAACATGGAAGTTTGGGCAGAAGCGATGCGCTCTTTCAATAGTGCGGATGAAACAACGGATGTCAAACTTGTCCTTAAAGTGTTGGAAGGTAATAATAACATTCCCGTTATCGTGTTGGGTTCACAAGGCGAAGTTCAAGCGCATAGAAATGTTGCACTTGAATCCAAAAGCGCCAAGGACTCTCTTGCTGAACTGGCAGATATTGCTCATAGGATGGCTTTAAATGCACGGTCCATACGTGTCGACTTGCCTGGTGACAGCCTATCTGCGCCTGATTATATGGACGTCTGTTATGACGAGAGCCTAATGGTCCGTCGCCTTGCCTACTATCCATATGTACAGTTGGGCGTTGTGCTCATATTCGTCGTCGTCGCCATCTTTGCCCTGCTCAGTAGTAAGCGCGCTGAACAAAACAAGGTTTGGGTAGGTTTGTCAAAAGAGACTGCACATCAGCTTGGTACGCCGATTAGCAGCCTGATGGCGTGGGTTGAGGTGTTAAAAGAAAACTATCCGGAAGATGAGCTAATTCCCGAGATGGGACAGGATGTAAGCCGGTTGCAACGCATCGCCGAAAGATTTTCCAAGATTGGGTCATTGCCTGAATGCAAACCGGAGAATCTGAACGAAGTTGTAGAACATGTCGTGGCGTATATAGCAAAGCGTACAAGCAATAAAGTCCAACTCTCTGCCCAAATGCCCTCGCAGCCCCTTGTTGTCAACATTTGTGCGCCACTTTTTGAGTGGGTGGTTGAAAATCTGTGTAAAAATGCCATTGATGCCATGGAGGGAAAAGGAAGCATTCATCTTGTTGCACGAGAGGAGACTGATGTTTTTTCCGTAGAAGTTACAGACACGGGGAAAGGCATTGCCAAGAATCGTTTGCGTACTGTCTTCAAGGCGGGTTATACCACTAAGGCAAGAGGATGGGGGCTCGGCTTAGCCCTTTGCAAGCGAATTGTAGAGGAGTACCATCACGGGTCCATATTTGTGAAAAATTCGGAGCTCGGACGCGGGACAACCTTTAGAATTGAACTGAAAAAACGATAAAAAAGCATTTTTTGTGCATAATTTATGCTCTCGTATTACTTTTTTTCGTAACTTTGCACGCCAAATGGAGAAACTGGACGCATACAAGATTGATTTCAAAGGTGTACAAGACGATGCGGAAGTGCGTCACTTGCAAGCCGATGATGAGTTCTTTGCCCGAGTGCAAGGCAATGAGATTCAGTCTGGAAACGTGGCTGTAGAGATGCAGGTGCGGCATACTTCAGGAGTCTATCTTGTCTCTTTCCAGTTTAAGGGCGAGGTGCAAGTGATGTGCGATCGCTGCCTCGAACCTATGATGCAGCCCGTTGAGGGTGAAGCAGAATTGCGCATCAAATTGGGCGAAACGTATGAAGACGATGGCGATATCATCGTGGTGCCAGAGGATGAAGGTTCTGCCGACATCTCATGGCAAGTGTACGAACAAATAGCCTTGCAGATTCCTCTGCGTCACGTCCACGAAGATGGCAAGTGCGAGGAGAGCATGCAAGAAGTTCTGTCACAACACGAAACCCTTGAGGATGCAGGTACAGATGCCGATTCGGGAGAATCACAGACGACCGATCCTCGTTGGGACGCTCTCAAAAAGTTAATAACAACAAACAATTAAATACATTAAAAGAAAATGGCACATCCTAAAAGAAGACAGTCCCACACCAGGACTCTGAAGAGAAGAACTCACGATGGAGCAGTAGCTCCCACATTGGCAGTATGCCCCAACTGCGGTGAGTTTTACATTTATCACACTGTATGCCCCGCTTGCGGTTACTATCGCGGCAAGGTTGCAATCGAGAAAGAGGCTTAATCTTTTAAGCGAGCCTAACACATAGCCAGAGAGCCTCAAAACACTCTCCGGCTACTTTTTTTTAATATAAGTAATAGTATGGAAAGAATCAATGCCGTAATCACGGGTGTTGGCGGATATGTGCCCGACTACATTCTCGATAATGAAGAGATGTCGACCATCGTTGAGACCAGTGATGAATGGATTATGGAGCGCATTGGTGTCAAGACACGCCATATCCTAAGACCCGAGCAGGGTTCTGGAACCTCCTATATGATGACTCGTGCAGTTCAGCAACTGCTCCAGAAAACACAAGTTGATCCCGATACCGTTGAACTGGTGATAGCGGCAACTACAACCCCCGATTATCACTTCCCTTCAACTGCATCGTTGGTTATTGGCAATTGTGGTTTGAAAAATGCCTTCGGTTATGACATGGAAGCTGCTTGTGCCGGATTCCTTTATGCAATGGAGGCCGGAGCAAGTTACATTCGCAGTGGACGTTATAAGCGCATCATCATTTGTGGTGGTGACCACATGTCAAGCATGACCAACTATACCGATCGCAACACTTGTCCAATCTTCGGTGATGGTGCTGCATGCGTTATGATGGAGGCAACAACCGAGGAAGTTGGTCTCATTGATGGAGTATATCATGTTGACGGTAAAGGTCTGCAGAATTTGCAGATGAAGGCTGGTGGTAGTGCAAAGATGCCTACCCATCAGAGTGTTGATGACCGCGAACATACTGTTTATCAGGAGGGTCGTCAGGTCTACAAGCATGCCGTTCTGGATATGAGTACTGCTGTCAAGGCCATCGCTGAGCGCAATGACCTGAACAAGGATAATATTGCGTGGGTAGTTCCTCATCAGGCAAATATCAACATCGAACTTTCTGTAGCAGGTCGAATCGGAATTGAGGAAGATCATATCATGGTCAATATCGACCATATGGCCAATACGTCAGGTGGCACCCTGCCTCTTTGCTTGTGGGAGTACGAACCCAAGTTGAAGAAGGGCGATAAGCTCGTCTTTACGGCTTTTGGTGCAGGTTTTACCTGGGGCGCAAGCTACATGATCTGGGGTTACGATGGTGCTCCTGAGGCTGCAAAGAGTCCTGCACAGTTCTTTAAGGAAGGCGAAATCAGTCGTGAAGAGTGGTACGCAAAGCGTGGTGTTACCGAGGTTAAGCCCTTGGAACTTACCAACGGCGTATTACGTTGATACTGGCATAGTCTTCCTGTCTGGCAGATGCAGTATCTGCAGACAGAAAGGCGTTAAACCTACAAAACCTCAACATATGCATAAAGCAGGATTTGTAAATATCGTTGGAAATCCCAATGTTGGAAAGAGTACGCTCATGAACCTTTTGGTTGGTGAGCGTATCTCTATAGCAACCTTTAAGGCGCAGACCACTCGTCATCGCATCATGGGCATCCTCAATACGCCCGAGATGCAGATATGCTTTTCAGACACGCCTGGAGTGTTGAAACCAAATTACAAGCTGCAGGAGTCGATGCTGCAGTTCAGTGAGAGCGCCTTGCAGGATGCCGACGTCTTGCTCTACGTGACAGACATGGTCGAGACGCCCGATAAGAACGAGGATTTCCTTTCCAAGGTGCAAAAGATGCGTTGCCCCATTCTGGTGTTGCTCAACAAGATAGACCTCTCTGACCAGAAGTCCTTAGAGCAAAAGGTTGAGCAGTGGCACGAGGTGCTTCCCACGGCAGAAATCTATCCCATTAGTGCCCTCCATCGGTTTAATGTGGACAATGTGTTGAAGCGCATCAAGGATCTCCTTCCTGAGTCGCCTGCTTATTTTGAAAAGGACCAGTGGACGGACAAACCTGCCCGATTCTTTGTGACAGAGATTCTTCGTGAGAAGATTCTGCTTTATTACGACAAGGAGATTCCGTATAGTGTGGAGGCCGTTGTAGAATCGTTCAAGGAGACGGAGAAGAATATCCACATCAATGCGGTAATCTACGTTGAACGTGAAAGCCAGAAGGGCATTATCATCGGTCACCAGGGAGTTGCCCTGAAACGTGTCAGCACCGAGGCCCGTAAGAGCCTTGAGAAGTTCTTCGGCAAGAGCATCTATCTTGAAGTCTTCGTCAAGGTTGACAAAGATTGGCGCAACAGTGACCGTGCATTACGAGCATACGGATATAATTTAGATTAACCTTTAAAAGCGTAAGAATGAGTAATTTGTTAGCAATTGTGGGGCGCCCTAACGTGGGCAAGAGTACCCTCTTTAACCGACTGACTCAGACTCGTCATGCCATCGTGAGTGACGAGGCAGGAACAACGCGCGACCGTCAGTATGGCAAGTGCCTTTGGACAGGCCGTGAGTTTTCCGTTGTAGATACAGGCGGTTGGGTTGTCAATAGCGACGACATATTTGAAGAAGAAATTCGCAAGCAGGTGACGCTGGCAACCGAGGAGGCCGATGTCATCCTTTTCTTGGTTGATGTGAATAATGGAGTCACCGATCTTGACGAAGCGGTGGCTGGCATTTTGCGTCGTACGAAGAAGCCCGTCATCCTCGTTTGTAACAAGACCGATAATAATGATCAGCAGTATCTCTCTGCTGAGTTCTATAGCCTTGGTTTGGGTGATCCCTACTGCATCTCAGCGGCAACAGGCAGCGGCACTGGTGACCTCCTTGATTTGGTTCTTGAGAAGTTCCCAAAGAATGCAGAGGAAATGCCAGAGGATGATATCCCTCGATTTGCCGTCGTTGGTCGTCCCAACGCGGGTAAGTCAAGCCTTGTCAACGCGTTCATTGGCGAGGAACGTAATATCGTAACCGATATTGCCGGTACCACGCGCGACAGTATCTATACTCGTTACAATAAGTTCGGGTTTGACTTCTATCTTGTTGACACGGCGGGTATTCGAAAGAAGAAGAAGGTTTCTGAGGACCTGGAGTTCTATAGCGTTATGCGCTCTATTCGCAGTATTGAGAATAGTGACGTCTGCATGCTGATGATCGATGCAACCCGTGGCATCGAGGCACAGGATCTCAACATCTTCCAGCTGATCCAGAAGAACCAGAAGAGCCTTGTTGTTGTTGTCAATAAGTGGGACCTCGTGCCCGACAAGACTCAGAAGGTGATGGACGAGTTTGAGTATGCCATCCGAAAGCGTATGGCGCCCTTTGATGATTTCCCCATCATCTACGCCTCCGCTCTCACCAAGCAGCGCATCTTCAAGGTGTTAGAGACGGCATGCGATGTCTATAACAACCGTCGCCGCAAGGTGCCCACACGCAAGCTCAACGAGGAGATGCTGCCCCTTATCGAGGCCTATCCGCCACCATCCAACAAGGGCAAGTACATCAAGATCAAGTACTGCTCGCAGGTGCCCGACACGCGCGTTCCCACCTTCGTCTTCTATGCCAACCTGCCTCAGTACGTTCGCGAGCCCTATCGCCGTTTCTTGGAGAACAAGATACGCGAGCGTTGGGACTTCAGTGGCACGCCCATCAACGTCTTCGTGCGTCAGAAATAGAGGGGGGGTCAGTGCACGTCCATGCCGTCAAAGAAGATGTCCGAGATGGCCGTGTCCTTGTACCTGGTGCCGGGATATACCGAGCATATCCTGAACCTGATGACGATGTCTGGCTTGCCTTCCAGGTTGTCGCGGTCATCATAGCCGATGGTGGGCACCTCAAACTCTTGTACGGCATACACATCCTTCAAATACAGCATGCAATGCTTCTTTCCATTGACGGAGACCTCGAGTGCCTCGACGCGCGAGTTCTCCGTCCATGCTTTCTTGGTGCGTACCAGTCCGTTCACGATGCTGATGTTCGTGATGCGAGGATTGTTGGCAGGCAAGGTGTACTCGATCCACTCGCCGATGCCGTCGCCAGGCGCTCCCTCTACCCATGCCGTCGCCATGTTCAGGTCGTGCGCATTGCTGGCCTTGTAGTCGAAGCGTCCTTGGGGCTTGAGCGTGCTGCTAGCCTTCTGCTCGCCAATCTGGCAGCCACAGTAAAACGAGCAACCTCCTCCCATAAGGTCGTAGACGGAATCGTACATGCCATCCTCGTTCTCCTTCTCAAATTTCTTGATGCCTTGAGGTGTGAAGTCCAGTTTGTTGCCGATGGTCTTGGGCGACAGTTCGGGGATGCCGGCCGTTCCGTTCATCGTCTGTGCCTTGGATTCGGTCAGGGCGGTGCTGATTGCAACCAGTATCAGGGTGCATAGTGCGATAATTTTATTCTTCATGTTGGTTTCGATGTTTTGGTTTCTGGATGCAAAGGTACGTATTACTCCCGAAAGTTGCAACTCCGAGGTGTGTAAAAAGTACGCTTGTCTTCCAACTATTTTTTGTGTGTGACCTCTATATTACTATGTAATATAATGGCAATCATACACTTTTGGTACCTAGCCTAACCAGTGCAAGCTGACGTGGCAGAACTCCCATATCGGGCTTGCTGCATGACAGGAAAATGCGCAGCCACGTTTTTCTTAAAGTTCTGCAACTTATGCTTGCAAATGCAACTTTTAGTGTGGTTTTGGTCGTTTTTTTTCATCTTTTTTGTAGCTTTTTGTTTTTTTTTTTTTCTTCTTTTGCAAAAAATATGTAGATTTGTAGGCAATTTAACTCAAATAAACCTGTACTTATCATGAAGAAGAATTATCAAAGCCCCTTTACCAAGGTCGTAGATCTTGCATGTGACAACTTCCTGATTGTGGCCAGCGACGTAGACAAAGTAATCAAGTTCGGACTTGAGGACGAGGCCGGTGCCGCCATCACGCCAAGCGACATTGAAGACTTCGGTTCATTCTGAGCAATAATGAAACAATAAGCATAAATGAAGATGAAGACATTGAAGTACTTTTTCGGCTCTGCCATCGTGCTGATGGCATTGAGCGCATGTAGCAACAAGGAGGACGAAATGGTCAAGGCTCCGGAAGTGAAGGCCATCACCATTACTACCGACGATGATGAGACCCGAACCACCATGACTGCGCAGAGCGACGGTTCGTATACATTCAAGTGGTCGGCCGGTGACAAGCTCCGCATTATTCATGAAGGAGTAGGCAGCGACGGCAAGTATGTGGATCACCACTATTATGTTTCCAATGCCCTCGGGGCTGCTGCTTCAAAGGCCTCGTTCACCTTTTATGCAGAAGGCTTTTCTGATCCGAAAATCGTGAAGCACCGCTTCTATGCTGCCTCACCGGCTTCCTGCCTGAACTGTTTTTGGGAAGCAGACAAACATCTGAATCCCGTTGTGGAGATACCGATCGACCAGACGCCTTCGGCCAATTCTTTCGACCCCAATGCCGATATCTTGGTGTCTGAAATGAAGGCAAGCACCGTTCTGCCCGACAACCTGAGCATGAAGTTTGCCCGTGTAGGTTGCATCGTACGCATCAAAGTCACCGGATTGCCTGCAAATGGCAAGCTCACCTCTGCAACGTGGAGCAACGGTCCAAGCTGGGCTCCTACATACCTGGTAGAGTATGATCCCGTAAAGAAGTGTGTTGGCGACTACGAGAAGCCCGCTAATGAGATACGCGTCCATGGTCCGCTCAATATCGATTCCGACGGAAGCGTGGTTCTATGGCTGCGCACCAAGTCGGGCACGCTTACTGACTGGTTCCAGCTTGATGTTACGGCCAAGGATGCAAGCAACGTAACGAAGTATTATACCAAACATGTCGACAGCGCATCCATTAAATTTACTGAAGGCAAAATTGCAAAATTTGCAGTAGCCGTGCTTGAGGAGGAGTAGCAAGCCATCCTTCACACGAAGGTCAGGCCAAAAGGAGGCAAGACAGGGTGATTGTGCCTGCCTTGCCTCCTTCTCGTTCAGAGGGCCACCTCACAGTGCTACATGGCCAGAAACGTCGCGCTGCACGATTTTCTAATTTTCGCTGCATAGTTTTCAAAATTGTGCGCGGTATTTTTTTAGGCGTGAACGAAGGCGTTTTGCGAGGAGCTGCTTCATCAACTCGTCAAACAAACATTCAAACAAACAATCAATTCATCAATCAATCAAATGCCAAAAGAGGTAGTTTTGCAGTAGAAAATGCAGAAAAACTAGCGAGCTTTTTTACAAAAGTGCGCGGCCAAGAGAAGGGAAAATAGGATTAAAATTAAAATTAATCTCTTTTTTCTCTTTTTTTATATATTTTTTTTCTCTATTTTTCTTTAAATAATCTATCATGTTATATGCATATAACATGATAATTCTATTTTTTTTAAGAAAATAGCGCGAATTTTTTGATTTTTTCGTGTTTTCTTGTGTTTGTTTGTTTGATTGATTGATGAAATGAGCACTTTTTAGTGCGTTTTAACATTGTTTAAGCCGATTTTTGCCGTCGGTAACTACTCTGGTACCTTTGTTTTTTGGGGTTGATATTTCTATTTCACACTATTTCCACAAATTCTCGATAATAAGGAAAATAGCCTTGCTGGCGTAAAGGTGGGAAACTTGAGTAAATCATTTCATCAATCAATCAAATTGTGACACACATATAGTATCTTCATCTTGTAGCCTTCAGTTCATTGTGTATAGCTTGTGCCTCGCCTTCGCTGCAGCCCACCTTTAGCCTTACTGCGGTAATCATGGCTGTGCCTTCTTGTTGTGCGTCACGAGATATACTCCGCTGAATACCAAGATGATGGCCGCGATGTGGCTCCAACCGAAGATGCCGAGCCCAAGGGCAACGGAGAGCGTGCAGGCAACGATGGGCTGGACGTAGTTGTACATGGCGATGACGGTGGGGGAGAGTATGCGCTGGGCGGTGGTACAGCAAAGGAAGGAGAAGAAGGTTCCGCCAACGACAACGAACGCCGTCTCTGCATAGGTTGTGGCAGACAGCTCGCTCCATTGCACCTTCAGCAGAAAAGGCAGGGCGAAGGGAAGTATGACAAGCGAGGCGAAAAGCATCATCCACTTCTGGCAGGTGATGGCGGAATGTCTGCTGATAACACCTTTGAAGCGAGTGAGATAGAAGGCGTAGGACGTTTGTGCGGCAATGCACATGAGGTCGCCAAGCAGCACGCCGCCTTCGCGTGCTCCGCCTGCCGAGGAGAGTATGATGGCAAGTGCGCCCATGCATCCCAGTATCAGGCCGCCAACCTTTCTTGCCGTTACCGCCTCCTTCAGAATCAGGGCAGACAGTACCATGGTGATGATGGGCATGGTCGTGGTCATGATGCTGGCGTTGAGGGGAGAAGTGATGCTCAGTCCAATGATGTAGTTGCATTGGTTGAATACGATGGCAAACATTCCGGCGCCGAACAGCCAGAGGAGTTCCGTGTTCCTTCTCCTGGAAAAGGCTGGCGCATTCAAGGGATTGTCATCCGCCTTCTTCTCTGCCGTGCCGCTTTCCGCTTCATTGGCCTCCTTGTGCTTTCCAAAGAGTTTCGTTGCAAAGCTTGCCAGCCAGAACAGGAGTGCGGCTCCCGAGACACGCAGGGCAACCATGCAGAACCCCGAGATGCCATGCGACATGGCGTCCTTTCCGAGAGGTGCCATCATGCCCCACATCGTGGCTGCGGTTAGCATCAGCAGATGCCCTTGCAATGCTCTTGTCGATTTGTTTTTCGGTGCCATGCCAGCGCGATGTTATTTCATCTTCCACTGCTTGCCGTCATAGACAAGCGGAAGGATGACCTCCTCCTTTGACTGGTCGCCAAAGCTCAGTTCTATGGTGACAAAACCCGAAGTGGAATCCGCGTAAAGTGAGTCGCCCGTGACCTGAAATTCCATCAGTCCCCCCTTGCGCTCCGTCTCGTTCACCTTGTACTGGGCCACGGCGTCGATGAGCTGGCTGCGGTAGTCCTCGGGTAGCGAGTCGTTGGCGTAGTGTCCGTCCACGAAACTTCCAAAGTTGTCCTGCATCAGCATGGTGTAGTATTGCTCTGCTGCTTCGCACATTTCTGCATGGAGGTCGCGTTTGGGCTGTTCCGCGCAGGCAATTAGTGAAAGAAAGGCGATGGCTAAGCCCATCGCGAGTGGATGCCTATGGTTCATGGCTGAGGATGTATTAGTGGTTGTTTGCAATGTTTCGGTTTTCTTCCTCCTTGATTTTCTTGAAGAGGTCGCTGGCAAAGATGAACGAGTTCAGGCGCTCGTTGGTGGAGGTCATGATCTCGTCGTTGCGGCCTTGCCAGGCCTTCTCTCCCTCGCTGATGAAGACGATGTTCTCGCCGATGCCCATTACGGAGTTCATGTCGTGGGTGTTGATGATGGTGGTCATGTTGAACTCGTGCGTAATGCTGTGGATGAGCTCGTCAATCACGAGCGACGTCTTGGGGTCGAGGCCTGAGTTCGGCTCGTCGCAGAAGAGGTATTTGGGGTTGAGGGCAATGGCACGGGCTATGGCTGCTCGCTTTTGCATGCCGCCGCTTATCTCGCCCGGATACTTGTTGCCGGCGTCTGCAAGGTTCACGCGCTCAAGGCAGAACATGGCCCGTTCGTTGCGTTCTTTCTCGCTCATGCTCGAGAACATGTCGAGGGGGAAGCGGGCATTCTCCAGCACGGTCATGGAGTCGAAGAGGGCCGATCCCTGGAACAGCATGCCCACCTCGCGGCGCAACTCCTTCCATTGCTTCTGCTTCATCTCCACCATGTTGCGTCCGTCGTAGAGAATCTTGCCGCTGGTGGGGCGGAAGAGGCCGATGATGCAGCTCATCAGCACGGTCTTGCCGGCGCCGCTCTGGCCAATGATGAGGTTGCATATTCCGTCTCTGAAGTCGGCCGTGATTCCTTTCAGAACCTTCTTGTCCTCGAAGCTCTTATGGAGGTCTATTACCTGTATCATGCTCGTTCTTAGCTAAGTAGTTTGGTAAGGAAAATGTCGGCAAAGAGAATCAGCACGCTGCTGCTGACGACGGCGTCCGTGCTGGCCTTGCCCACGTTCAGCGCTCCGCCCTTGACGTTGTAGCCAAAGAAGGAGGACACGCTGGCGATGATGAATGCAAAGAAGATGCTCTTGATGATGCCCATCCAGATGTACCACTGGTTGAACGAATGCTGCAAGCCGTACGTGAGGTCATCCGCCGTCAGTATGCCAACCAGCGTGGTGGCATAGGCGCCCAGCATGCCTGTTGCATAGCTGAAGACAACCAGGCATGGGATGAAGGTGACGAGGCCGACAATCTTGGGCAGTACAAGGAACGAGGCCGAGTTGATGCCCATAATCTCCAGTGCGTCAATCTGCTGCGTCACACGCATGGTGCCCAGTTCCGAGGCAATGTTCGAACCCACCTTGCCCGACAGGATCAGGCACATGATGCTGGAGGAGAACTCGAGCAGCATGATCTCACGCGTGGTGTAGCCAGTGGTGAAACGAGGCATCCAGGGCGACGCAATGTTCATCTTCATCTGGATGCAGATTACGGCACCGATGAAGAAGGAAATCAGCAGGACAATGCCTATGCTGCCAACTCCCAAGCCATAAACCTCCTTTATGTACTGCTTCAGGAACATCCTCATTCGCTCCGGGCGCTGGAAGGTCTTGCCCATCAGTATGAGGTACTCGCCAAACTGCTGTAGTTTTTTCTGAATAAGCATCTTTTACGTCTTATACATTATTTATTAATTCAAGTTTCGC
>JAKSLN010000056.1 GCA_024401165.1 Bacteroidaceae bacterium
CCTTGTAGGGGCCAATAGCGTTGTTGTGCTGGATACGGTAACCCATGTTGGTCTGGATGTTACCATTGTCGTCCATCCAAGTTACACGGAACTGGTATACGCGATCGGGAATGCAGAGACGCTCGATGAGGTTTACCTTGTCGAACTCGGGGTGCTTGTTGTACTCCTCTTCGATAGTACCAAGAACCTCTTCTACTGCCTGATGATACTCGGGCTCATTGGGGAATCTTCTCTTCAGATCTTCCAATACCTTTTTAGCTTCCATAATGAATTCTTTTTTATTGGTTAAAAGTTTTTTGTTTTAAATTCGAGTGCAAAGGTAACAAAAAAATAGTAAAGAGCAATAGTTTTAGAGAAAAAAGTTACTGAAAGGCGCTGTTTTTTTTAAAATTGTTATTTCTTGCTGTACGGTTTTACAAAATGTAATCTTTTTCTTGCTTTTGGCATGCTTTTTGTTACCTTGCGTATGTTTTTGTATGCTGTCCTTTTATCGGGGTATCCTCCTATACCTTATTTATAAAATAAAAGGAAGCACGTTTGCGTGCTTCCTTTATGTTGATTGATACTAATGCCAACTTGTTTGGCTTTATTGACAAATGCTTAGTAGATTGTCTTTTTGCCATTCTGGATATAAATACCCTTCTGTGGTTTTACGCTGAGGCGGCGGCCCTGAAGGTCGTAGATGGCGCTATTGTTTGATTTTTCTTCGCGCAACTGATCGATTGCAGTCACCATATCACCTCCGTGGTAGTAGAGGCGGAAGTTGTCGAAACATGTCCAGAATCCACCTGCACTATTTGCTGAGGATTTTAGTCCAAACTTGAGGCTTCCCTCCGAAGAGGTGGTGAAGCGAACACTATTGTCGTAGTATCCGGCTTTGAACCAAGCCTGAGCGCTGGCCATGTCGTTGGGGAAGTAGGCCTTGGCTCCGTTGACGGTCAGGCTGGTGCTGCCCGTCTTGAGGTTCTGGGACTGTGCGCCTTCCATGATGTTCTTAATCTTGACAGTCTTGGCCTTGATGTAGAGCATTGCGTTGACCTTGTCCTTGCCACCTTCTACATAGTCGTAGTACAAGTCGTCGAGTGTGCCAGGACGCTGGAAGGCATTGGCACGTACTTCGTAGGTTCCCTGAGGAAACTTGAACTGAAGCGTCTGGCTGATGTCAAAGTTCTTCTGGTAGAACTCTGCGCAACTGTTTCCTACGGTCGCTTCTGTGCTCCAGCCTGTGCTGGCATTGTCGAAGCTGGGATTCATGATGAAGCAAGAGAGGTCGAAGGGCTGCTCCTCGCTGGCGGGCTTCGCGTGTGAAAGGAAGGTGAGCAAGGCATCGAGTGCCTGCTCGTAACCCTCTTTCGCCTGGGTGAGCGAAGTGTAGAGAGGGGCTTGTTCGTTGATGCTGTTGACGATGGTGCTGGCTTTCTCGTCAATTTCCGTCACATCCTTACCCTCAACGTTGCTGACGTGGGGGGTGGCGATGATTGATTCGAAGTTGGCGGTAAGGTCCTTGATGCTTTTCACCTCGTTCTTGAGGGCTTCACTCTCAAGGTCGGTCAGCTGCTGTCCGGTGACCAGGAGCCAACGCTGTGCGGTAGCGGCATTGGCGGCATTGAATGCGGCAGCCTTAGTGCCGTAGCTTTTGGTCGTGCTGCTGTAGGTTGTGCCTTCGAGTGCCTTGTGGTCTGTGCTGGCAATCAACCAGTAGCTTGTGCTGCGAAATCCTGCTCGAACGATGTCTGTGCGACTTGGCATGAGGTGAATCTCTGTCTTGCTCGAACCTCCCTTAAAGGCTGTTCCTGAGTTTGACAGATACTTGCCCGTACCGACGTTGCGGAAGGTGTAGTAGCAAGTTGTTGGATTATAGGTGATCTGCCAAGCATAGTTGTCGTCCAGGAGTGCTTCTTCTGCGCTCATGTCGTAGCTGCGCAAAGTGCCGTTGCTGGTCATGCCTAAGTATGCCGAACCTCCACAGTCGTCATTCTCGCACTTGATGTAGTACTTCTCGTTGTCATCCTGCTCAAAGACGTAGGCGGGAGAGGCAAAGCCCACGCGTGAGGTGCAGATCAAACCATCCTGGTGCATGGCATGGGTGATGAGGATGTTGGCGTAGTAGAGCACCTGCTTGGAGGGGTTGTAGCTGTCCTCGTGGGCTCCGTTGATGCCGTAGGGCCACATGTGTGTGCCGTCTCCGTTCATTACTGCGGTGGTGCTATTCTCGAAGAAGCGAACCATGCGAGTGGCACGGGGGCCGAGCCAGGTTCCTCTGGTGGTCTCAGAACGCAGATTACTGTTGTTGTACCATTCGTTGGTGGTTCCCACACCTACACCATGGTTGGTCTCGTGCAGCATAGTTCCCGTCTGCTGGTATGACTGTGTCTGACTGACGCGCATCCATCCGCCATACGAACAGTCTGCCGTTCCGCCACCAGCACCGCTGCCAGGAACGTAGTGTACACTTAGGTAGAATCCGGGTATATAGCTGAGATTGTTGTACATCCAGACACACTCAGCCGAAGCAGAGTTAATGCGTGCACAGGTCTCCTCGTCGCCATTGTTGTCGTTGAAGAAACCGTAGGTCATGGTGCCTGCGGGTAGTGTGGCAATCTTCTTGATATTGCCGTAAGCCACATAACCGCCCGAAGTCATGGCGTAGGCGCGAACATAGTAAGTCGTTGAAGGTTTCAGACCGCGCATCACGTATATGAGGCCGTTGTTGTCGAACGTCTCCGTTGTGGTCTCGTCGAAGATGGTGGGCTCGGGGTGGGTGCTCCAGCAGAATCCTTTCTCTTTGCTCGATCCGCTTACGGTGCTTCGACCGAGAGCAATGGTATTGCCGGTGGGGACAAAGTCGTAAGTGGTGACCTTGAGTGAAGTGGGAGTGGCCTTGGCAACCTTCTCCTTCAGGTCGGCCAACTCCTTGTCGAGGCGTGCCTGCTCGGCAGCGATACTGTCTGCATTTTCTCCGTTATAGTAGAGTCGGAAGTTGTCGACGCAAACCCAGTTTCCGTTGCAGGCCTTAAGCCGGACGCCGATATCTGCTTTTCCGTTGACGACGGTGAATACGACGCTATAGTCGCCCGGTTCGTTGAATGCAACCTGCTCCTGACCGGCATAGATGTAGGCACCGGTGCAAGTCTTTGAGGGACTGTTCTGCGATACGTTCTTGGCAGCGGCCACGAGGGTGTAGGTTCCCGTTGGAAGGTTGCGCAATGTCTGGTACATACCGCTGTTGTTGCCTAGGGTAGAGGTCTTTGTAACCCATTTCTCCATCCAGACTTCTCCGCTCTTCTTCTCGAACGACGTTGTGTTTGTGCTGAAGGTGAAGCTGCCGGGATTGACCCATGCGGCAAAGCGGGCGCCGAAGTCGGGGTTCTCAATGTATTTTTTTGTGACGTCAGTCTGAGCCTTCGCCAGGATGCCCAAGGTCAGACCGAGTGCTAAGATAAGTGCTCGTTTCATAGAATACCTATTTTATTTAACGATAATCTTCTTGCCGTTGACAATGTAGATGCCGCGGGAGAGTATGGGGCTGTTTACGGGCATGCCCTGCATGTTGTAGATACGTCTGCCTGTCTGCCCTGCCTGGATGGTGTTGATGGCGTCTGTCTGCTTGCCGTTCCCGAGGTAGAAAAGTTGGAAGTTGTCAAAGATTGCCCAGTCCTCGGCTACGACGGCGGTCTTGCGGACACCAAAGCGCAGCTTACCATTGGTGATTGTGAATTCTAGCTTGTTATTGGCATATTTGCCTTTTGAAAAGGCTGCGCTGGCAGTTGACATCGAGTTGGGCTTTGTTCCGCTCTCCTCGGTGATGGACATAAGGGGGGTACTGGTCTCGTTGGCATAGAACTGTGCGTTCTTCGTCTTGCTTGTATTGCTCTTGCCGTAACGGTAGAACCCCTGGCAGGTCAGCAGGTAGTTTCCTTCGGGCAGTCCGCTAACCTCTTGGTATACATCGAAGTCTGTGTTGTACTTCTCCATGCAGGGGTTGTCGGCCGAGCCGC
This sequence comes from Bacteroidaceae bacterium, assembly GCA_024401165.1. Lineage (GTDB taxonomy): Bacteria > Bacteroidota > Bacteroidia > Bacteroidales > Bacteroidaceae > Physcousia. Next base: position 3,999 of record JAKSLN010000056.1, read on the forward strand.
CCACAACACCATTGCCTTTCCATGCCTCTGTCGACAGGTTGGAGTCGAAGTTGGGGTTGCTGAGCAGAGCTGTCAGTTCTACTGGCTTTTCAGGGGTTGCCTCAATCTCGCCGACGATGGTCACCTTGGCTTCCGAGTAGATGGGAGTCTTCTTGCCGATGGGGTAGTTGGCGATTCTGTAGGTGTAGAGTCCGTTGGCGGTAACCTCTCGGATAGTATGATTGTAGCTTCTCGCGTTCTTGTCTATCTTCTCGAGTAACTTGATGTTGGCAACCTGTACATAGCTGTCGCTGCCGGGGGCTTTCAACTCAACGGCAATCGAGTCGAGCATGTCGCCGTTATCGTCGTTCCAAGTTAGCTTGATGGTACCCGCAGTGGCATTGTACGTACCTTTTAGAGCCTGTGGAGCCTGGTAAACGACTTTGGGAACGTACTCGTTCTTAGCGTTGTAAGCAAGAGGCGCATCCATCTTGGCGTAGTACTCGCCAAGTTTGGTCAACTTGTCATCGCGCCAAATCTTGGTGTACCATTGCTCGCTGTTCCAGTAGAAGTAACGCTCTACCTTGGCAGTCTTGTTCAGACGCTCCAGAATAGGCACCGTGCCGTTGTAGGTGGCGTTGTCGCTCTGGCGTCCGTCGGCAAATGCGCCGGCGTGGCCCCAGCTTGACCCCCATACCCACTCAGAAATCCAGCAGGGACGGCCCTTGCCGTATTCCGAGATGTACCAGTCGAGGCTGTTCCACTGTCCGTCCCAATAGCAATGGAGATCGAGGATGTCGCAGCGCCAACCGCGCTTGTCAATCTCATTGATGAACTGGCTGAGGTGGTTCATGCTGCCGTCGTGGCTTGACTCAGAGCAGAGTCGCAGTCCTGTGCGCATGAGGTTCTGCCAGTTGTTGAGTACTTCCTGCACGCTCTGGGGATGATCGTCGGCTGAGTTGCCAGGCTCGTTGTTGGTCTTCATGTGGCAGGTTCCGGTCACGCTTCCGCAGGTTGAAGCCGATGGCCAGTCCTCGTAGATGTGGTGAGAAATCCATTCCACGTCGGGCAGCAGCGACTCGTTGCCCTGTCCCCAGTCAAAACATGAAGTAGTGCGCAGGGCGGCGTTGGCGTTTTTGCTTGTGTCGTGAACGCCCGCCTTCGAAGCGTTGTACCACTTGAAGAGTCGGTAGCTGGAGATGGTTCCGTTGAAGGGTTCGGGCATCACGGGAATCTCGAGGTCTTCCATGTCCGCAATGAAGCAACGGCTATATCCCCATCCTCCTTTTCCTACGGCAAAAGTAACCATGTAGCCGCGCTTGAGTTTGAAGGAACGTATGCTGTTGTTGAGATTGGTCGCGGTGAGAGACTTCATGAATCCGTTCTCGTGGCCTTCTGTGTAATTATTGTACTCCTTTCCACCGTAGTTTGCTTCTGTGTAGCAAGTAAGTGGCTTGAATCCTGACGCATACGGAAAGATGATAGCTCCACGGTTGAACATCTTCACCTGGCAGTTATTGCTATTGACAGCTTGGGCGCCGTTGATGAAGACGTGGTTCTTGAGCATCTTGATAACCTCACTTGGTCGCTTGCTCTGGATAATAAGGACTGCATGCTCGGTGTTCTGGATGTCCACGCTGCCCATGGCACCAAAGGGTTCATCGGATGTGATGACATAGTCTACGTCTTCGGTGAGGGCTACGCTCTCAATGACCTGGCTGACTTTTGTCTGCGTGTTCTTTGCCGTGGCAGATGCCGCACACGCCAGCAAGATGGCAACAATACTTCTCAATCTCATCTCCTTGAATTTTGCTTAAAGTCCGGCTTTTACTTGGTATAGAATGCCTTTAGGCGAATTTGCATGGCCTGGTAGTTCTTGAGGCTGGCTTCTCCGTTGAGGGTTGCCTTGATTTCCTTGATGATGGCCTCGCGGTTCTCAAGCTGATAGAGGGTGAGCGTGGGGACACTGCGCTTTGCCAAGTGTTCTGCCTCGATGCTCAAGTCGCTCCATGCTTTGAGGAGTGCTTCCTCTTCAGCGGTGATGGCGATGACTGTACCGTGGCGGGGAGTGAAGGCACCTGTGGTCTTTGTGTCCTGTACACGCTTAAAGGTCATGAGATCGGCGCTCTTACAGAACTGGTAATGACCTGCGCCGTAACAATCGTACATCAGGCACCAACTGCCGTCATGGAGGCGAAATACACCAGCGCCCTCAACGGCTTCGTTTGTGTCCTGGCAGAAACCGGGTTGCAGCTTCCATTCCTTGGAATTGTGCAGGTCCTTGGCGATGAACTGCTTGATGCCCTTCTGGCGACCGTTTTCCGTCTTGAAGAAGATGTGGTAGTCGCCGTTGTCATCCTTCACGATGTCAGTATCGATGGCTGCATCGCCCGTGTCATAGAGAACCTTGGGCTCACCTTCGAGGTCGCTGAAGTCAGCATTTGCGTACTGATAGTAAACCTTATCGTAGGGGATGCTACCGTCGTCGGTAAGGAGGCTGTAGTAAACCATGTACTTGCCAACGCTTGCATCATAGATGGTCTGAGGAGCCCAAACGCGGGTGACGTGGGCAAAGTTGGTGCCCTTGTACTTCTCGGGGAAGTGTACGGTGTGGTGCTCCCAGTTGATTAGATTCTTTGAACGGAGCAGAACCATGCCGCGGTTGCTTGCCCATCCCTGGCTGCTTGCCATGTCGGTTACAACCTGGTAGAAGTAACCATCCTCACCACGCAAGATGTGGGGGTCGCGAACGGCCTTCTTGAGAGCGATGCTATCGCTGGCAATGACGGGGTTACCGTTGTTGAGGGGATTCCAGGTCCAACCGTCATCACTCAAGGCATAGCGTATCTGCTCCTGGGCAGGTGCATTGCCGGTGAAGTAGGTGAAGAGATAAGAAGTGTACTTGGGAGTTGACTTTGCCTGAGCACTTGTCAGGGCGGCAGTTCCCACCATGAGGGCAACTGCAATTTTCTTAAGATTGTACTTCATTGTATAGTTATTTTTATGTTTTTCTGGTTAAATGGGCGGCACTTGGTTATGCTTGTCAATTCTGTTCAACGTGCGCGAACCATATGATGGGGGCAAAGATAGTTATTTTTTTCTTTCTTTCCAAAAAAATGTCGAATAATGTGCCGAGCTTTACGAAGACTTCTTCTTTCGAAGCTTCTCTGCAATAGCCCAGTTCAGTTCCGCTTTCTCCTCGTCTCCCAGGCGGGCAAAACAGTCGCCTAAAAGTCTATAGGTTCGTTCGTGGTCGCTCTTGAGGCTGGTGGCGTGGTCGAAGTCGCTGACGGCCTGTTCGAAATGGTTCGTTTCCATGTGGAGGCGCCCTAGGTTGAACCATGCTTTGAAGTTGTTGGGACTTAGGATGGAGGCATGCTTTAGGCAATGAAGTGCGCCCTGGTAGTCCTTTTCGTCCAGCAGGGTGTTTCCTTTGCGAATCCAGGCATCGACAAATGTGGGGTAGAGTTCGATGGCTTTGTCGTAGTTCTTGATAGCTGCCTTGGGATTGTTTGCTTCCGTTATGCAGAGGTTTCCCATCTCATAGTACTCCTGGGCATATCTTTGCAGGCGTTGTTCCTGTTGGAACATTTGATCGCGAAGGGCTTGATTCTCCTCCTTAAGTCGGCGAACAACTCCAAGTTTGTGCTGCAGAAAGCGTCGTTGCAGGGGACGTTCAATGTCGTAGCGGGCATGGATGGCAACAAAGAAGTGGTTGAGTGCTTCAGGGATATCTCCTTTGTCAAAGCTTTTGATGGCTGCGTCATACTCGATGTCCGCACGCGCAGTCTGCAGAGCGCGCTCCATGGCTTTGTTGTCATTGTAGCTTGTGGCAAAGCGCGTTATCTCAGGGCGTACAAAGATGTCGCTGGGGTTGATGGGCTGGCGTAGTGTCATTCCTTCCAACGAACGGCATCGACTGAGTGCAACGTAGGCCTGGCCGCCGGCAAACGTTCCGCCTCCGAAGTCGAGAGTGACCTGGTCAAAGGTGAGACCCTGGCTCTTGTGGATGGTGATGGCCCATGCCAGACGGACGGGCAACTGTTTGAAGACGCCCAGTTGTTCCTCTTCGATCTTCTTTTCTTTCTCGTTGTACGTATAGCGAACGTTTTCCCAAATGTCACGTTCAACGCGCACCTCTTCACCCTTGTCGGTGATGACTGCCAGTTCGAATGCTTCCTCGTCAATCTCGATGATCGTACCGAGAGTTCCGTTTACCCAGCGTTTGTCCTGGTCGTTTTTGATGAAGATGATTTGTGCGCCTGGTTTCAGTTCCAGTTCCATTAAGGTGGGGAGCATGGACTCGGGGAAATCGCCTTGCGTAACGCCCTTGAAGACAGTTGGTTTACCTGCGATGGCGTCCAGATGCGCTTGGTTGATGTGGTCGACGGTGTCGCGGCGTGTGGCCAGTACGATGTTGAGGTTTTCGGCGAATGCCTCGCTTTCCTTTTTGGGGGACTCATCCGTGGCAGGGTCGGCCATCTGCATGTTCAGCAGTTTCAACTCTGTTTCGTTCACTTGCCCCGAACGCACGTGGTCGAGAATACGAATGAATACAGGGTCCTTCTGACGGAACACCTTGCTCAGTTCTATACTTACGAGTTCCATCTCACGGAAGACACGAGCCGAAAAGAAGTAGGGGTTGGGGTAGAAGCGAGATAGGATGTCGCGCTCATCGCTCTTGACGACAGGTTCGAGCTGGTAGACGTCGCCGATGAGCAGCATTTGCTTGCCGCCAAAGGGAACGCGGAAGTTGCCCGTGTAGGTCCGCAGGATTCGGTCGATGAAGTCGATGATGTCGGCGCGCACCATTGATATCTCATCGATGACGATCAACTCAATCTCCCGAAGCAGTTTGATCTGCGGTTTCCCGTATTTGAGGAAATCCTTTATGCGTCGTCCGGCAAATCGCTGGTCGTCCGGTACTAAGGGGTGAAAGGGAAGCTTAAAGAAAGAGTGTAGAGTCTGTCCACCAGCGTTGATGGCAGCAATGCCGGTTGGTGCCAGTACGACGTGCTTCTTCTTCGTGTTCTTACAGATGTAGCGGAGGAAAGTGCTCTTGCCTGTTCCCGCCTTTCCGGTTAGGAAGAGCGACTGATGGGTATGCGTGATGAGATTCAGTGCGTTCTGAAACTCTGCTCCGCTTATGTCTATCTGTTGTTCTTCCATTTTATGTTAATTTGCCTCTGGAATGAGGTACTTGAAGTCTGACTGTGCTGACGTCTCTCGCTATGATGCTTTTCTTTCTTACTCCGTGGGAGTGGTGGGTACTTCTTGAACAGGAGTAGACTCCGTTGTCGAGGCTGCTTCTCCTGTGTTCTCGACTCCTTCTTCGCCTTCTTCACCTGCCTCACTATCAGCAGAATGGCCGGCTACGTATTGCACGCCACCGGAATAGTCCTTGGCATCAATCTTCTCCTTGGGTTCCTTGAACTTGACGCAGTATTTCTTGAAGCGGGTATCCTTGAGGACGAGGTTCATGAAGTCGCCACAGAGGGGCAGTGCCGTACGGTTTCCTTGGCCTAACTCACCGGTTCGGAAGTGGATGCTGCGGTATTCTCCGCCCACCCATGAACCAAAGACCAGCTTGGGGGTGACGCCAATGAACCAGGCATCGCTGTGGTTGTTGCTCGTTCCCGTCTTGCCTCCCCATTCCGTTTGGTTGTATACAGAGCTGACAAAGCCGCGAAGACGAGAACTGGTTCCCATCATGCCGGCTTGCAGCATCTTCTGCATAAGATAGGCAGCCTTGTAGGGGATAGCTTGCTTTTCGTGAAGTTTGGCATCATAGATAACCTTGCCATGACGATCTGTGATGCGGGTGACCAAGATGGGCATGTTGTACTTGCCGTCGTTGATGGGTGTGCAGTAGGCGTTGGTGAGTTCCAAGAGGGTGACGTCACACGATCCCAACGCTAGCGATGGTTTTGCTTCTAGTGGACTCTCGATACCCATCTCTGCTGCAGTCTTGGCAATCTTGTCTATGCCGCATTCGTATCCCAATCCAACGGCTATACTATTGATGCTCATGGCAAAGGCCGTCTTGAGCGAGACGTTGGCTCCGCTAAATCGTCCATCGGCGTTGTGTGGTGCCCAAATGGTGGGCTTGCCGTCAACGGTGTCCGGATACGCCTGGTAACGGTCGGGACGAGACGTGTTTGGGGTTAGTCCCTGTTTCATGGCCTCAGCATAGACAAACAGTTTGAAGGTAGAACCGGGCTGACGCATGGCGGTAACTTTGTCGTATTGCCATGAGTTGAAGTCGAGATCGCCTACCCATGCCTTAACCTCTCGAGTGTCAGGTTCGATGGCGACGAGACCGCAGTGTAGGAACGAGACCATGTAGCGGATGGAGTCCATGACGCTAAGGGAATCCTCTCTTATACCGTCGTAACTGTACAAGGGAACGATGTGCTTGTCGTTCTTCAGATGATAGAAGATGGAGTCTTGGTTACCATCGTATTTCTTTTCAAAATAGGCGTAGTATCCCGTCTTCTTTGCCAGGTCCTCAAGGAAATTGGGAATCTCCTGCCCATGCTCGTCGCGCCAGGGATTGCGACCGCTCCAGTGCCCGTCGAATCGCTGCTGAATCTGTTCCATCTGTCTGTGTGCAGCTTCTTCGGCGTAGGTCTGCATGCGTGTGTCAAGACTGGTGTAGATCTTCAGACCGTCGGCATAGAGGTCGAGGTGATTGTCCTTGTCATAGCCCTCGACATATCCTTTGTCGCAGAGCATGTCAATGTAGTCGGTCACAGCACGGCGGAAGTAGGGTGCCACGCCGTCGTTGCTGCTTTCGTTGCGCAGCTCTACCACTTTGATGGGAAGTGCCTTGATGGAGTCGAACTGAACCTTAGTCGCGGGTTTCCCGTCAACGAGAATGTGCCCCTTTTCGAACACCTGTCCGAGCACAACATTTCTTCTCTCAAGACTGTTCTTTGGGTTGGAACGAGGGTTGTAGTAACTGGTCGCCTTCAGCAATCCAACAAGGACGGCCGACTGCTCATAGGTGAGTTTGTCTGGCGTTGTTCCGAAGTAGGTTCGCGCTGCTGTCTTGATGCCGAATGAGTTGCAACCGAAGTCTACGGTGTTGAGGTACATTGTGATGATGTCCTCCTTGTTCAGTGAAACCTCCAGTTTTGTGGCGATGATCCATTCCTTCATCTTCTTGATGAGGATGTTGTTACCTAAAATGCCCGTTGATGAATGCTTGGTGCGGACGAACAGGTTTTTGGCTAGCTGCTGCGTGATGGTGCTGGCGCCACGCGCATGTCCTTTTGCCATATCTTTGGCAGCCGAGAAGAGTCCGCGGAAGTCAACTCCCCAGTGACTGTAGAAGCGTTCGTCCTCGGTGTCTACAAGGGTTCGGATGAGGATGGGCGAAATCTCTTCGTATGTTACGGCCGAACGGTTCTGGCTGAAATAGCGGCCAATGAGCACGCTGTCTGCACTGTAGATTTCGCTTGCCTCGCTGTTGAAGTTTTCTGCTTGCTTGATGTCCTCAAAGCCGGGCGACGAACCGAAAAGTCCAAATATGTTATGGTCAACTGTGCCCAGAAACAGGACGAAAAGCGTGAAAAACGTGAGTAGCCACATGGCTAGTCTCTTGTACCATTTTCCTCCATAGAGCCTTTTCAACTCTCTCTTAAACTTTTTCCAGCACTTCTTCATTGTTCAATGTATTTGAAAATGGCTTCTTTATCATTGGGGTGAAACCAACGAATGTCGGTGTCCTTGGCGAACCAAGTCATTTGTTTCTTCGCGTATACGCGCGTGTTCTTCTTTATTCTTTCTATGGCATCCTGCAAGGTTGCTATGTGTCCCTTCATTTGCAAGGCCCGTTGTTCGTCGGCCGGTTTATCCTTGTTGTCAAGGTACTCAAAGAGTTCCTTGTAACCGACTGTGTTGAGCGAGTTTAAGTGTCGGTTGCTCAGGTTGTCCATGACTTCGTCGAGCAATCCATCTTTCATCATTTGTTCAACACGCAAGTTGATGCGGGCGAACAGTTCCTCACGCGGACGTTGCAATCCTATCTTTAGAATGTCAAATTTGCGATCTTTCTTCTTTTGTGTGCGAAACGAGGTGTAGGTCTTTCCCGTCATGTGACAAATCTCGAGTGCATGTACCACGCGTCGGGTGTTGTGCTTGTCCACCAGTTCGTAGTAGGCTGGGTCCAACTGTCGAAGCTCTTCGCACAGTTTTTCCAATCCCTCCTTCTCTAATCTTTCCTTCATCAGATGACGTGTTGCATCGTCGATGGTTGGTATGTCATCTATGCCTTTGCAGACAGCATCGATGTAGAGCATGCTTCCTCCCGACAGAATCACTTTGTCGTATGTCTTGAAGAGCTCGTCGAGAAGGGTGAGAGCCTCCGCTTCGTATTGAGCAGCGCTGTAGTATTCGTCCAGTCCCAGTGTCCCTACAAAGTAGTGCTGTACCCTTGCCTGTTCAGCAGGTGTGGGTGCAGCCGTTCCGATTTGTAGGTCTCGGAAGAGTTGGCGGCTGTCACAGTTTAGGATGGGGCAACCCAGTCGCTCTGCCAGTTGCAAGCTCAGTTCGGTCTTACCAATGCCTGTGGGACCCAGTAGGACAATCAACGTTTTCTTCATCATTCACAGTTCATGGACTAGTCTTTGTCTCACTTCCTTCGATGCCTGCGGCGCACGAAAATGTCCGTACGCGTCAATGACGCGCCTCGCCTTATGAAGGGGTATCTACCCCTCCAGAATGTCGAATCCCTCCTCGTCAAATTCGTCTGCTTCGAAACCTTCGTCTCCATAGAACGACTCGTCTATCTCGGGAGCAATGGCGCTGCTGGCGGAGATGGGAATCAGGTCTTCCTCTTCTAAGGTTTGGTCGGGAGGAGTGCCGATGCAGCGTTTTACCATAGGTTCAGGCTGACGGGTGCCAAACGTTGTCTCCGTCAGTTCCATGAGGAAGAGTCGTCGACTCTCTGGGTCAAAGCGGTAGGCAAGGCGCTGACCTTCGTCCTCGAGGAAGTCGCCCAGTATGGTGTCTTCCATCAAGTAAAGGTCCTCGTCGCTGTTTGTGATTCCCTCGTCTTGCAAGAGAATTCGTTGCTCGGGGCGCCAATCCTCGTCGCAGATGTAAAAGCGATGCTTCTCACCTTCCTGATAGTGGCAAGCCTCCAGAATCGTATTGTGTAGGTCAAGGAAAGTGGCGTTGGCATCGATGAGGATCTCCATTGCGAAGTCCTCCACTTCGTTGGATGCCAACGTGATACGTAAGTTCATAAGCTTCTTGTTACGTTTATCTGATGAATCCGCGCTGGCCTGTCCATTCGATGAAGTCAAGGATGTACTGAATCTCGGGTCCCATGGGGATTTCCTGCTTTACGCGCTCCAACTTCTCGTCCAGCTTGCCGTTGCCCATGATGATCTGGTAGGTCTCGTGGATGCGGTTGATGGTTTCGCGCTCAAATCCTCTGCGTTTCAAACCAACCAGGTTAAGGCCGCAGAATGCTGCCGGTTCACGTGCCACCATGGAGTAGGGTAGGATGCTCTGGCTGAAGCGTGTTCCTCCACCCACCATGGTGTAGCTGCCTACACGTGTAAATTGGTGCATCAACACGCCTGCACTGAGGATGGCATGGTCGTCGATGACGATCTCACCTGCCAGTTTGGTGCTGTTGCCGATGATGCATCCGTTACCCACAACCGCATCGTGAGCCACGTGGCATCCCTCCATCAGCAGATTACCATTGCCCACCTTGGTGCGATTCTGTGCAGCGGTACCACGGTTGATGGTTACGTTTTCGCGAATCTTGTTGTTGTCGCCGATGATGGCCAGCGTATCCTCGCCCTGGAACTTGAGGTCCTGAGGGATGGCACTGATGACGGCACCGGGGAAAAAGATGTTCCCGTTGCCAATACGTGCACCGTACAGGATAGTTACGCTGTTCATCAGCGTGTTATTGTCGCCTATCTCTACGTTTTCGTCGATGTAGCAGAAAGGACCAATCTCACAATTTTCTCCAATCTTTGCGTTGGGGTGAATGTATGCTAAAGGACTTATTTTACTCATAATATATACTTTATTTGTTCTTCGCAATCTGTGCGGTGAAGGTTGCCTCCATGACGCAAGTCTCGCCTACGAAGGCGAAGCCGCGCATCGTGGCAATGTTGTGACGGGGAGGAATGGCAAACTCAACCTTGAAGACCAGCGTGTCGCCGGGTACAACCTTTTGGCGGAACTTCACGTCGTCGATTTTCAGGAAATAGGTGCTCCAGCGCTCGGGTTCCTCCACTCCGTTCAGCACCAGCAAACCGCCACATTGTGCCAACGCCTCAATCTGCAGCACGCCAGGCATCACGGGTTCTGTGGGGAAATGTCCCTGGAAGAAAGGCTCGTTGGCCGTTATGTTCTTCACACCCACGATGTAGGTCTTGCCTAGGTTGATGACCTTGTCTACCAACTGCATGGGGTAGCGGTGGGGCAGCAGTTCGCGGATGCGGATGTTGTCCATGACGGGCGCCTTGTTGGGGTCGTACTTCGGAGCTTGCACCTCGTGCTTTTTTATCTCCTTGCGCATCAGTCGAGCAAACTTGTTGTTGATGGTGTGACCGGGACGGGTGGCAATGACGCGACCCAGGACGGGGCGGCCGATGAGGGCCATGTCACCAATGAGGTCGAGCAACTTGTGGCGAGCTGGCTCGTTGTCCCATACCAGCGGCTTGTGCTGCAAGTAACCCATGTCCTTGGCATCGTGCTGCTCGGCGCCGGTCAGTTCACACAGTTTGTCCAACTTCTCCTGGGGCATCTCGTTCTCGTAGATGACGATGGCGTTGTCCAAGTCACCGCCCTTGATGAGGCCTGCCATGAGCAAGGGCTCAATCTCGCGAACGAAGACGAATGTTCGTGCGGCGGCAATCTCAGTGCCGAAGTTCTCCATCTTCTCGAGTGATGCAAACTGCGTGCTCAGCACCTTCGACTGAAAGGCAATCATCGTTGTGATGCTGTATTCTTCGTCGGGCAGGATAGTGATGCAGGAACCGGTAGCCTCGTCCTTGATCTCTATTTTGTTTTTAATAATGTAGAAGTTCTTTTCCTTGCTCTGCTCTTTAATGCCCACGCGCTTGATCTCCTTGATGTAGAGCTCTGCGCTTCCGTCGAGGATGGGGAACTCGGGACCATTGACCTGGAACAGCACGTTATCGATGCCCAGTGCATACAAGGCAGCCATGGCATGTTCTACGGTGCTGCATCGTGCCTCACCCTTGCCCAGCACGGTGCCGCGAGTCGTCTCGATGACATTCTCGGCCACGGCGTCGAAAATGGGTTGCCCAGGCATGTCGACACGCTGTATCTTGTAACCATGATTTTCAGGGGCAGGGAGGATGGTCAGCGTGAGGTTAAGTCCTGTATGAAGTCCTTTTCCGGAGAGGGAGAAGCTGTCTCCCAGGGTACATTGCTTGTTGGTCATTTTCCTTATTTGTTTTCTTCGAGTTTCTTTTTCAGTTCTTCAATTTCCTTCTGCATGGTCAGGATGGTTTTGTTCATCTCAGGCAGTTTGCGGAAGAGTACGCTCGACTTGAAGTATTCCTTGCTGTCCATGCTGGGATAGCCCATGATGGACTTGCCTTCCTCCTTGGGTGGAGTGATGATGCCGGTCTGCGGACCGATCATCGTGCGGTTGGGAACCTTGATGTGACCGCACAGACCTGCCTGTCCGCCTATCATGCACCATTCGCCTATCTTGGCCGAACCGGCGATGCCCACCTGGGCGCTCATCACGGTGTGACTACCTATCTCGTCGTTGTGTGCTATCTGTATCAGGTTGTCCAGCTTCACACCTTTGTGAACGACAGTGGCACCCATCACGGCTCGGTCGACGCACGTGTTGGCACCAATCTCAACGTCGTCCTCCAGGATGGCGATGCCTATCTGGGGGATCTTCTCGTAGCCTTCGGGCGTGGGTGCAAAACCGAAACCGTCGGCACCGATGACGCAACCTGCATGCAGTACGCAGCGCGCTCCTACCTTGCAGTCGTGATATACCACGCTGTTGCTGTACATCTGTGTATACTCACCAATCTTTGCATTAGCACCTACCGTGGCGTGGGGGTGTAGGATGCAACCGTCGCCGATGACAGCACCAGGACCAATGGCAACGAAGGGACCCAGGTATACGTTTTCGCCTATCTTGGCCGTTGGGTCCACGAATGCCAGTTCACTGATACCCTTTGGCTTGGGCTTCATGCTTTCGTAGATGGTGAGCAACTTGCCCACAGCTTCGCGAGCGTCGGCCACCTTGATGAGTGTCGCCTGTATCTCCTTCTTGGGCTCAAAGCTGTTGTTCACCAGCACCACGCTGCTCTGCGTCTCGTAGATGTAATGCTCGTATTTGTCGTTTGCCAGGAAGGAGATGCAACCGGGGCGTCCCTCCTCAATCTTGGCAAAATTGTTGACCTTGGCTGCGGGATCGCCGACGACGGTTCCCTCAATAAGGCCAGCTATCATTCCTGCGGTAAATTCCATATTAGCCCCACCCCCGCCTCCCCCTAAGGGGAGGAGCTGCATTTCTGTTGGGGGCGGTGTGCAGCTCCTATTTTATTTGTAATTTTGTTTCTTTCTCTTATTTCTCGTTGTTTTTTTATCCTTCCCCCTTGTATATAGGCCCTCCCCTTTGAGGGAGGCGGGGGTGGGTTTTTTATAACAATGCTTTCATCTGCTCCTGCAGCTCCTTCGCCTTTTCGCCAGCTACCTGGGCAAAGTTCTCTGTGTTGTCGGCGAAGATGATGCCACGGCTGCTGTTGACCAGCAGACCGCAGTCCTCTATCATGCCGTACTTGCACACTTCCTCGAGGCTACCGCCCTGTGCACCCACGCCGGGGACGAGCAGGAAGGCGTTGGGCGCAACTTTGCGGATGTCCTTGAACATCTCGCCACGTGTTGCGCCAACGACGTACATCATGTTCTCGTCGTTGCCCCACTCCTGACTTTTGCGAATCACCTTCTCGAAGAGGCGCTCGCCGTCCTTGTCTTCGGTGAGCTGGAAGTCGAACGAACCCTTGTTCGAGGTCAGAGCCAAGAGGATGACCCAGTGGCCCTCGCTGATGAAGGGTGTCACGCTGTCCTCGCCCATGTAGGGAGCGATGGTGAGGGCGTCAACGTTGTATTCCTCAAAGAATGTCTTGGCATACATCTTCGATGTGTTACCGATATCACCACGCTTGGCGTCAGCAATGATGAACTGCTCGGGATAGTTCTCCTGCAGGTACTTCACCGTCTTCTCGAAGGCAATAATGCCCTTCACGCCGTAAGCCTCGTAGAACGCCAGATTGGGTTTGTAGGCCACACAGTAGGGAGCCGTAGCGTCAATGATAGCCTTGTTGAAGGCGAAGATGGGGTCCTCCTCCTTCAGCAAGTGTTCGGGCACCTTATTCAGGTCAACGTCCAGACCTACGCAGAGGAATGACTTCTTCTGCATTATTTGATTTACAAGTTCTTTGCGGTTCATATCTTTGTCTTTTTTATTTATCTACTTTGTTGATTCAATCTTGGGCTGCTCCGCCTGTTCCTCTTTCTTTTGCTGGTTGAACATGCGATCCACGTACTCTACGACGTTGACGGTCTTCTCGTCCTTCTCGTCCTTTTTCTTTGTATATACAAGTCCCATATTCTCTTTTTCCTTAAAGTTCTGCTTCCTTCATACGCTCGGCATTCTCGGCCACGATGAGGTGGTCGATGCAGTCCTGTATCTGTCCGTCCATGAAGGCGGGCAGGTTGTAGATGGTGTAGCCGATGCGGTGGTCGGTGATGCGGCCCTGCGGATAGTTGTAGGTGCGAATCTTGGCTGAACGGTCACCTGTCGAGACCATTGTCTTACGTCGACTGGCGATATCGTCGAGGTACTTCTGGTGCTCCTTATCATATATAAATGTACGCAGGCGCGCAAGGGCACGCTCTTTGTTCTTGGGCTGGTCGCGCGTTTCTGTGCACTCGATCAGTATCTCCTCGTCCTCGTTGGTGAAGGGGTTGCGCCACATGTATCGGGCACGCACACCCGACTCAACCTTGTTGACGTTCTGGCCACCAGCACCCTGGCTGCGGAACGTATCCCACTTGATGGCACCCTCGTTGATCTCCACGTCGA
>JAKSLN010000057.1 GCA_024401165.1 Bacteroidaceae bacterium
AAAAACAGTTAGGGCCAATCAGACAATTTGTCCAATTGACCCTATCTAGACTCTAAGCGTGCTGCACGCTTGTTTCTTGCAGCAACGAAAACGCTAACTTCCCCTCTTTACTTCCAGAGCAAAGGCAAAGCGAAGTAAAGGTACTGGTTTATGTCACCATAATAGTGCTGTCCGCCCTTGCGCATGGAGAAGCGGAGGTTGGCATTGGGGGTGGGCTGACCCTTGGAAGCACCTGTGTCATAGCGGAAAACGGGGGCGAACTGATGCAATGCCTCAGTGACATTCTTCTGGGGATTGCCGGCCATGTCCTCGGTGCCGGTGTAGCCGAACACTTCAAAGTCGTTGGCGAAGCCTGACTTCTCTATCATGCCATTGATCCACTTGGCAGCAAACTCGGGACTCTGCTTCTCGCCCTTTTCGTTGTAGGCCCAGATGTCACCGCTCAAAGGAAGGAAGTACTTCACGGCATTGATGCCATAGGCCAACTGGTACCAGGTGGTGAGGGCACCCATGGAGAAACCGCCGAAGGCACGGTGCTCACGGCTCTTCGTAACCGCCAAGCTGTCAGTTCCTTCCAGATAGGTGTTGTATGCCTTCTCCACAGCTGGGATGAGGTCGTTCTGCAGCTCGATGTGGAAATCGCGAGTCAGGGCAATGGCGTCGTCCATCTTGTTGGCACCAATGTTCTCATCGTCATCGTAGAAGGTGGGGGTGACCACGATAATGGGGTCGATGGAACCGTCGGCGATCATGTGGTCAAGGACATTTCGCAAGGGGAACCAGTCGTTGGGAGGAGTCAGGAACGAGGTGGTCTTGTCGCCACCGCCATGCATCAGATACAAGACGTTGTACTTGGTCTTCTTGTCCTTTGCCTTGTAGTTATAAGGCAGATAGACGCGGGCATGCTTCTGAAGCGTCTTGCCTGCACGGTGTGCCGTGTACTTGAACTCCTCGATGCGACCCTGCTTCTGCGCAGGCTGACGCAAAGCGTCTGGGATGGGCTTGATGTCTTGAATGGTGCTCTCGAAGTTGAACGCATCGCGTACCTTCCAGACTTTCAGGCCGATGCCACCGTTCACAAAACCCGAGGGACGGCAGACGTAGATAGCATTGTTCAACCAGGCATACTTGCTGTCCATGGGAGCCTCAAAGGTGGGCGAACAGTAGAAGTAGCCGTCGTTGCCGATGATGCCACGGTTGCGAACATGGATGCTCACGCCGTCGTCGGTGCGGATGCAGTAGATTGCCTCCAGGTCCGTACGGCCCATCTCCTGGTTCTGCAACTGATAGTCGGCACCGCCTTCGAGCACCTCACCCTTGATCCGAGGTCCCTCGAACGTACCTCCCGTGATGGGGATGACGAAACGGTTGCCGTGAGCCGTCTTGCCTACACCAAAGGCATTGCCCAGTTTCACCTTCAGCTCCAGAACAAACTCCAGTTCCGGATCTGCCTGCTGTGCCAGACCTGTGGTCAGCACAGCGAAAATCGCCGCAAGGGCGCAAATTGTCTTTTTAAACATAGCTTTTAGATTATGTTAGATACATGTCAAGACACACTCTGAATCCACGCCGGCCGGGCGTCTTCCCGAGAAGGCCTGAGCCAACTCTAATGCACCCTGCCGCCAGCGTGGACAAGCGCAAAGGTAGCAAAAATACAGAACAAACAGCAATCCCACGTCTTAAAAAATATGGATTCGGGCAGTTTTTCAACCCGAAAGTTTGCAGAATCACTGATTTTACGTAATTTTGTAGCGAGAAAATCTGTGTATTTTTGACAGGTTCCGTGACGATATAAGAAAGTTATGCCAGAAGTCCGGAACCTTGAAGACAAAGTGAACCATACATTATTAATAGAATAAATAAGCAAAAAAAGATGAAAATAGCATTGATTGGATACGGCAAGATGGGCCGTATGATTGAGAAGATAGCCCTTGACCGCGGTCATGAGATTGTAAGCATCATTGACATCGACAACCAGGAGGACTTCGAGAGCGAGGCCTTCAAGAGTGCCGACGTCGCCATCGAGTTCACGGCTCCTCACGTGGCCTACGACAACTACCTGAAGGCATGGTCGAAGGGCGTGAAGATCGTGAGCGGTTCGACGGGTTGGATGAAGGAGCACGGCGACGACGTTCGCAAGGCATGCTCGGAGGAGGGCAAGACGCTCTTCTGGGCCAGCAACTTCAGCGTGGGCGTGGCCATCTTCTCGGCCGTGAACCGCTACCTGGCACGCATCATGAACCAGTTCAGCCAGTACGACGTGAACATGGTGGAGACACACCACGTACACAAACTGGATGCACCCTCAGGCACCGCCATCACCCTGGCCGAGGCCATCGTGGACGAGCTGGACCGCAAGGAGCGCTGGGGCTTGCACGAGACGGCCGACAACGTGCTGCGCATCGATGACATCCGTCGCAAGGAAGTTCCTGGCATCCACACCATTACCTACGACTCTCCCGAGGACCTCATCACCATCACCCACGATGCCCACTCTCGCCAGGGTTTTGCCCTTGGTGCCGTGCTGGCTGCCGAATACACTGCCCAGCACACTGGTTTGCTGACCACCGACGATTTGTTCAAATTCTAAATCACAACTATGAGTAGTTTCGTTGAAAAAATAAACGCTCGCCGCAAGGAGATCAACAAGTCACCCCTTTGCAGCAAGGACATCGTCAAGTGCTGCGTCATGGTAGCCTTGTACATCGCCTTCCTCGTCTATGCCGAGTCGTGGATTGGCCTCATCGTACTTCCCTTCATCGTGGACAACTACATCACCAAGTACATCAACTGGACCTGGTGGAAGGATAGCGATAGCCCTGTGACCCGCACCCTCATGAGCTGGGTCGATGCCCTCGTCTTTGCCCTCGTTGCGGTGTACTTCGTCAACATCTATTTCTTCCAGAACTATACCATCCCCAGTTCGTCGCTGGAGAAGAGCCTTCTAGTTGGTGACAACCTGATGGTCAGCAAGATGAGCTATGGAGCACGCGTGCCACAGACCCCCCTCCACATGCCCCTCTGCCAGCACACCTTGCCCATGAACCTGGGCAACAGCTACCTCGAGTGGATCAAGTGGGACTACAAGCGCATCCATGCCAAGCGCATCCCAGTGAACGACATCGTGGTCTTCAACTTCCCCAACGGAGACACCGTCATGACGGCGAACCCCAACAGCGACTACTACGACTACGTATACGACATCGGCAAGCAGCTCTTTGCCAACACCTACGGCTACACCATCTCGCTCGACTCCATGTCGACGCTGCAGATGCGCCAGTACTACGAGGCATGCCACGAACTGGGACAGCAGTACATTGCCGCGAAACCCACACAGTTCGGCAAGATCATCACCCGACCCGTGGACCGTCGCGAGAACTACGTGAAGCGTTGCGTAGGAACACCCGGCCAGACGCTGGAGATCAAGGACCGAGTGGTCTACCTGGACGGCAAGCCCAACAAGCAGCCCGACATGGTGCAGTTCAACTATCACATCAAGCTAAAGCAGCGCATCCCCGATGCACTGGCTGAGGAACTGATGCTGACACAGGAAGCCTTCGAGACCCTCAACTTGCAGGGTGAGATCCCCCTCACCAACCACGCCTACCAGACGCTGAAGAACCGCACCGACCTGGTCGAGAGCATCGAAATTGTGGAAGATGCAAAAGCAGGCATCTACCCCCACGTGCGCAGCAAGCTGACCCGAAACTGGAGCCGCGACAACTACGGCCCCCTCTGGATTCCTGAGAAGGGAAAGGAGATACCCGAAGGCCTGAACCTCGAGAACCTGCCCATCTACGAACGACTGATCACCGTCTACGAGGGCAACGACCTGCAGGTGACACCTCAGGGCAAGATTCTCATCAACGGACAGGAGGCAAAGAACTACACCTTCAAGATGGACTACTACTGGATGATGGGTGACAACCGCCACAACTCAGCCGACTCGCGCTACTGGGGCTTCGTTCCCGAGGACCACGTCGTAGGCAAGCCCATCATCATCTGGTTCAGCAGCGACAAGGACAAGCCCTTCTTCCAGGGCATTCGTTGGAACCGCCTGTTCCGCTGGGTCGACAACATAAAATAAATTCTATTCCGCCCATGAAGAAGGTTGCCATTATATCGCTGAGCATACTTCTCCTGCTACTCATCGGTCGCCTGTTCGTGATGGACGTCATCGTCGTGCCTGAGGGCAAATGCCCCCAGGCGGGCAAGTGGGCGCTCGTCAATCGATGGGCTTATGGCTTCCGCACTCCCTGGAATCCCCATCAGCGCTGGGCACCGTCGCCCGTCAAGCGCAACGACTGGGTGGTGTACAACCAGCCCCTGCCAACACGAGAGGGACAACCCGACACCACCGCACGGCGCATAGGACGCTGCCTGTCCGTTCCCGGCGACACGCTCTGGTACAACAACGAGACGGGTCGCATCAGCAAGTTCCACGACCGTCGCAACGGCTTCACACATCCCCTCATTGTACCCGCCAAGGGGAAGAAGACACGCATCACGACCGAGAATCTGCGATTCTACGCTCCCACCATCATGCGCCACGAACCCGTCAAGGCCGTCATCCTCAACGACTCGCTCTGCATCAGCGGCCGCATCCAGTCCACCTACACCTTCCAGCAAGACTACTACTGGATGACGACCGACAATCCCCAGAACCTGCTCGACTCGCGCTCCTTCGGCTTCGTACCTCAAACGTCACTCATCGGAAAAATCCTATGACCCTGATACTCCCATCCTGCTACCTTGCCCCCATCCCCCACTATGCTGCCATGTTGCAGCAAGGCGGAGCACGCATCGAGCAATACGACAACTACGTCAAGCAGACGTTCCGCAACCGCTGCATCATTACCGGTCCCAACGGGCCACAAACGCTCACCATCCCCGTCGAGAAACCCTCGACTCATAAGTGCCTCATGCGCGACCTTCGCATCAGCGAGCACGGCAACTGGCGCCACCTCCACTGGAACGCCCTCGAGTCCAGCTACGGCAAGTCACCCTTCTTCGAGTACTATGCCGACGACCTGCGACCCTTCTACACTGAGCGACGCTACCCCTTCTTGTGCGAGTTCAACCTCCAGCTTACCCACACCCTCCTTCAGCTCCTCGACATAGAGGCAGAAATCGAACTCACCGACCACTACATGCAAGCCGACCTCCAGCAATGGGCCGAACCCAGCATGCTCCGCGAACTCCCCTACCCCACCTACTATCAGGTCTTCGCCCAGCGCAACGGTTTCCAGTCCCACCTCAGCATCCTTGACCTCCTCTTCAACATGGGGCCCGAATCCGTGTTAGTACTCATGTCGAATAACTATGACTGCGAAGCTTGATGAGACGTATGTCGAATAAATGTGAACTATGAACTATAAACTCGACCTCCACACCCACACACTTGCCTCTGGCCACGCCTACAACACCATCATGGAGATGGCGCGAACAGCAGCAGACAAGGGATTGGAATACCTGGGCATCACCGAGCATGGTCCCAACATTCCCGGAACCTGCGACCCCATATACTTCCGCAACCTCCACGTCGTACCACGCCAGATGTACGGCGTCAACCTCCTGCTTGGCGCCGAGCTCAACATCCTCGACACCCAGGGAACACTCGACCTCGACGAATGGTACTACCAGCGTTGCCTCGACATCCGCATCGCGGGCATCCACCGGCTCTGCTGGACTGGCGGTACGCCCGAGGAGAACACCCACGGCATGATACAGGCCATACGCAACCCCTACGTCAACATCATCAGTCACCCCGGCGACGGAACTGCCACGCTCCTCTTCGAACCCATCGTACAGGCTGCCAAGGAGACCCATACCCTCCTCGAAATCAACAATTCCTCGTTCAAGCCAGCACGCGGACTCGACGCCTCCCACAAGAACTACACCGAAATCCTGCGCCTCTGTAAGCGCTACGAAGTGCCCGTCATCCTGGGCAGCGATGCCCACTTCTGCTCCGACATCGCCAACTACCAGTACGTCCTTCCCCTGATTCAGCAGACCGACTTCCCCGAAAGCCTCATCGTCAACCACCAACCCGACTTCTTCTTTGCGTACACTGGATTGAAGAAGAACGAAGCGAAGTGAACTGAAGGCAAGGAGCAGATCAGCGACTACCGCAACAGGGGGCAGCTGGACCTTGGAGAAAGACGGAGATAGCACAATGGTTGAGGTCAAAAGTTAGTTTTCGCAGTCTTTTCGCTCTGCGTTTCGTATATATTTACTACCTTTGCATCTAGTTAACCCAAAAAACGATGATAAACATGTACGAGCATATCAACGACCTAATGCACGGCTTCATGCTGGCATTCTTCTTCACCTTTGCTCTCTTCTTCCTGCGGAGGAGTCCGCTGAAGGACATTCCCACCCGAGTGCGCAAGACATGCGGAGGAATGATGCTGGTGCTGATGCTGCAGATATTGTTCTACAGCATCATCTCGTTCCCTTACTTCGACGGTTCACCTATGCGCGACGAAGAGCTCGAGGCGCTGTTTGACCTGACGGCCGTTCCGCCAGGCGTGTTTCTATTGATGGAGCTGACGCGCTTCTGCGAGGTGAAGTACCGCACCATCTTCCTGCACCTGGGTACACTCTGTGCCCTGGTTGGCTTGCACGGCCTGCTGCTCTTTCAGGGGATGGAGGACGAGGCTCACTTGGTATTCTTAGGCACCATCGCCGGACTCATTATATACATGGTGTTCTACGGATCGGTACTGTTTCTGGCCGGACGACGCTTCAACCGCGAGTTGCCGAACGTGTACGCCGACCTGGAGGGCAGGCAGATTAACTGGCTGAACCCTATCTTTGCGATGCTGCTGATCATCGCGATTCTGGACATCCTGATGAACATCTTCTTCAACGAACTGGCAACGCAGGTTGCCTACCAGCTGGTGAGCGTCATCATCTGGCTGGCGTTGAACAGGCGCATCGTCAACATGCGCTGCACGGACGGCGTGCTGCCCTACCTGAGTGCGCAGAAGGCGCCGAAAACGACTGAGGTGGTGCACGAGGAAGTCAACCGCGAGGACATGGCAGCCTTCATCGAACGACTAGACTACACGTGCATGCAGCAAAAACTCTTCTGCCGCGAGTCGCTGACGCGCGAGGACGTGGCGAAGGTGATGCACGTGACGCCGGAGGAGATAACCCAGACGATCAAGGAAGTGCTGGGACTGACCATTGCAGAGTACATCTCGCGTCTGCGATCTCGCCATGCTGCCTACCTGCTATCCAACACGGACGAGGACGTATCGACCATCTACCTCGAATGTGGCTATCGCACCGAGGCAGCGTTCGTGGCTGCCTTCAGGGCGCAATACCAGTGTTCGCCCAAGGAGTACAGGGAGTGGGTGAAGTAAGGGAAAGTCCGAAACCGCACAACTTGTAGAAGTAGAAGAAGTTGTATCGATAAGATTATAAAAACAAAAAAGATAAGAAATGAAAAAGTACGTAGTATTCTTCTTGATGAGTTTCCTGATGACAGGAACATCGCTGCTGAAGGCGGTCAACCCCATCCTGCCCTTGTGGGAGTTCATTCCCGACGGTGAGCCTTACGTGTTTGAGGATCCTGACAACCCAGGCAAGTACCGTGTGTATCTGTATGGTTCGCACGATGTGCTGCGCGACAACTACTGCGGCCGCGACCAGGTGGTGTGGTCGGCTCCGGTGGAAGACCTGAACAACTGGCGCTTCGACGGCGTCATCTTCCGCAGCATCTACGGCGGCGACGGCAGACTGCTCGACCAGAAGGGTGTGGCAGACGTATTGTACGCTCCCGACGTGACCGTCACCGTGGACGCCAACGGCAAGAAGACATACTACCTCTACCCCAACAACCAGGCGTGGGGACGCAACGGCCAGGTGGCGAAGAGCGACCGTCCGGACGGTCCCTTCATTGCCTATAACTGGAGTAAGGAGGACCCTCGCAAGAGCGATGGCATCCTGGCCTTCGACCCCGCCGTCTTCGTCGATGACGATGGCAGAGTCTACGGATACTGGGGCTTCGAGAAGAGCAACGGTGCCGAATTAGACCCCGCAACCATGGCGACAGTAAAGCCGGGCACAAAGATCGTGGAGGACATGATTCCCAACTACAAGCAGCCGGGCGTGGAACGCTTCTTCGAGGCTTCGTCAATGCGCAAGATTAAGGATAAGTACGTCTTCATCTACAGCCGCTGGACGCAGGACGGCGAGTTCGGTCTGCCCGAAACGAACTACACGCTGGCCTACTGCTACAGCAACTCGCCCCTGGGTCCCTTCACCTATGGCGGCACCATCATCGACGGACGTGGCAAGGAACCCATCGGAGGCGGCAAGTACCGTGTCACTGCCTGCCCGAGCGGCAACACCCACGGCAGCATCTGCGAGATCAACGGTCAGTGGTACGTCTTCTATCACCGTCAGTCGGGCGACGACGAATACTCGCGCCAGGCCATGGTGGCTCCCATCAGCGTGGAGGTGACGGAGGGTCCCAACGGCACGGTCAAGATTAGCGAGGGCGAATATACCAGCGAGGGCTTCGAGACGAACGGCCTCGACCCACTGAAGCGCTACCCCGCCGGCATTGCCTGCTACTACACCGGTCCCACTCCTGCACACCAGGAATATCCCCGCATCATCTATCCCGGTCCTTACAACGAGGCGCACTATGGCGACCACTATGGCGACAAGGACCCCTATGATGCCAAGATCAACGTCAGCTCGGTGCTGCACATCACCAGCGGCTCGGCTGTGGGCTACAAGTACTTCAACTTCGACAAAACGTATGGCAAGACGGGACTGAAACTGTCGCTCAACTACGTTCCCGAGGGACTGAACGGCCGCATGGACGTCTACCTGGACCGCCCGTCGCAGCAGGGTGGCAAGAAGATTGGCACACTCGCCATCACCGCTGCCAGCAAGAACACGCTGCGCGAGGCCACCATCGCCGTAGAGGCACTGAAGCAGGTCAAGGGCAAGCACGCGCTGTTCTTCGTCTTCACCTCGCCAGTCAAGGGACACTCCATCTGTCAAATCAAAGACTTCCAGTTCAGCCGATGATATTCTACTACAGCGGATGCGGAAACAGTCGCTGGGTAGCCGAGCAACTGGCTGCCCGACTGGGTGAGGAGATGCGCTTCATCCCCGACCTCCAGCGCGAGGGCATGGCGACCTATGAGATAACGCAGGGCGAGAGCATCGGTTTCGTCTTCCCCGTCTACTCGTGGGCAGCCCCGCAACTGGTGACCGACTTCATCGGACAGGTAAAGTGGACGGGGAAGGCCTCGTACGTCTGGATGGCCTGCACCTGCGGCGATGAGATGGGCATGACGCACAAGACCTTCCGGAAGACGCTGGGAAAGGCAGGACTCGACCTGCAAGGCGTGTTCTGCCTGCAGATGCCCAACACCTACCTCTGTATGCCGGGCTTCAAGCTCGACGACAAAAAGCTGGAGGACGAGAAACTGGCACGGGCAGCGGAGAAGCTGCCCCAGATGGCAGAGAGCATCCGTCAGCACAAGGCGGTGCAGGACCTCATCGTAGGCACGCTGCCACGCTTGAAGTCCTACGTCATCCAACCCAGTTTCGTTCGCTTCGCCACGGACAAGAAATACCACGTAACGGACGGATGCACGGGTTGCGGCCTGTGCGAGCGGAAATGCCCTCTACATAATATAAAAATAAAGGACGGACATCCCCAGTGGCAGGGCAACTGCACACAGTGCATGGCCTGCTACCACCATTGTCCCCAGAATGCCATTCAATTTGCCTCCTACACCCGGGGGAAGGGACAGTACTACTTTGGAAAGGGAAAATGACAACAGGACTACTCTGTCCATTGTCCAGAAACGAAAGCGAAAGTAAGTCATGAGCATCAAGGAACTGTTATCAAACGAAACATTGAAGAAACAGCTGTACACCATCATCTTTGAGAGTAACACAAAGGCGGGTAAGGCGTTCGACATCACGCTGCTGTGGGCCATCGTGGCCAGCATCGCCCTCGTCATCATCGAGAGCATGCAGGGCATATCGCCCATGTGGAAGCAGACCTTCACCGTGCTGGAATACGTGTTCACTTTCTTCTTCACCCTGGAATACGTGTGTCGCATCTACTGTGCCAAGCAGCCCATGAAGTACGCGCTCAGCTTCTACGGAATCATCGACCTCCTGAGCACGCTACCCCTCTACCTCGGCTGGATCTTCGGCGGCGCACGCTACCTGATGATCCTCCGTACGTTCCGCCTGATGCGTGTCTTCCGCGTCTTCAAATTGTTCAGTTTCCTTGAAGAGGGCGACAACCTGATGAAGTCGATGCTGCTGAGTTCGCGCAAGATCTTCGTCTTCTTCCTGTTCGTTGCCATCATGACCCTCGCACTTGGATCGCTGATGTACATGGTGGAGGGAGACGTGCCCGGCACGGAATTCAAAGACATTCCGACGAGCATCTACTGGGCCATCGTGACCATGACGACCGTGGGCTATGGCGACATTGCCCCCGTCACCGGCGTCGGCCGCTTCCTGAGCGCCATCATCATGCTGATGGGCTACACAATCATGGCTGTCCCCACGGGTATCGTAAGCGCACAGTTCATTCACGACCACCAGAAAAGCAAGGCAAAGCACAAATGCCCCGAGTGCGGCTGTCCGCTGCCCGATAACGCCCACTTTTGCCCGCATTGCGGCAAGGAACAAGAGATATTTTAGCCTTTTATTTGCTGATATCATCGAAAAACTGTAATTTTGCAACGGATTTGGAAGCAGACAGAACGTCTGCGCAAGGGAATCAGGTGTAAAACCTGAGCTGTTCCTGCAGCTGTGAGCCACGTTGTGTGTACGGTCAAGCCAAGTCACTGACCTGCCTGGGTTGGGAAGACGACCGCTACGTGTGGTGAAGCCAGAATACCTGCCAAAACCATTAATTATTAACCTCCCCCCACAGGATATGGGGGATAATAATTCGGCATCAGTCACAGATAGATGGATAGATGTAAGGCATTCGCCATGCTGATGGCGATGGTCATAACTGCGTACGCACAAAAGGACACGGCAACCGCGAGGCGAGACACCCTGGCGGAGGTGGTTGTCTATGGCGCATCGCAAGAGAAGGACTACCAGAGCGCAGCACCGACCTTCTCGCTCACGCAGGGAAACCTGGACCGGCTGGGCGTCACGGACATCAGCAGCGCCCTGAACCGCATGCCCGGCATCACGCTCACCGACTATGGAGGGGCGGGAGGCCTCAAAACGGTCAGCGTGCGCGGATTCGGCGCCAAGCACACATCGGTCATCTACGACGGAGTGGCACTGAGCAACAACCAGTCGGGCAGCATCGACGTCTCGCGCTATTCGCTCGACAATGTCTCCGAACTCTCACTCGTCGTGGGTGACGGTGACGACATCTTCCAGCCCGCACGCAATGCGGCTTCGGCAGCCTCGTTGTTCATCAACACCATGCGCGTCCCTTCTCACGACCTCTCCATGCACGCCACGGTGCAGCTGCGTGCGGGTTCGTGGGACTATGTGAACCCACACTTTCGCCTGGACAAGAACATCTCGGAGAGTTTCGGCATGAGTCTGGTGGGCGACTTCCTGCATGCCGGAAACGACTATCCCTATACCATTGACAATGTGCAGCAGAAAGTGACCGACCGGCGCAAGAACTCGCGCATGAACTCCGGTCACGGCGAACTGAGCCTCGTCTTCCGTCCCAACGGTCACAATACGCTCTCCCTGAAAGGGTATTACTACGACAACTCGCGACAGCTTCCAGGCATGGTGCACTACTACGTCAACGACAGCCGCGAACACATGCACGACCAGAACGCATTTGGACAGTTCAACTGGAACTCAACCCTTTGTGACAAGCTGAAGCTGGCCTGCATCGCCAAGTTCAACTACGTCATGACGGACTACAAGGACCCCGCCTACCCGCACGGCGTCAAGGACCATCAGTACTGGCAGCGCGAATGGTATGCATCCGCCAGTCTGCTCTACACGCTGAACAAGAACCTTTCCCTGGACTATGCTATCGACTACGCCTTCAACAACCTGACGGGAGGTGACGTGCAGACATATCGGCGACCTCGCCGAAACACACTTTTGCAGTCCGTTGCTGCCAAGTACCAGAACGGGCGCTTCACGGTGGTCGGGCGCTTGCTCGAGTCGCTCTACTACAACCAGGCAGTAATGGGTGAGAGCGCCAAGAACATCAACCACCTGTCCCCTTCGCTGTCCGCCAGCTACCAGCTGATGGAGAACGAGAACCTGCGACTGCGACTGTCATACAAGGACATCTTCCGCTCCCCTTCGTTCAACGAATCGTACTACGACCACTACGGCAGCACCGACCTCGATCCCGAATGCACGCACCAGATTAATCTGGGCCTGACCTGGAGCCGCAACTACGGGTACGGCTCGCATTTTGGCATGACGATAGACGGTTACGTCAATGAGGTTGAAAACAAGATTGTTGCCATCCCATACGACATGTTTAAGTGGACGAACGTCAACCTGGGCAGCGTGAACACGAGGGGCATCGATGCGACGGGTAGCCTGAGCCAGACACTTGCCGAAGACCACCGGCTCATCTTCTCGGGAAACTACACATGGCAGCAGGTGCGCGACCGTACCGACGGGCCCGAGTCGCCCTACTACAACTTTCAGGTGGCCTATACGCCAGAGCACTCGGGAAGCGCATCCCTGGCTTGGGAGAATCCTTGGCTGAACGTGTCGGCAAACGTAATAGCCGTTGCTAGCCGCTGGCCGAACAACGAGCACTATCCGGGCACGATGTTGCGAAGCTACCAGAACGTGGGACTAACGCTCTATCGCACACTGGCCATCAAGCACCACTACTTGCATGTCCGGTTCGACCTCAAGAATCTGTTGGACAAGCAGTACGAAATCATCGGGCACTACCCCATGCCCGGACGTTCGTGGCAAGTGACGCTTCGCTACCGCATCTAACTTATTTTCATTGGAATACAGAAAACATTATGTTTCATCACATCATCACATTTAAACAATTAAACAATTACAAAAAAAATGAAGAAGTATCTATCTTTTGCTGCCTTGGCAGCATGCGTCGCCCTGGGCATGACCTCTTGCGACGAAAAGGATGTTGAGCCCGTCTTGGTTCCCGTGACCACCTCCGAAGGTGTGTTCGTTGTGAACAGCGGTAACCAGAGCGGCAAGATTGACGGTTCGCTGACCTACTACGACTATGCCACCAAGAAGGCCAGCCAGAATGCCTATCAGGCAGCCAACGGAAAGTCGCTGGGCGTCACCCTGCCCGGCTGCGTGGTTTATGGCAGCAAGATCTACATTGTAGGCTCTGTCGAGAGCACCGTCTTCATCGCAGACCGCAAGACCCTGAAGGAGATTGCAACCGTCAAGACCGAAGTGGACGGAGCTGGCGTAAAGGGACGTCATGCCTGTGCTGGCAACGGTTACGTTTATGTAGCCAGCTACGCCAACACCGTGTTTGCCATCGACACCCTGACGAACACCATCACCAAGACCTTCCAGAGCGGTGACTACAGCGATGGCATCTGCTACCTCAACGGTTACCTCTACACGGGTGACACCGACTACGGCCGCTACGGCAAGGAGACGCACGGAACGCCCAGCGTGAGCAAGATTAACGTAACCACCGGTCAGACCACCATCATCACCAACGACAAGTTCCGCAACCCCACCGACATCGTTTGCGTCGACGGTCGCATCTTCGTTCAGGACAAGGGTCACTACGGTGGCGAAGGTGGCAGCCAGGTTGAGCAGAACCTCTTTGAACTGGCAGAGGATGGAAGCATCAAGAAGGAAATCTGCCCCGCATCTACCATCGCTGCATCTGACGAGAAGATCTACATCATCTCTGCTCCCTACAAGGGCCATGCACCTGAGTACAAGGTATACGACGTGAAGACGGGCAAGCTGGACACCTTCACCAAAGGTGAGGAGATCAAGTACCCCAACATGGTCTCTGTAGACGCAGCGAAGGGCATCGTCTACATCTCTTCTTATCAGCTGAAGGCTGGCAGCACAAGCGCAGACTACAAGGCTGCCGGATACGTTGTCATGTACGACGCAAACACGGGTGCCTGCCTCGGTCAGTTTGAATGTGGTGTAGGTGGCGGCGCCGTCGTACCCAACACCAAGATTGAGATGGTTAAGCAGTAATAGGCCTTTGTACATACGGGAGTTGGGCGGACGTGCCGGCCGACTCCCGTATGTTTCTTTTCTCCCCCGAAAAATTGCTATATTCGGAGGAAAGATGTAACTTTGCAAAAAGAATCAAAATGAAAAACTTACAGAAAGTCCTTTCGTGTCTTTTCATGCTCATCGGTGCATGCTGCCTGTGTGCCTGCCAGAGTGGCACCAAAAAGGCCGATGGAGAGGAGCAAAACATAGAGATGAAGTACGCCACGCTCATCCAGCTGAAGGAGGGCGAAGGCTATGTATCCGCCGAATTCCGGAACCCCTGGGACTCGACCCGCGTGCTGCATCGCTATGTGCTGGTTCCCAAGGAGGCAGAACTGCCTGCCCATCTGCCCGAGGGCGACATCATCCGCACACCGCTGGAGAAGATGCTCGTCTACGTGAGCGTGCATTCGTCTCTCTTCAACGAACTGGGGGCGCTGGACGCCATCGGTGCCGTGGGAGACGGTGAGTACATGTACATCGACAAGTTGCAGGCGGACATCAAGAGCGGAAAGGTGCTGGACTGCGGCACGAGCAAGGCCATCAACGTCGAGCAGATCATTGACTTCGACCCCGACGCCGTCATCATCTCGGCCATGGAGGACAACAACAGCTATGCCAAGTTGCTGAACGTGGGCATTCCCGTCGTGGAGTGCGCCGACTACATGGAGACGGGCCCCTTGCAGCGTGCCGAATGGATGCGCTTCTACGGTTTGCTGGTGGGCAAGCAGGCAGAGGCCGACCGCCTCTTCGCCTCCATCGAGGAAAACTATAACACCCTGAAGGACAAAGTGAAGGACCTGAAGGAAAAGCCCACTGTCCTGGATGGAAAGAAGCTCAACTCAAGCTGGTACGTGGCAGGCATTGAGAGCACGATAGGACAAATCATCACAGACGCTGGCGGACGGTATGTCTTCCCGGACGAAACGTCCAACGGCAGCGTGCCCTACAGCCCCGAGGTGGTGCTGGACCGTGGCACGGACGCTGACATCTGGATGCTAAAATACTATAAGGAGGAGGGCGACCTCACCTATCAGGACCTGCAGGACGACTGGAACGGCTACACGCAGCTCAAGGCATTCCGGGAGCATCGCGTACACGGGGTGAACCTCAGTCACACGAACTTCTACATGGTGACTCCCTTCCATCCGGACGTACTCTTGCGCGAGTACATTAACATCTGTCATCCCGAAGTTCTCGAACCGGGTTTCCAACCTACTTACTTTAAGCCGATTACGGAATGAAACCGCGCACCGTCCTCTCCTGGCTTGGCATGAGCATCGTGGTGCTCTTCGTCTGCAACCTTGTCTTTGGCAGCGTGAACATCCCCTTTGGGCAGGTGGTACGCGTGCTGACGGGAGGAGAGGCAGACAAGTCTACGTGGAACTTCATCATCCTGCAGTCGCGTCTGCCACAGACGCTCACGGCAACGTTCTGCGGCGCTTCGCTGGCGCTGTGCGGACTGATGCTGCAGACGTTCTTCCGCAACCCCTTGGCGGGTCCTTCCGTGCTGGGTATTAGCAACGGCGCCTCGCTCGGCGTTGCCATCGTCATGCTGGCGCTTGGTGGCGTTGTGGGTGCAGGTGGCGAGATGGGCGGAGGACTGGCCCTTGGCGGCAGCGTGTCGGTCGTCTTAGGAGCCTTCGTGGGTGCCGTCGCCATCACGCTTCTCTACCTCGTGGTGACGCGCTTTGTCAAGAACAATCTCGTACTGCTCATCCTGGGCATCATGGTGGGCTACCTCACGTCGTCCGTCGTCACGCTGCTCAACTTCTTTGCCACGGTAGAGAACGTCCACAGCTACGTCAGCTGGGGCATGGGCAGCTTCAGCAACGTCAGCCTGGGGCAGCTGCCTCTCATGTGCAGCATTTCGCTGCTGGGCATCGTGCTGGCACTGCTGCAGACAAAGGCGTTTAACGCTCTTTTGCTGGGCGAGGAATACGCCCTAAACCTGGGCATAAACCTCAGCCAGGTGCGGAGGTTCGTCCTGCTCTCCACCGGAATACTTACAGCCGTCACCACCGCCTTTTGCGGTCCTGTCTCGTTCATTGGCCTGGCGGTTCCACACATCGCCCGCATGCTGATCCGCACCTCAGACCACAAGGTGCTGATGCCTGCAACCATGCTGTGCGGAGCGGCTATTGCCATGCTATGCAACCTCATCTGCGTCATGCCACAGCAGATGATCATTCCGCTCAACGCGGTCACCCCCATCTTTGGTGCTCCCGTCATCATCTACATCATCCTTCGCAAACGGAAATAAGTCCCAACGGCACAAACTATCGGACGAACAACCAAGTTTTTCGTTTTTCTGCTTGCAATCTATCATTTTATTTGTAACTTTGCCAACAACTATAAGTGAGCCATGCCGATGAGGACTTTAGCTCGCCTATAAATACGGAAAACTCAATAATCCAAAACGATGAAAAAACTCTTATTACTCGGATGCATGCTCCTCTCCACCACAGCCAGTATGGCTCAGTTTGGGCGTATGCGCATGCAGAAAGAACCTGCTGAAAACTATGAGCTGAAAACAGCCGACGGACACGTGACCATGGTCATCGATGCAGCCAACGGCGCGCGCATCATGTCGCTCAAGTGGGACACCCTCGAGGTAATCTCGCAGAATCCGGCCCCAAATATGTATGGCAGTACGTTCTGGACCAGTCCGCAGAAGGAATGGAACTGGCCTCCCGTACGCGAGCACGACATGGGTCGCTACACGGTAGAGCAGAAGGACGGAAAGATCATTATGACAAGCGGACTCTCGGAGCGATTCCCCCTGCGCATACGCAAGACATTCAGCGTGGTGGACGAAGGCTACTTTGCCATCACCTACAGCATCACCAACGAAGGAACCGAAGAGCGCAAGGTGGCACCCTGGGAGGTGACACGCGTGCCTGGCGAGGGCACCATAGCCTTCGCAGCTCCTGCCGACAGCATCTGGCCTGCCGGACTAATGAACTTCCAGCAGAACAAGAGCGAAGCCCGATACGACATCGACAAGGTGGACAAGCAGCGCAAGATCAACGCCAACGGTCAGCCTACCGTCTCTTCCCACAAAGGAAAGGGGTGGGAAGTCAAAGAGGGGGATTACCTCGAAACTCTCACTCGCAAGCCTTTCTTCGATGGAATGAGCTACCTGCGATATACCAATAAGGGACTGCAACTCATCAAACGCTTCCCCGACCTGAAGGCAGGTCAGGCAGCCCCTGGGGAGGACGAGATTCAGGTGTACGTGCATCAGGATGCCCTTTATTGCGAGCTCGAGGAGCAAGGTCCCTACACCCTGCTGAAGCCCGGAGAAACGCTCGACTGGACCGTTTACTGGAAATTGCTTCTCATCGTCCCCTAACCTGGACCACACACAACACTAAAGTCATACAGCCGAACGAACGGGGATATAGCCGTTGTTCAGCATGAACGTCAAAATTGGCGCAGCGCGATTAAAAAACTCCCGCTGCGCCTTTTACTTTTTCCCGCTGCGCCAACCGACCGGCTGCCCTAGGTCAGCCGGTTAATTACCGCTGCGGTATTTTCAAAATCCCGCAGCGCTATTTTTGAAAGACCGCAGCGGGAATTTTTGAAGACCGTTGCAGCTTATTTTCGGAG
>JAKSLN010000058.1 GCA_024401165.1 Bacteroidaceae bacterium
CCGGCTGGCCTAGGGCAGCCGGTCGGTTCGCGCAGCGGGAAAAAATGAGAGGTGCTGCGGGACTTCAAAACTGGCGCAGCGGGACTTTTTCAATCGTGCTGTGCCAAATTTCGTAAGGTCGTACATCACAGTCAGATGACTGACGTGATGCACAAGAGATTTCCGTTTTAATTTTTTATTAAAAAAATTGCACATAATTTTGTTGGTGCTAGAAAATATAGTAATTTTGCAATATGTAAATCAAGATCTTGTTAGGTTCTGAAGTTTTAAGGTCTCCCCATATTGCGACAGGTATGCACCTCACAACCTTATAACCTCTCAACCTCACAACCTCATAACTTCACATCTCTATTTATGAAAAAAGTTCTACTAATCGTCGTGTCGTGTCTGTTGGCTTTGCGTATGGTGGCGCAGGATGGTAAAGAATGGGATAATCCGAAGGTCACGAGTGTCAATCGTGAACTGGCGCATGCACTCGACGTCCCTGCCGGGTACAGCCTTTCGCTCGATGGTACCTGGAAGTTCAAATGGGTAGCAAAACCAACCTCCGCTCCCAATGCTTTTGCCGAGGACTACAATGACGCATCATGGGATAACATCGATGTGCCCTCAAGCTGGCAGGTCTGGGGCCTTAATCACAACAAGAGCTGGGATAAACCTTTGTATTGCAATGTTGCCTATCCCTTCAGCTTCAACGAGAGTACATATAGTGTCATGGCCGACCGTCCGGGTTGGTTCATGTACAACCAAAACATGCCCAATCCTGTAGGCACCTATCGCCGCAAGGTCACTTTGCCGGCAGAGTGGGATGGTCGTGAGGTGTATGCCCGCTTCAATGCGTGTGGCGCCGGCTATTATCTTTGGGTAAACGGGCAGCGTGTGGGCTATAGTGAGGACTCCTACACCCCCAGTGAGTTCCGCATCACCGACTACCTCCATGCAGGAGAGAATACCATTGCCCTTCAGGTGTACCGCTTCACCAGCGGCTCGTTCCTGGAGTGCCAGGACTACTGGCGACTGACCGGCATCCAGCGGCACTGCATGCTTTGGTCTTCGCCCAAGACCCAGTTGCGCGACTGGTTCTTCACGACCGATCTTGACAACACCTTTACCGATGCCGTTGCCAAGGTAGATGTGACGGTGACGGGACCCGACAAGTCTGGCGCAAAGGTGGAGGCAAGCATCCTGGATGGCACCTCTGTTGTGGCTTCTCAAACAGCCGCCCTGATCTCTACAGGCAAGGTCACCCTCAAGATGGATGTGACCAATCCGCGTAAATGGAGCGCAGAAGAGCCCAACCTCTATACCCTACATCTCGCCCTCAAGGATGCCTCGGGACAGGTGATCGATGAGAGAAAGTCCCAGGTTGGATTTAAAGAGGTAAGCGTACGAAAGGACGGCGCGCTTCTGATCAACGGTCGCCGCATGGTCTTCCACGGTGTAGATCGTCATGATATCAGTCCTACCAACGGTCGCGCTCTGACCGACGAGGAGATAGAGCAGGACATCATCACGATGAAGCGCTTGAACATCAATGCCGTACGTACGAGCCACTATCCCAATGATCCTCTCTTCTATGAACTTTGCGACCGCTATGGCCTCTATGTTCTGGCTGAGGCAAATGTCGAGTGTCATGCACATCAGAAGTTATCGAGCGTAGAGATGTTCCGCAAGGCGTTTAGCGAGCGTTCTGCCAATCAGGTACGCTGGCTGCGCAACCATGCCTGCATCTTCATGTGGTCGCTTGGCAACGAATGCGGAGGAGGCGACAACTTCCGCTCTGCCCGTGACAGCGTTAAGGCGCTGGACCCCACGCGCCTCGTTCACTACGAAGGCAACAGCAGCTATGCGGATGTAAACAGCAATATGTATCCCAGTCTCGGTACGGTCGAGTGGATGGCTTCGCAGGGTCGTCCCTATATCGTCTGCGAAAACACCCATTCGATGGGCAATTCGATGGGTAACCAGCGCGAGTACTTCAACCTCTATGAGAAGTACCCCTGCTTGACGGGAGAGTTCATTTGGGACTTCAAGGATCAGGGCCTCTTGACCAAGTCGAGCACAGGCAAGAAGTATTGGGCCTATGGAGGCGACTTTGGCGACAATCCCAACGATGGAAACTTCTGTATCAACGGTCTGGTGATGCCCGACTGGAGTTTTACGGCCAAGAGCTATACCACAAAGAAGATCTATCAACCCGTTGAGTTCCTCCTGAAAGGCAGTTACAAGCCCAATAGTCAGCAAGTAAGCGTGATGCTCAAGAGTCGTTTGGACTTTGTTTCGACCGACTATCTTGACCTCACCTATGCAGTTCTTGAGGACGGCGTCGTAGTTCATGAGGCAACCATTGACAAGGTAGTTCAGGCCGATGACAGCGTCACCGTTAAACTGGACATTCCTGTTGCTACTGCCGATGCCAATGGCGGTCTGCCCGAACGCAGCATCCGCTTTAGTGCTAAGTTGAAGGAAGCAACGGACTGGGCAGAGGCTGGTTATGAAGTGGCCAACGAGTGCCTGGTTGTCAGCGCTCCCGAGAAGCCTCTTTATCGCTTGGCAGAAGGGCAGTTGCCAGAGGTCAAGTCAACATCTAGCAGCCTAACGCTGACGGGAAGCGACTTCACGATTGTTTTTGACAAGTCCAAAGGCACGCTGAGCAGTTACAAGTTAGGTTCTGCTACGCTTATCAACAAACCATTGCTGCTCAATCTCTTCCGCTTGCCAACCGACAACGATGGTCGTCAATGCGAAGGTTGGGACAATCTGGCCCTTAATAAGTTGACTTGCAAGATAAACGGTATTGAGTACAAGGAGAATGAAGACGGAAAGAGTATCGACGTCATTGCCAAGTCAACCTATACGGGTGGATCCGTTAAGTACCAGGTGGAGCATCTCTTCAAGGTAGGAGCAGATGGCACCGTGTTGATGAGCAGCAGTATTACGCCTTCTGTTAAGGGAGCGGTTCTTCCTCGAATGGGTTTCCGCACAGAGATGGGCAGCCAGATGGAGCAGCAGTGTTGGTACGGACGTGGTCCATGGGATAGCTATGTTGACCGTAAGGAAGGCAGCCTGCTGGGTATCTACGAAAGTACCGTAAAGGATCAGTTTACTGACTATATTAAACCGCAAGAATTCGGAACCAAGCAGGAAGTCCGTTGGACAGCGTTGACTAATGCCGATGGCATCGGCATGCTTTATGTCTCTCCCGATCCCATCGCCATCTCCGCTACCCACTATCGTCCAGAAGACAACTATACGAACAGAAATCAGCGTGTTAAGCATGGCTACGACCTTAAAAGTACGTCAAGTGTTGTGCTCTGCCTCGATGCCTTGACTCGTGGATTGGGCAATGCCAGCTGCGGACCCGATGTGCTTGACAAGTATGAATTGAAGGCACAGGACGTTCAGATGCAGCTTATGCTGATGCCTGTTCGCGAGAAGCTGACATCTGCCCAGATAAGCGACATGGCTCGTGTAGCCATGCCTGTCTGCAAGGATGTGAAATGCGAGCGCAACGGGAAGGGCAAGATTGTGATGAGCTGCGGCACATCCGGAGCTGTCATCCGATACAGTACAGACGGAGGAGAAACGTTCCAAAACTACACTACACCCCTCACCTTCAACCAAGGTGGAACTATAGTCTGCTATGCAGAGGGTGAAGGTATGTACAGCAGCGCACGTCGTACCTATCAGTTTGATATGTATGTGGATAAGAGTACATGGAAGGTCGTCGGTTATGATAGTCAGCATGGAGGAAACGAGGCTTCAAAGGCCATTGACGGAAATGCCTCGACCTTCTGGCACACGGAGTACAGCGGCAGCGAACCCCAGTGTCCGCACGCCATTGTCATTGACATGCAGAAGACCTATAACGTGACGGGCATAGCCTACACCGCACGTCCCGACGGCGAAAATGGCATGATCAAGGAGTATGAGGTGTACCTGAGCAACGATGCCTCAAAGTGGGGTGCCCCTGTTGCTACGGGCAGTTTCGGCAAGACGGCTGCTCCTCAGTTGGCACCCTTTGCTCAACCTGCCGAGGGACGTTACTTGATGCTCGTTGCCAAGAGTGAAGTGAACGGCAAGGCCTGGACCTCCATGGCCGAACTGGACATCACTACAACGGGCATTGTTGACGAACCTGCTCCCAACACATGCAAGAAGATCGCTTCAGGCAATACCTATTACCTTTACGACGATGCTTCTGGTCTCTACCTCCACTACAACAAGAACGAGAATCTCTACGAGTTACAACCTTTCGACGAGAGCGACACTTCGTTCCGTTTCAATGTCAAGCAGGTGACTGGTTTCAAGGCCTATTACACCTTCTCGACTAGTGGCAAGTACATGACAAAGAGTGCGAATAACGGTTGGGACATTGTGGCTGGCAGCGCAACCAATAACAAGGATTCTTGGGTGCAGATTGAACAGATTGATGATAATATGATCTGCCTTCGCGGTGTATGGAAAGGTAATCAGTACATGAATTTCGATACTCACGGCGAAGGTTCCAAGATTTATTGCGACAAGAACTCGGGAAATGTGTTCCGACTTTTCACCAAGGCCGAAGCAACCGCTGTTCTGCCTCCTTTGGCGATGCCAGCAAATCCTACACCTTATTATAATATACAAGGTGTGAACCTTGGAAACGATGCTCGACAGTTGCCTGCCGGCGTCTACATTCATGGTGGGAAAAAGGTTGTTGTTAAATGAAGAAGGTACTGACGATATTGCTGCTCGGTGCGCTCTGTTTTTCGTGTCAGAGATCTGCGCTCAATCCTCGCTATGGCATGTACTATTGGCGTACGACCATGGGGTGGGAGAGTGACGATGCACGATGGGCCGACAGCATAGGTGTTGAGACGCTTTACCTCCGACTCTTCGACGTTGTGCGCGACGGCGCGGAACCTCGACTGGGCATGCGCCCTGAAGCAACGTTACGTTTCGGTGACGCGGACAGGTCGAAGGCGTTCTTTGCCTCCTTCCGGAGGGTTGTTCCCGTTGTCTTTATCGCCCCCGATGTCATCACTCGCGACAACGCTGGCAAGATGCCTCAGTTGGCAGCGATGCTTCTGGGACGCATCGACCAGATGTGTGAATTGAACGGTCTGGGACGCCTGTCTGAGGTACAGATTGATTTCGACTGGACCAAGAGCAATGGCGCTGCCTACTTCTCCCTGCTGCAGGCACTTGCCGATGCCTTGCATCGAGAGGGACGGACGCTCAGCACCACTATCCGCTTGCATCAGTTGGCACTCCAAGTCCCCCCCGTGGACCGTGGCGTGCTGATGTGCTACAATACGGGCAAGATAAAGGACCCCGACGAGGTTAATTCCATCCTGACGAAGGAGTCCGTAACTCCTTATCTTCCTCATCTGAAGGACTATGCCCTGCCGCTGAGTCTAGCTCTACCGCAATTTGGCTGGAACGTCGTCTTTCATCAGCGCCAGTTCTCGTTCATCGCGCCAGGACTGGAACTGAGCGACACCACACAGTTTGCTGCCATCGATGCTACGCATTACCGCGCCCGCACCTACCAAGCAGTACCCCGTGCTCTCTCCGTCATGTCGGAAGGACACGTACGCATTTTCCCTGGCGATATAGTGCGTCGTGAGGATAGCAGCGACGCCCTCAACCTCGAGGTTCTGGAGGAGATGCACTCCTTGCGTCCCGATATCGCCGATGAAGTCATCTATTATAGGAATTGAATAGTTGGGAAAGGGTCGGGCAATATTTTTTTGATTTTGAGTTATTGGAAAAGTTAAGTAAAACAACAAAAAAACGAAATAGAATTTGATTTATGAAAAAGAGTTTGCAGCATTGCCTCTCCGTCGCATTGTTCTTGGCCGCGTGTTTCGTGCCGACTCGTGTGGCAGCCTGTTTCAGCGATCCATCGTGGTCGTGGGGGCCGACCTTCCAGATTGTAAAGGCCTACAACAACGATGACTTGGCCTTCCGTTCCACCTCTCTTAACGAAACGGTCGATTTCTGGTATGGGTATCTTCGTCATTCGGTTGATCGCGAGATCATTCTCACGTTTTTCCAGTCTGCTGACATCGACAACTGGGAGGAAGACCAGAAGAGTAATGCCTTTGTGCAGAAGCTAAAGGCCGATGCTTTTGCTTTGAAGTATCTAAAGACTTGTCTGCAATTGCAGTCCGGCACCAGCGAGTCGTGGGACTACTCGGCCAACGAGGCCATGCGTGCTGCCGCTGCCAAGTCGGTTGCACAGATGCAAACTGTACCTGCGGCCTTCAAGTATCGTGTTGCGCTGCTCAAGATGCGCCTCTATGCTTCGCAGGACGATCATGATAAGATATTCAAAGT
This sequence comes from Bacteroidaceae bacterium, assembly GCA_024401165.1. Classification (GTDB taxonomy): domain Bacteria; phylum Bacteroidota; class Bacteroidia; order Bacteroidales; family Bacteroidaceae; genus Physcousia. Next base: position 6,325 of record JAKSLN010000058.1, read on the forward strand.
GTGGAGTTTGGATGGTCAGAACTGTCCGGACGCTGCGCTCAAGAAGCGCCTCGACGGTTATTACGCCTCTGCCCTATATGCCGAGGGGCGTTATAAGGAGGCAATGGCTATCTATACGGCCATTGGTGACGAGCGAAGCATGAACATGTGTATCTCGCATTACGCCGGTTATGAAGGTATCAAGCAGTTGGCAGAAGAAGGCGATCAGTCGCAGATGCTCTACTATGCCATCCAGGATTACGCCAACCATTATTGCGTGTCCCTCTATAACCAATACGAAGATGACGAATACTATCAGAGTGAGGAGTACATAGAGGAAGCTAAGGATCAGAGACAAGAAGCCGATCGTATCAAGCAGCTGTGCCGCGCCCACCAGAACGATAAGGATAAACAGGTGTGGCTCAGCCTGATGGCCTGGATGGAACTCACCGACAAGCACAATGCCGAAGCCCTCGACCTCGCATCAAAGGTCCTCCGAGAGAAGGTTGACGACATGCAGCGCGACAATGCCCAGCGCATCGTCATGCTGGCTCGTCTACGTATGGCTTCGAGCGTTGCAAACGAAAAGGAGGCCAAGCAGTTTGCCGATGACTTCATGACCCTCTGCAACCTCTCCAAGCAGGAGCTCAACACACCCTACACCGTTAACGAGGACAATTACTACAGTATCTATCAGGATGAGGAGTTCTGCAATCATCGTCCCAACTTCTGTTTCCTCATGTCAACCTACAGTCCCGTGCTCGTCAAGTACTTCAGATCGCAGCATCTGGTTCACAGTCAGTTCTGTGCGCAGATGCTGACCGAGGAGGTTGAACGCATGTATTATTCGACGAATCCCGACTATATTGAGATGATGAAGGCGAACGCCCTGGGCACCAATTGGTTCCATACCCTGAACGACGAGGTTTCACCTGCCGACATCAGCAGTCTTATGACTGCTCTTGAGACGAAGAAGTCGACTGAAGCATTTGCCAAGAATCTCCTCAAGAACTGTGAATGCGACAAGCAGGCGTTCAACGACCTGATGGGTACCAAGCTGCTGCGCAGCGGACAGTATGCCGAAGCCATCGGCTACCTGCAGACCTTGCTCTCCGACTATATTCGTGGCAATGCCTATCAGCTCTACCTGGCTATTCGTTCCTACAAATCCGAACTGCCTTTCAAGCGCTGTCAGTACAGGGATCCTTATTTCGATGATGAACCGACCACCAACAACCGCAATTACAAGCTTGAGTTCTGTCAGAAGATGGTTGACCTGAAGCAGAAGATGCAGGCGGCCAACGGCGAGGAAAAGGCGAAACTGGAGATAGAGATGGCCGGTCGCATGTATCAGGCATCGAGTCACGGCGACCTCTGGGCCTTGAGCAACTACTCGTGGTCGGCCTATAAATCGGAGGATGATGCACTTTGTACGCAGGCTCGCAGCATCTTACACAACGCTCTCAGCGATTGCACCAGCAAGCAGACCCGCCTCCTAGTCTACTACGGGCTTGCTGCCATTCCAGCTGGCAAGGAACCCTTTTACGCGCTTGAGTATGACTGGGAGTCCGAACAGTTCAAATACTCTTTCACCAAGGAATACCATCCTGCCCGTCAGGCCTACGATTACCTGAAGGCACATGCCAGTGAGAGTCCTCTCACCAGCGAGTGTGATGTAATCAAGTGGTACGCAATCCATACTAAATGAATTTCACCTTTTAAGACTATGACAAATAAGCATATTTCGTTCCTTCTCCTGGGTCTCGTTTTCACGCTGGTAGCTTGCGTGAACGGCAAAGGTGAAAAAGGCACCCTGGTGAACGCAGACAGCATCCCACCTCGCGATACGGTGGCGACACTTAGTCCCGATGGCAATGACTTTGCCCTCATCGAGGGCATGGGCACTTGCCTTTTCGACCCCTTCTTCGATGCTCGTGTTGAAGCCAATGGCATCGTCAAGTGTCAGTTCCGCGGTTTTGACGACGAACTCTTTGTTTCCGTCCTTTCGGCCGACTGCCCACGCGATGAGATCGTCATCGAAAACATCGAGGGGCGTTGCTGTGGCATTCAGTGCCTTGTTGAGGGTTCCGGCGTAGACCCCGTCCTTTTCATGATTATGGACGATGGTCATGTTGAACGTATCTCACTCTACGAACTTAGCGAAGGTACGAGGCGTGCCACCCTTCGCAGCGAGCAGAAGGGCGTCATCAATTTTGTTGTCCAGTCGTCTCCCGATGGCGATGGACAGGACATCATGGGACTGCTGGCCGACAGCAGCCGTGTCGATCTGAATTGGTCTAATTAATTCTTACCAGTAGCTTACATCTTTAATTTCTATAAACTATGGCTAATTTCATCGAAAAGACACTTGAACCAGGCGAAGAGGTCATCTTCAAGGGTCGTCTGCACTGGTCGTACAACTTCAAGTACACCTTCATGGGCATTGTCGCCATCCTGCTGAGCATCGGACTTGTCATCGTCACCACTATGGGTGAGTCTGAGGGCAGTTCGTCATGGATCACCTTCTACATTATCATTGGCCTCGTTGGTCTTCTGACCATCGGTATCGGCTATTTCTTGCGCAGCCGTACGGAGTTTGCTGTCACCAACAGTCGTTTCATCCAGAAGGATGGCATCCTAAACATCAAGATGACCGAGATTCCTCTCTTCAAGGTCGAGACGGTCAACTTCTATCAGACTCTTTTTGAACGCATGTTTAACACTGGTTCCATCGAACTTGTCGGTAGCGGAGGTACGGCCCACAGAGTAGAGTATGTGCAGCAACCTTATAAGGTGCGCAATCTCATCGCTACTTACATGAAGGAGCAGCAGGTTGATGATGTACCTAAGGCTGCGCCCGCGCCCACAGAAGGGCAAAACTAAATGGTGTGTATGCCGTGCCTATGTGTGACGAATCATCTTGTGGATGCCTAAGCTGAAAGGTTATAAATGAAATAACAAAAAGCGCTCCCTGCATGACTTTATTGTCCATGTAGGGAGCGTTTTAATTTTGAGTTTTTTGTAAGCTCGCAGCTTAGTTTATTGTGACATTATGCAATTAATAAAGTCGTGTGTGCCGTTTCAAGAGAGGCGGCTCAACCACTTGTCGCCCAAAGCACCCTTTCGCTCGATGTGCTCGGTCACGGCGCTCACGAACGAGTTGCTCTCGAAGTCACCACGTACCTGCTCGAAGTCGGCATCCATCGTCTTGCGACGGTGAGCGTCCACGCCAAATCCCGTGCGTGCTGTCATTGAGAACTCCTTGCGGGCATCCTCATATAGCATTTCGTCCAATCCGATGACTGCCTTCTTCCATTCGCGGATGATCTCGATGAGCTGCTGTCGTGTGACGTTTGTCTCGTCGAGGTTGTAGAATTCGACCATCAGGCGGTAGGCCCATGCCCACTCCAGTTCGTAGTAGTTGCCGTGGATCTCGGCAAGTCGCTGGTTGATAGCCTCCAGCGTAGCCAGACTACCACTTTCTATCTCGTCCATCATCTGGCTGATGTGGGTGTGGGGAGCAATTAGTCCTGCAAGGTCAACCCAGTCGCCTTCGCCTTCGTTCGTGTCGGGTTTCAGCCGACTAACATCGCCCTCCACTTTTTCCAGTCTGGTGATGAGCGAGTTGCCCAGGAATTTGTTGATGGCCATGCGGTAGAGTGTCTCACCCTTCTTCAGCGAGGAACTGGTGATACGTGCGCTCTGGTAGGCATAGGTGTCGCTTGTCGCACCTGACAATTTCTTTAGGTCATCCAGGATGCGGAGTCCATTCACCATCTTGTCGATAGTATAGGGTGAGAGTAGGTTGAAGTTGATCTGGTCCAGTCGACCTTCCTTGGCGCGCTTGTCACGCTTTGGCCACTTCTGGGCATCGCGGATGGTGCCTACGGAACGCAGGTTAACGGCGGGTGCCAGATAGGTGACGCCCTTCTTCTCAATCAGGTATGAGAAAGGCATGTTTGTTGTGTCGGGGTTGGTGGCATGACGACCCATCACCAGCGAGAAGGCGCCGATGCGGGCGGGCCAGAGGATGTATGAGTCGCTCGATGTCTTCGAACCACGCTCCATGCACCCCTGGTGTATGGGACCCAGTTTGTACATGTGGTTACTTTGGTTGCTGCCGCTACCCGCGTTCATGAACGAGAACATACCAGCGATGAGCAGCGTGCTCTTGTGGTGCGTAACGGTGAAGGGACCGGCAAAGATGGCACAAGCCTCGCCATTCTCTTCCTGACAATTGCAGAAGAAGAGGCTGTCGCTGGCTGAGTATCCGTGCCCCAATTGACACGCTTGTCCCACGTAGCAACGGGTTAGGGTAGTGCAGTCCGAAACACTCGAACCGTCCTGAATGATGAAGTCATCGGCGATGACGCCATAGCCGATGTGTACGGGACTTTCCTCGCGGCTCATCAGCGAACCGTTTTTCAGTCTTCCAGCACCTTCAATCTGACTGTAGGGACCCACGTAAAGATTCTTGATATAGCCTGTGTCGACAATGGTGCTGTGGCAACAGATGCGGCCGCGGTCGCTAGACACCTCGTCGGCATACTGCTGAGCCATCTCCTTCAGACGAGTAACCAGTTGAGGACGGTGGCGATACATGGCTACCATGTAGGCCTCGTGGGCAGAGAGTTTGTTGTGTATGGTTACTTCGCGTCCCCCTGTCTCGTTTAGGACGGCCACCTCGGTTCCGTTGCCGAAGCTAGTCATTCCATCAACCAAAATAATGTCGACGTTCTCGAGGAAGCAATCGTCTTCTATGTCATAGTTGGCAATGTAGTTCTTGATGTTCTCGATGCAGCAGTTGTCGCCGATGGTCACATTGTGCAGCGTGGCATGGTATACGCCAGAGTGCTTCTGGATGCCGCCTGCCATGGTGAACCATTTCTCGAAGATACCCAGTGTGCAGGTACCAGAGAAGCGAACATCGCGGATGTACTTCAGCTGTGTCTTTTCGTCGACAAAGACGGTTGACCAGTCGTGCGAAGAACAGCCTTGCGCTTTGAGGGTGGTGATTTCCTCGGGGGTTAATGTACGTTTCATACGTTGTTTCCTGTTTTTGTTTTGCCTAATCACATTCGTGATTGTTGATTACTCTCATCGCCGCGAAGTTACAAAAAAATCGCTTTACTCTTTCTTTTTTACCCGAAAAATCGTATCTTTGCCTTCGATTATGACAAAAAGAAAGAAGAAAAAGAAAATAAAATGGTCTGGCGTGGCCCTTTTGGTGCTCATTTTGGCCACCATCCTCGCGGCTGTCGTGTCGCTTATCTGGTGGCTCGGAAGTCTGCTTGTGGGATGGATATTTCCCAACGATAGTCACTCTTCTCCCATCGATTCCGTTGAACTCGTCGATCCTGCCCTTATCCTTCAGGATAGCATTCGGGCGGCAGAGGTGGGTACGCTTGTAAAGAATGCTTACCGTCTCGACAGTACCTTGCTTGGTCTCTATGTCTACGACGCTACTACTCATCAGACCGTATTTGAGGTCAATGCCGACAAACGTTTCATCCCCGCTTCATGTATGAAGATTCCTACTGCTATCGCTGCTCTTGAACGCCTTGGCATGGATCATCGCTACGTCACCACGCTGCAGGTTCGCGGCGACATGGTGGGCGATACGCTGGTGGGCGAACTTCTTCTCCAGGCGGACGATGACCCAATGATCCTTACACTCGACAGCCTCGTTGGAATGATGCAAGAGACGGGCATCCGTGCAGTCCGCGGAAGGCTGGCCTATGACCTCAGCCGCGAGGATGCACTTAGTTCTCATCCCTCCACACAGACGTGGGACATCAAGTCGAGTCGTGTGCCAACCTTGCTCAAGGGACGTGCCTTTGTTCAGGATGCCTTCCGGGCAGCCTTGTCGCGTCGCGGTGTAGCGGTAATCCCTGATTCCACCGTAGCTCGTGAGGGTGCTTGGCGCGAGGTTTCTCGTCAGGAAACTGCTCTCACCGACGTCCTGTCTCCCATGCTCCAGTTTAGTAGCAATGTCAAGGCCGAGGCCGTCTTCTATCACCTCGACCGAGCCGAGGGTCTCATTCGCGATCGCCAGATGCACTGGGAACACCCTCATGCAGTCGAGGACTTCTGGCACCGCTATTTCTTGGGTGAGAGCCAGTTTATGGGATTGAAGTCATTGAAGATGCAGGGAGTGGTTATCAATGATGGCTCGGGTCTCTCGCCCCAAAACCGCCTCTCGCCTCGTCTTTTGGTCGAGATGTTGCAATATGCCTGGAATCGTGACTCATTGCGTAATTACTTGATCGATGAGGGATTGGCAACACCTGGCGAATATCCTCGTCGTGGTTCGCTCAGCGGACGAATGAGTTCTCCCATCTTCCGTAATCGTGTCTTTGTCAAGACCGGCACGCTTACAAGCGAAGCCGTTTCTTCCTTAGCCGGTTTTATTCATAGTAGCGACGAACATTGGTACATCTTTGCCATCATCAATCAGCGATGCCCAGTTTCCGAAGGTCGTATTTTTCAAGACGACTTCTGCCGCCTCTTCGTACGTCAGAAACAGCAGAAATAGCAGTCCCTCTCTCTTCTTTCACGTTCTTTAGTTAGCTTGATATAAATATTTTATATAAGTTCTGCAAACTGGAACATTTTGCGGTACGCTTCTGCCTTCTTGTCTAAAGATAAAGGGTAGGCTCGTGAGGAGGAAGGTAGGCGATAAAGATACAAGTTGTGGTTGACGGTCCCTGTTTGGGGGATGAGGACGTGTTCGCCGACTTTGGGAGGAGTTGAAATGGAGAGAGATTCGCAGAGTGTTGCTGTGGCTTTTTCTCCAGTTGTGACAATTATTTTGCAACTTGGGATGGATTGCAACAAATGGTGGATGTCAGTTCGCTCAACCACTTCGAGGAATTTGTCCGAAGCATTGTCTTTAAGGCGGCGGACAGCGGTTGACGTGTCATAAAATCCGATGCCACGAGATTCGAGGAAGGGAATGATGGATTCTATCTTGAATGTTTTGTTTTCTTCATCCACAAAATGATTCTTGTCGTTGAAGAATATGAGTCCTTCGATACGCCAATGATCGTTGATGAAATTTGGGTAGTAAAAGTAGAAATCCTTACACCATCTTTTACGCTGGGGCGGAAAGCTGCCAAGGAACAGAACCTTGCATCTGTCGGGCAGGAAAGGAATGAGGGGATGGTACTCAATGTCGTCCGTGGAGCGTTGAATGTTGGCTGTGTTTAGGTATTGTTTCATTTCAGACTTGTACGTTGTTTTGCTTGCAAAATTAATAAGAGTACTTTTTATCTGCAAATTTATGCGTGTTAATCGAGGAATGTGACGGAAATATTTGCATTTTTATAAATAATCTTTTAAATTTGCATAGTTTTGACTTATTATCAAAGATAATGTTATGAGCAAAAAAGTCTTTGTCAGCGGTTGCTACGACCTGTTGCATTCGGGACACGTGGAGTTTTTCAAGCAAGCTTCTCAGTTTGGTGACGTGTACGTCGGTATCGGATCGGACGCTACCTATCTTGAATACAAGCACCGGAAGCCTATGTTTCCTCAGGAAGAGCGTCTGTTCATGGTAAAGAGCATTAAGTATGTTACCGAAGCGTTTGTTAACGAGGGGAGCGGTGTAATTGATTTCCTTCCTACCCTCGATAGGGTTAAGCCAGATGTGTTCGTGGTGAATGCAGAAGGTGGCAGTGACGAGAAGCGTCAGATTTGCAAAGAAAGAGGAATTGAGTATATAGAACTTCAACGCACTCCCGCTGAAGGCTTGCAAGCTCGTTCGTCTTCGAGCCTAAAGCAGCAGTTGCAGCAGCAAGACAATATATCTTCCACGGGCGATACGCCTGATGGCAAGCGCGATTCTTCTATCCCCACCCGCTTGGACTTGGCAGGTACTTGGATTGACCAGCCATATGTCAGTCAGTACCATCCAGGTTGGGCTTTAACTATTTCATTAGAACCCACTTTTGAGGTGCGTGATCGTTGTGGACTCTCGACTTCAACGCGCAAGATGATACAGAAAATCTGGCCAATGAAACTGCCCAACATGGATCCAGAGATGCTGGCGCGCCTTGTATTTTGTTTTGAGAATAATCCAGAAAGAGAAGGCGGACACATAAGCGGTGCTCAGGATAGCATTGGCATTTGTGTACCCGGACTCTGTCGCCATTATTATGACAATAATTTCTGGCCGAAAAAGATAGAATACACTAACGATGAGATGACGCTGCGTTTCTTGGAGCAACACCTTGTGATGGTTCCTATGGAACCCAGGAAGCCCGGTTGCTCGGTGGTTGAGGGTAAGGATATTACACCAGAGAAGGTTACATCCCTTGCCAACGCAGCAGAGAGTTGTTGGAATGCTATCCTTGCTAAGGATTTAAATGCTTTTGCTGATGCCTACCGAGCTTCATTTGAGGCTCAGATTGCCATGTTCCCTGGCATGATAAGGCCTACATACATCGGTCATGAAGAACTGGATAATTCCTATATTCAAGAGACAATTGAAAAGTACAGCCAGTTGGAGGATGTGCTTGCATGGAAGATGCCAGGCGCAGGTGGCGGTGGCTATCTGGCTCTTGTGGTAACCGACTCCAAAGCCTTCGTTGACAATCACAAGGAATCTATTGCTCTTCATATTCGAAGAGCATAGGCAAAATGTCCGTTTATAGATGAAACGTAGTTTAAAAGACATTCATGCCGTCATAACCTCCCATGCTGTAGGAGAGAAACGTGTTCTTCTCTCACGCGGTGAATCCGGGTGCGATCTTACGCAGATTGCGATTACTGATCTTCAGGCTGGAGAAGTGGCACTTGCTCACATCCATCCTGACATGCAGGAGGGGTTTTATGTTTTGGAAGGTGACCTGGATGTAACGCTCAATGAGGAGATTGTTCATTGTCATAAGGATGATTTCGTCTATGTTGAGAGTGGTACGGCTCACGAGTTACATGCCATCACCAAGGTCCGTGTAATGACAATTGGTTGTGAAATTGAGAGCAAACGCAACCAACTTTATCCCTTCGTGTTTAAACCCAATCTTCACAGTGTCATCTGGGGAGGAAACCGCCTGAAACCTTGGAAGAAGCATCCCCAGGAGGATGAGACGCCAATTGGAGAGAGTTGGGAGGTTAGTGCAGTTCCCAGTTCTCCTTCTGTCATCGACAATGGCTGTTGGACCGGCAAATCCTTGATAGATGTGATTGATCAGATGCCAAGTGAGATCTTAGGTCGTTCGGTTGCTCGAAAATACGGCAATAAACTTCCTCTGCTTGTTAAGTTCATCGATGCAGATAAGGATCTCAGCATTCAGGTCCATCCCGATGATAGGATGGCCAAGCGCGAACACAACAAGTTTGGCAAAACGGAGATGTGGTATGTTATTGACGCTAAGCCAGACTCATATTTATATGCAGGTTTCAAGGAAGAAATAAGCCCCGAAGAATACAAGCGAAAGGTTGAAGATGGAACAATCACCGAATCGCTTGCAAAACATGAGGTTCATCCGGGTGATGTGTTCTACATTCCTGCTGGTCGTGTTCATGCTATCTGTGGCGGTATTTTATTGGCTGAGGTGCAACAGTCGAGCGATGTCACGTACCGAATTTACGACTACAATCGTCCGGGCATGGATGGAAAACCTCGTGAACTGCATACAAATCTTGCCTCACAAGCCATTGATTACAAGGTGTATGACGAGTACCGCACAGATTATGTGGTGAAGGAGTCTCGTGCCAACCGTGTGATTGATTCCGATTTCTTTAATGTGCGTGTCGTGGACATAGATCAACGTTTTCACCGTAACTTGGTTAAATACGATAGTTTTGTCATTACGATGTGCCTTAAGGGTAGTTGCCACATCAAGATTCGGTCTACTCAGGATGAAGTGGTGCTGCATGAAGGCAACAGCTGCCTGATACCAGCAGCCATTGCAGACTATGATGTGGAACCGATGACGGGTCATTCACTTCTCTTAGATGCCTTTATAGATAACCGGAAAGCGAGCATATCCGAGTCTGAGGGTGGATTGTTAAGAAAACTCACACGTTTTCTTCATATCTCTGGCAAGTAGGAAGTAATACAATGAAATGAATATAAACATACAAAAACTGATAATATGGCAAAGCATTTAGTAATCATGGCGGGTGGAATTGGCAGTCGTTTCTGGCCAATGAGCACACCCCAGCATCCCAAACAGTTCATTGACATTACGGGATGCGGCCGAACGATGATACAGCAATCGTTTGACCGGTTCGATGGAATCATAGACATTGAACATGTCTGGGTTGTTACGTCAGCAAACTATAAGGCACTTGTTCAGGAACAGCTCACGGGGATTAACCCACAGCATATCTTGTTGGAACCTTGCATGCGTAATACGGCACCTTGTGTGGCATACGTAAGTTGGAAGATCCAGAAGGAAGATCCCGATGCACTCATTGTTGTGGCTCCTTCTGACCATTTGGTGCTCAATGTCCCTTCCTTCCAGCAGTACATCATGCAAGGCTTTGCTTTTGTGGCAGGCGGTAACCGCATCCTTACGCTTGGCATGACGCCTACCCGTCCTGAAACGGGATATGGTTATATTGAACAGGGTGAACTTCAGGAAGGTGGCGTCTATAAGCTCAATTCATTCAGAGAGAAACCCAATCTTCCTACGGCGATAGAGTATTTGCAGAAGGGAGGATTTACCTGGAACAGTGGTATGTTCATGTGGAGTGTTGATACCATTGTAGGAGAACTGCGCCAGTATGCACCTCAGATTGCAGGTGTAATGGACCAGATGGTAGATACTTTCTTTACAGAAGGCGAGCAGCTTAAGGTTAATGAACTCTTCCCAACCTGCGAGAAGATATCTATCGACTATGCCGTGATGGAGAAGACACAGGTGGCCTATGTTATGCCTGCGGAGTTTGGCTGGAGCGACCTTGGAACCTGGGGCAGCCTCCATACCCTTACCAAACATGACGAGAGTCAGAATGCAGTCATTGGCGACGGGGTCACTCTCATTGAGGCAGAAGGAAACATGATCAAAGTCCCCAGTGGCAAAAAGATTGTTATTCAGGGGCTCAAGAACTGCATTGTTGCGGAGCACAACAACACGCTTCTTATCTGTCAGTTATCTGAAGAACAACGGATTAAGGACTGGCATGATTAGCCTTTTTGCGCAAATGCCGATCAACCTCCCGTTACCCTCCTATCTTGGCAGGGATGCCGTATGATAGGAGAAGG
>JAKSLN010000059.1 GCA_024401165.1 Bacteroidaceae bacterium
TCAAGGCGAAGGACGACCGCCGGGAGATGGATCGTGCGTTCAAGAAAAGCTACTAGGGGAGTTCTTAGGTCATAGTGCATAGTTCATAGTTATTCGACATGCGTCTCATCAAGCTTCACAGTCGCAGTTATTCGCTAAAGCTCATCAAGCTTCGCAGTCATAGTTGGCAGCGAGGGTAGGGCATTGGTTTCGGGAAAGGATATGGTAAGAAGGTTGCTCATGGTGTTTTTTGCGGGAATGTTATTCCTCGCCTCCTGCGGAAGGCGGGAGGCAAAAGATGTTGTGGATGCTTTACCGGTCATTTTTCCTGATTATGTTGAGGTGACAGTTCCCTCTACGATAGCTCCCTTGAACTTCGAGGTGAGAGGTGCCGATCACGTTGTGGCCTGCCTGACGAATGGTGAGGGCGATGTGATGCATGTCGAAGGTGAGGAGGCCATCTGCATGGACGAAACCGAATGGAAGAGCCTGATTGGCCGCGGAGGTGACGTGCGTGTGGAGGTTAGTGTCTGGGACGACGAACATCCCGACGGAGCAACCTATAGACCCTTCACCATACACGTTAGCAACGACAGCATTGACCCTTGGATTACATACCGTCTGCTTCCCCCGGGCTACGAGGGGTGGAACAAGATGGGGATTTACCAGCGTGAGCTCTCCAGCTTCGAAGAGCTGACGCTCATTGACAACGCCGGAGACCGAGAACGATGCATGAATTGCCATACCACGTGCAACGGCAATCCGGACTTTCTCACCTATCACATGCGTGGCAAGAATGGCTATACCTACGTTAGCCACAATGGCAAGGAGGAAAAGGTGGACCTTCGGAAGCTGACGGGCGGACGCCATGGGTCGCATAATGCCTGGCATCCTACTGGCAAGTTTATCGCCTTCTCCTCAAATGACACCAAACAAGTTTTCTTTGCCCACACGCAGGACAAGATAGAGGTGTTTGACTTGTGGTCGGACCTTTTCATATATGACGTAGAAAACCACAAGGTCATAATGGATGACCGCTTTGCGGATTCGCTGAGGTGGGAGAGTGAACCTTGTTTTTCGCCCGACGGACGGTGGCTATATTTCTCAACGGCCCGTCCCGTTCACTTGCCACAACAATATGCCGACTTGCACTACGATCTGGTTCGGGTGCCCTTCGATGAGGCAACGGGCCTGTTGGGTCACCAGGTCGATACGCTATACAGTACGTCGCAGCGTGGCGGTACGGCTTTGATGCCTCGTGTCTCGCCCGATGGCCGCTTCCTTCTCTACACCATTGCCGAGTGCGGTGCTTTCAATCTCTATCACAGGGAGGCGGATTTCGAGATGCTGGTTCTCGATACGACTACGAATGAAGCTCGATTCGTTGACTGCTCTGCCATCAACAGCGAGGATGCCGAGAGCTATCACTCGTGGAGCAGTAACGGAAAGTGGATGATGTACAGTTCAAAGCAGATTGATGGCCGTTACACGCGTCTGTTCATTGTTCATTGGGACGGTGAGCGCTGGAGCAAACCCTTCCTGCTCCCACAGCGTGAACCTCGCCAGAACACGCTGCTCATGATGGCCTACAACGTGGCGGAATTTCTGATTAGGAAGACTAAATAAACCTAATATTCATTGAAGCAGATAGTAAAGAGACATAAACGCTGGTCGGCTGTGACGTGGACGTGGGCAATGCTCGCTTCCTTTGTTGTGCTGTATGTGCTGGTGGTCGGCAACTGCTATGATGACATTCTGCGGATGATGGAGGGTAACAGTTGGTTGGATGATACGTTGCTCCATTTCTTTCATTACCCGCTGCTTGGCGCCCTCATTCTTTGTGTTCCGATGGCGCTTGCAGGCTGCGTGGTTGCTCTCCTGTTGAAGCTGCTGAAACAGCGCCGCATGATGCCTCTTTCATTGCTGGTGCCCTTGTTCCTGGCATATATCTACCCTCCAAAGGCAAATCCTGAGGCGGGCGACTATCGTCTTTTCTCCAAGGAGATTCGGGGGGAGGAACAATACTATAGCTATGTGCGACTGGCTGATGAAAAGAAGTGGGGCGATTTGCTTTCGGCCCTACGCAAAGACGGAAATATGGATACGGCACTTGGCATGCGATATGCGCTTCTGGCGGAAAGTGCCCTCGGACATTTGCCCGACGTCTTGTTTAGCTATCCCGTCCGCTCTCCCGAAGACTTCCTGTTCCGTGGCGTGCGCGAACCCATCACGTGTCAGTTTAATCGCCAGTTCTACGAGAACTTGGGCATTTATGACGAAGCCTTCCATCAAGCCATGGAATATGGGTTGCTGCAACCAGAAGGCTGTTGCCTGTACACACTCCGGCAATTGGCTGACTATGCACTGAAGGAAGGGGACGTCCGGGTTGCCGCAAAGTATCTCTCCATACTTGACTCTCGTTGTACTATATACAATCCTTTTGCGTCAAAGACGGAGCATGGTGCTATCGGCGGCGAACCGGAGGATTCCTCCTCTGAGGCGGGTAAGCCGTTGCGTGATGACAACCTGATTGGAGCCTATCCCCTCAGGAGTGAAATGGTCAGACTGGCCTACTACCAGATTGGTGATGAACAGAAGACGCTGGACTATCTGCTATGCTCGCTTTTGCTGGAGAAAAACCTGGAACAGTTTTACAAGGTGCTGACGCAGTTCCCTGCTTACCAGCAGCGTGCCTTGCCTCGCAGTTATCAGGAAGCCTTGGAAATCCTCGAGTCGGAGGGACGGGCTCTGCATGATGCGCCCTCTGGAACCTATGCTTATTACTTCTACAATATACAGATGGCAGAAACGGGACAGGAAACCCTCATGCCCTCGACAAACTAAATAAATGTAACGATTGAAAAAATAGAATGTAAAAACGGGGTGATGAAGATGCGGGACTGGTTCCTGTAATGATGTCTTGAAAACCCTAAAAACAATAAAATGACAGGAATGAAGCTACAAGATTCTATCAAGGAACGAATACTCTTGCTGGACGGAGCAATGGGTACGATGATACAAACATACAACTTGCGTGAAGAGGACTTCCGTGGAGAGCGTTTTATGGATATTCCCGGACAGTTGATGGGCAACAACGACTTGCTTGTGCTGACTCGTCCCGGCGTCATCCAGGATATTCATTGCCGCTATCTGGAGGCGGGTGCCGACATCATCACGGCCAATACGTTCAGCAGTCAGCGCATCTCAATGGCGGACTATCATTGTGAACACCTCATCGAGGAACTGAACCGTGAGGCCGTTCGCATCGCACGCGAGGTTGCAGACGAATACACCCGTCTGACACCCGAGAAGCCTCGTTATGTCATAGCCACCGTAGGACCCACAAACAAGACCACGTCTATGAGTCCGGATATCAACAATCCGGCCTTGAGAACCATGACGTACGATGAACTTTGCGAGGCCTATCTGGAGCAGATCAAGGTGCTGCTGCAGTCGGGTGTAGATGCCATCCTCTTTGAGACGATTTTCGATACGCTAAATCTCAAGGCGGGTGTACGGGCCTTTGAACTGGCCACCGAGCAGACTGGTGTCACCGTGCCTTTGATGCTGAGTATTACGGTAAGTGACAAGGCCGGGCGCACGTTGTCTGGTCAGACGCTCGAAGGATTCCTGGCAAGCGTACAGCACGCTCCCATCTTCTCGATCGGTCTGAATTGCTCGTTTGGTGCACACGACATGCTGCCTTGCCTGCGTACCTTGGCCCGAATGGCACCTTATTATATTAGTGCCCATCCCAATGCCGGCCTGCCCAACACACTGGGTGGCTACGACCAGACGCCCGAGATGATGCAGCAGGAGATGAAGGCGTTCGTCGATGAGGGCCTGGTCAATATCATCGGCGGTTGTTGCGGCACCACTCCCGAGCACATCAAGGCGTTGAACACTCCATTTCCCTACAGTGCCCCAAACATGCCCGACGAGGTGGATGGGCTTTGCATGGTGCCGGCCCTGACTTCGTTTAAACCCCATGTTCCCGTCCTGCCACCCTCGACAATGTGGCTTAGCGGTCTGGAACTGCTCGACGTGACTCCCGAGGTGGGTTTTGTCAATGTGGGTGAGCGCTGCAATGTGGCAGGTTCCCGCAAGTTCTTGCGCCTCATAAGCGAGGGTCAGTATGAAGAGGCACTTGGCATTGCCCGTAAGCAGGTAGAGGATGGTGCCCTTGTCATCGACATCAATATGGACGACGGACTGCTGGATGCCGAGAAGGAGATGGTGACCTTCCTCAACCTTATTAGTAGCGATCCTGACATCTGCCGCGTCCCCGTGATGATTGACTCGTCCAAGTGGAGCGTCATCGTTGCCGGACTGAAGTGCGTGCAGGGCAAGGGCATTGTCAATAGCATCTCGCTCAAGGAGGGCGAGGAGATCTTCCTCCAGCATGCGCGCGAAGTGAAGTCGCTTGGTGCGGCTGCCGTTGTGATGGCCTTCGATGAAGAAGGACAGGCAACCACGTACGAGCGTCGCATCCAGGTGTGTGAACGTGCTTACCGACTTCTGGTTGACAAGGTTGGCTTCAATCCCGCCGATATCATCTTCGACCCCAATGTGCTCGCCGTGGCAACAGGCATGCCCGAGCATGATGCCTATGCGGCCGACTTCATCCGCACCGTCGGCTGGATCAAGCAGAATCTGCCCGGAGCTCATGTTAGCGGCGGTGTCTCAAACCTCTCCTTCTCGTTCCGTGGCAACAACTACATTCGTGAGGCCATGCATGCAGTCTTCCTCTATCATGCCCGACAGCAAGGCATGGACTTTGGCATCGTTAATCCCTCTGCAAAGGTGATGTACAGCGACATTCCGGAAGAACATCTAAAGGTAATTGAAGAAGTCATGCTTCGACCGTCTTCTGAGGCGAGTGAGGCCTTGATAGAATTGGCAAGTCGCTTGCTCGAGGAACAGCAGCAAGCTAAGGAAGCTGCTGCCCAGGGTGCTCCTGCCTCTGATGCGAAGAAGGAGTCGGCAACGGTGGAGGAGCGACTGATGAACAAGTTGCAGAAAGGTATCACGGACGGCATCGAGAACGACCTGGAAGAGGCGTTGCAGAAGTATCCGCGTGCCGTCGACATCATCGAAGGCCCTTTGATGGCGGGCATGAACCGGGTTGGCCAACTCTTTGGCGAGGGCAAGATGTTCCTGCCCCAGGTTGTCAAGACGGCACGCACGATGAAACGTGCTGTTGCCTACCTCCAGCCTGCCATTGAGGCGCAGAAGTCCGAGGGTGCTGCCTCAGCAGGCAAGGTGCTGGTGGCAACGGTCAAGGGCGACGTTCACGACATCGGAAAGAACATTGTGGCAGTCGTGATGGCATGCAATGGCTACGAAATCATAGACTTGGGTGTGATGGTACCTGCTGAGGAGATTGTCCAGAAGGCAAAGGAACTTCAGCCCGACATCATTGGATTGAGTGGATTGATTACGCCCAGTCTCGAAGAAATGGCAAATGTGGTGCGTGAGTTGCAGAAAGCCGGTTTGCACATCCCCGTCATGATTGGTGGTGCAACGACAAGTCCCGTACATACCGCCTTGAAGATTGCTCCGGGCTACGATGCCCCGGTCATCTGGGTAAAGGATGCCTCGCAGAATGCACCTCTGGCCGGTCGTTTCCTGAATCCGGAAACGGCACAGGAGGCACAGCAGGAATTGCTGGCCGAACAGGCGGGACTGCGTGAGGGTTCCTCCAAGCCATCCGAGATGCTCTCAATCGAAGAGGCACGCCAGCGCAAACCTAACCTGTTCTGATTGGGCATGGAGAAGAAGGAACTGCGTAAATACATCCGCGAAAGAAAGAAACTGATGATGCCGGATGAGCGTCTGCGTCAGTCCGAGGAACTTTGCCGAAGACTGATGCGCCACCCTCGCTGGCGTGAGAGCAAGGTTGTCCTGCTTTATCATGCCTTGCCCGACGAGGTGGACACTTCGATGTTGCTGGAGAGTGCCATGTCTTCTTGCCCGCGCAAGAAGGTGCTCCTGCCCGTTGTCGTGGGCGATGACTTGGAACTCCGTGCCTATGATGGGAACTTAGAGGAAGGGGCTTTTGGCATTCTCGAACCGACAGCCATGTCAACTCTCTTTACCGATTATGCCTCTGTCGACCTCGTGGTTGTGCCCGGAATGGCCTTTGATGCGGAGGGCCACCGGCTGGGGCGTGGCAAGGGGTATTATGACAAGACGCTTTGCCAGCTGCCTGTCGCCTATCGCATAGGTATTTGTTTTGATTATCAAAAAGTTGAACGGGTTCCTTCTGAATCTCACGATGTCAGCATGCACGAGGTCATCTGACGATGACTTGCTGCAGGACCTGTGCTCCCACATGCTGGTTGATGCGGGCGACGATGTTCGAACGGTTCATCATGAGTTCCTGGCGTAGGGCAGCGTTGTTCACCTGGACGTACATGTTTCCTCCTCGCACTTTGACATCGGTCGTGTAACGTGCGATAAGCTCGCCCATGACGACTCCCCATGCCTGTTCGGCACGGTACTCGTTGAGTGGCGTCTCAATGCCTTCCTCGCGGAGGAACGCGTGAATGGCATCCCCCAGTTTTACCTCTTTCGTGCGGCTAAGAATGTTGATGAATGGCTTGAACATTTTTTCAGAAGGATTTGTCGCGAACCTCGTTATTTCGTGCTCTCTAAAGTGATTTCTCCTTGGGCAACATGGAATAGGCAATGAGGCTGGTCCATGTGGCTGAGTATGCTGTCCAAATGGTCGCGATTCGTGTCGGTAATGAAGGTCTGTCCGAAGTTTCCGTTGCTTACCAGTTTGACGATTTGCTCGACTCTCGTGGCATCCAGTTTGTCAAAAATATCGTCAAGCAAGAGGATGGGCGTTGTTCCATTTCCAACACGACGCAGAAATTCGTATTCGGCCAGCTTGAGGGCGATGAGGTAGGTCTTGTTCTGACCCTGGCTTCCTTCCCGTTTCATGGGGTAACCACCCAACGTCATCTCGAGGTCGTCCTTGTGGATGCCGTGCAGCGAGTAGCCAACGGCCCGGTCCTTTGCCCTGTCACGCTGGATGGTCTCTAGAAGGGGACCGCGACTGCCATGGGAAACGTATTCCAGAGTTACCTTTTCATGTCCCATTGATATGCTTTCATAAAACTCTTGAAAACAGGGAGTAAAGGCCTTGATATAAGCCTTTCGCTTTAAGTAGATCAATTCGCCTTCTCGGGCCATGGCCTCTTCCCAAAGAGACAGCAAGTCAGGGTCAGGTTCTTCCTCCATCTTCAACAATACGTTTCGCTGCTGCAGAGCTTTGTTGTAGCGCATCAGGGCATCGAGGTAGGGTAGGTCGCTCTGTGAGATGACCATGTCCATGAAACGGCGTCGTTCCTCGCTTCCGCCCAGGATGAGCATCTGGTCTGAAGGCGATACCAGGACGATGGGAATCAGTCCGATGTGTTCTGCAATTCTTTTGTAAGTTTTTTTGTCTCTTCTGAATTGCTTCTTCTGCCCTCGTTTCAGACCGCAGTAGATGTCTTCGGGTTCTCCGTCCTCTCGCAGATACTGACCTTGCAGCACCATGAAGTCGGCATCGTGCTTGACCACCATCTGGTCCTGGCTTGTCGTCGAACTCTTGCACATCGACAGGAAGTAGACGGCGTCGAGTAGATTGGTCTTGCCCATTCCGTTTTGGCCGATGAAGCAGTTTAGTCCGTCCGAGAGGTCCAGTTCGGCCTCCGTGATGTTTTTGTAGTTCAGTAGAGAGAGATGTTTGAGAATCATTTCCGAATCGTACGTTTGCAGATTTTGCAAAGGATGCGAATCCATTTGCAGTTACAAAAGTAAACAAAAAAATGCAGAAAATGGCAAGGTCAGAGGAATATTTGCCCTAAAATGTAAAATTATTCGTCTTTAAATTTCTATATACCACAAATTTTGACTAATTTTGCGTTCGCTTAACGCGCGTACGTACATGTTCGCGTAGGATTATGGAAAGAAATCAATAAAAATAAAATAATATGGCAAACAAGAATGTAATTGTAGAGGAGGCAGCACAGGAGCAGTCTTTCCTCGTTAAGAATTGGAAGAAGGTGGCAATCGGCTGTGGTGCTATTGCCGTTGTTGCTCTGGGTTGTGTTGGTTACACCAAGCTGGTGTCAGAGCCTAAGGAGTTGGCTGCTGCCGAGGCTATCGCTGCCAGCGAGAACTACATCAAGCAGGGCGATTTCGAGAAGGCATTGGCTGGCGACGGTCAGAACATCGGTCTGCAGGCAGAGCTCGATCAGTATGGCAGCACCAAGAGTGGCAACCTTGCTCAGCTCTACGCTGGTGTTGCTTACTACAACGAGGGTAAGTACGATGAAGCCATCAAGGCTCTCGAGTCTTTTGACGACTGTGGCGACAACATGGTAAGTCCCGCTGCCATCGCAGCTCTGGGTAACTGCTATGCTTGCAAGGGCGACAATCAGAAGGGTGCTGAGCTGCTCGTTAAGGCAGCTGCCAAGGCAGACAACGCTTCTCTCTCTCCTGTGTTCTACATCCAGGCTGGCGAGCTCTACGAACTGGCTCTCAACAACAAGGAGAAGGCACTCGAGTGCTACAACAAGGTAAAGGATAGCTACAAGGCTGCTTACCAGGTACAGAGTGGCGAGATTGACAAGTACATCGAGCGTGCAAGCGTTAAGTAAATAGCGCATCACGTTTTTGTACATCTAATTCTCTCAAAACAGTACGATTGAATGGCAACAGCTTTTCATAACCTCTCGGACTACAATGCTGAGAGTGTACCCAGTGCCGAGGCTATGAGCTTCGGCATTGTAGTTAGTGAATGGAACAGCAAGGTGACGGGCGCCCTGATGGAAGGTGCTGTCGAGACCTTGAAGAAGAATGGCGCCAAGGCCGAGAATATCAAGGTCATGACCGTTCCTGGCAGTTTCGAACTCGTCTTCGGAGCCACCCAGATGGTCAAGAGCGGCTGCTTCGATGCTGTCATCGCCATCGGATGCGTGGTACGTGGCGACACCCCTCACTTCGATTACATCTGCGAAGGAACGACCGAGGGACTGGCACTGCTGAACAAGGATTTCGACGTGCCCGTTATCTATGGTCTGCTGACCTGCAACACTATGGAGCAGGCAGAGATGCGTGCGGGTGGATCGCTTGGCAACAAGGGCGATGAATGTGCCGTAACTGCCATCAAGATGGTCGACTACAAGGCGCGCCTTGGCGAGTATAAGTCCGCCAAGTTCCCCCTTACTTTCTAATCTCCCTCTCTGTACGTCCTTACGCCAACGGACTCAGGTCTTCTTTGTGTGGCGAAGTGCAAACACGCAGAACGACTGATTGTCGAAGTCGAGACGCATAAAAAACTCCGGTATCTCTTAGGAAATACCGGAGTATGTTTTTTCTGTCGTTTTCGGGCTTACTTTGCCTCCTCGTTCTTCTTTGCGTTCTTCAGCTTCTCTGCGATCTCGGGCTTAACCTTGTAACGCTTGTTCAGGCCGTTGATGACGTCCTCGGTAATGTCGTAGGCGGGATTAGCATAGAGCATGTTATCACCACCCTTCGACAGGATGTAGTCGAACTTCTTACCCTTGTTGTAGTCCTTCAGGAAGGCCTGGATGCTGTCGCGCATCTCCTCGTTGTAGGCAGCCTGGCTGTTGGCGAACTCGCTGCTCAGGCGGTCTGACAGGGCTGCCAGATCCTGCTCCTGGCGTGCCAGTCCGGCTTGTGCGCGCTGCAGGTCGTCCTGCGTCTTGTAAACGGCAGTCTCGTAGTTCTTTTGTACGGTGGCTGCACTCTGCTGCAGGGCGCGCTGCTTGCCGGCCAACTCTTTCTGAATGTTGGCGTACTCGTTTGCCAGCACATCGCTGTAGTCCTTGCAGAACTGATATTGAGTCATCAGGCTGTCCACCTCTACAAAGGCAACGCGCAGACCTGAATTGGGGGTAGCAGGGATTTCCTTCTCTGCCTCTTCGTTTCCGGCATTCTTGCCACAACTGATCATCAGCATAAAGGCTGAAGCCAAAAGGATAAGTTTCTTCATTCTTCTTATTATTTATGTTTTAGTTTTTTCCTTTATATATTATATAATGTATAGTCACTCGGCTCTCTCCTTCACCCTCAGGGGCGAATCGGCCAGTTTGCGCTCTATGGCGTCCATGCTCTGCACGCAATGGATGCCTCTCCTGCGCATGGCCGCGCTTTGTCCGATGTGCTGGCTTCGGAAAGTGTGACGACGTCCCAAAATGATGCCAACGCACAAAAAGAGCAGCGAAATGGCAATTATTCCCAGACAGAGGAGTGCTACTTTCAACATTATTTCGTATATTTGCAACCGCAAAGATACACCTTATTTATTAAAGCAAAGGTAATCTGACTCATGTTTTAACATATTTTGAAGAAAAATCGCATAAATCATACCATTATGAACAAAATTGAACTGAAACCTGCCCGCATTTTTGAGTGTTTTGCCGAAGTGAACAAAGTCCCCCGTCCTTCTAAGAAAGAGGACAAGATGATTGCTTACCTTATTGACTACGGTAAGCAGCTTGGACTGGAGACCCTTCGCGACGAGTGCGGAAACGTCATCATACGCAAGCCTGCCACTCCTGGCATGGAACAGAAGCCCACGGTCATCCTGCAGAGCCACATGGACATGGTCTGCGAACCCTCTGACGGTTCGTTCGACTTCGAGAACAATCCCATCGAAACCCTCATCGATGGTGAGTGGATGAAGGCCAATGGCACAACCCTGGGTGCAGACGATGGCATCGGCATTGCCATGGAGATGGCGCTGCTCTCTGCTGACGACATCGAGCACGGTCCCATCGAGTGCGTCTTCACACGTGACGAGGAGACCGGCCTGACGGGTGCCTTCGAGATGAAACCGGGCTTCATGACGGGCAAGTACCTCATCAACCTCGATAGCGAGGACGAGGGCCAGATCTTCGTAAGCTGTGCAGGTGGTTGCCGCACGCAGGCCATCTTCGACTATATACCTGTTGAAGTTCCTGCAGGCCAGTTCTTTGCGCAGATTTGCGTGAGCGGTTTGACAGGTGGCCATAGTGGTGACGATATTGACAAGAAGCGTGCCAATGCCAACAAGTTGCTGATGCGCTTCCTCTATCAGACCATGAAGCGTACCAACCTCCACGTCATCGATATCCAGGCAGGTGGATTGCACAATGCCATCCCCCGCGAGGCCATGGCTGTCGTGGCTGTGCCCAACGACTACAAGCATCAGTTGATAGCCGATTGGAACGTTTTCACCGCCGAGGTGGAGCAGGAGTACGAGGCAACAGAACCTAATGCGAAGTTCGACCTTTCATCGGCTGATGCTCAGTCGGTTATGATGGATGACGATACCGCTCGTCGCCTTATCCGCGCTTGCCAGGCAGTATGCAACGGCGTCTTTGCCATGTGCCAGAGCATAGAGTTGGTAGAAACCAGCAGCAATCTGGCCAGCATCCGTCTGGACGCTGAGGCTCATACCGTTACCCTGAACAGCAGCCAGCGTAGTAGTTTGCTCAGCGCTCGTCACAATATGGCAAACACCATCAAGGCTTGCTTCGAACTGGCTGGCGCGCGTGTTGACGTTGGCGAAGGCTATCCCGGTTGGGCTATGAACCCCAACAGTCAGTTGCTCAAGGTTGCTGTGGAGCAGTACAAGGTGCTCTTTGGCAAGGAACCCATCGTTCGCGGCATCCATGCCGGTCTCGAGTGCGGTCTCTTTAGCGAGAAGTATCCCGGTCTCGACATGGTCAGCTTCGGTCCTACGCTCCGCGGCGTACACAGCCCCGACGAGAAGCTGCTCATCCCCACCGTCCAGATGGTTTGGGATCACCTTCTGGCTATCCTGAAGAATATCTAATCTGCTTGAATGAAGAGAGTTAGCCTCCTCCTGCTATTACTCGTCGCTTTGTGTTGGGCATCCTGCGATAAGGACGATGTCTGGACCGTCTCGCCCAATGCGAAGTTGGAGTTTTCGTGCGATACCGTCTCGTTCGACACCATCATCAGCACCCACAGTTCCATTACGAAGACCCTTCAGGTCTGGAACCGTGGCAACGATGGCGTACGTATCCTTCGCGTGTCGCTGGGGGAGGGTAGTGCGAGTCACTTCCGCGTCAATGTGGATGGTGAGTTCCTGCAGGGCGGTAGTGGCGAGGACTTTGAGGTTCGCGGTAAGGACAGCCTCTTCGTTCACCTCGAAGTCACGCTACCCAGTTCCGACTCCGATTCCATCCTCCCCTTCGAGGACGAGTTGCGCTTCGAACTGGAAAGTGGTGTACAGCAGTCCGTTAAGCTGATTGCCAGCGGAATGGACGTCTATACGCTCCGTGGCACGGTTTTTGAGTCGGATACCACGCTGAGGGCAGGGCGTCCCTACCTTGTCTACGATTCTCTTGTGGTCTGCCCTGGTGCAACGTTGACGCTCGAACCCGGAGTCTGCCTCATGTTCCACGATAGTGTTTCCATGCAGGTCCATGGGCGGCTTTTGGCCCCCGGAACGCTCAATCGCCCCATCACATTCCGTGGCGACCGCATCGACCGTCTATTCGCCGACCTTCCCTACGACAATACCGACCATCGATGGGGCGGCATTCACTTCCATGGCGAGAGTCTCGATAATGTGATGACACAGTGCGACGTGCATAGTGGCGACTATGGCATCCTGTGCGACTCGCCTGCCCATCTTGACCCCGATCACCCCACGCTCGTGCTCGCGAATAGCGTGATTCACAATGTCCACGGCATGGGCCTCTCTTCCGAGGGGTGTTACATCACGGCCATCGGCACGCAGTTCTCCAATTCCTTTGGCTATACGCTCAACCTCGTCGGTGGCGCCTACGATTTTGTACATTGTACCGTTGCGCAATACTATCCCTGGGATCCGACTTCGCACATAGCGCTCTATCTCTCTAACTGTGTGGGAGATAACGAGGAGGACTATCGCCCCTTGCATTGGGCTCATTTCGTCAATTGTGTCATAACCGGACGCGGAGACGATGTCATCGAAGGCCGTATCCTCGAGAATCAGGACTATAAGTGCGACTACCTGTTCCGCAACTGCTTCCTGCGTACCGTGGCGAGTAACGATTCCGAGCGCTTCGTTAATGTAGTCTACGATTCCGATACGCTTGCCGTGACTGGGAATGCCCATTTCTGCAAATTTGTGGACAAAGGGTACAACTACTCCTTTGTGCCCGATTCTCTGAGTGCCATTCGCGGCATAGCAGACACTACCTACACGCGCCTCCTTGCTCCTTTCGACCGCCTCGGCATCGACCGCATGAAGGAAGGCAAACCCGACGCCGGTGCTTACCAGAGCAACTATCTGGCGACTGAGTAATAGCAACTTACCCCCACGAGTATGAAGTCAACGCTTATTGTCATCGGCAAGACTACCGACGCCCGCTTTACGGCGCTCATCCAGGAGTATGTCGATCGCATCTCCCATTACATTCCTTTCAACATCGAGGTCATTCCCGAACTCAAGAACGCCAAGAACCTCAGCATTGACCAGCAGAAGGAACGCGAGGCCGAACTCCTGCAGAAGCAGCTTCAGCCCGGCGACTACCTTGTTCTGCTCGACGAGCATGGCCGTGAGCGTCGTTCCATGGACTTTGCCCAATGGATGCAGAAGCGCATGGCTTCCTCGCCCAAACGCCTTGTCTTCGTTGTTGGCGGCCCTTATGGCTTTGCTCAGCAGATCCATCGTATGGTCAATGAGGAAATCTCCCTCAGCCAGATGACCTTCTCCCACCAGATGATACGTCTCCTCTTCGTCGAGCAGATCTACAGGGCCATGACCATTCTCAACAACGAACCCTATCACCACGAGTAACGTTTTTTGGGGGGAGTTATAGAGAATTTATAGGGAAGTTGTTGAGAAGTTATAGGGACGATACCTTTGTGTGGGTGTATTTAGGCAACAAGACATTCGTCCTTTTAACTTCCCTATAACTTCCCTATAACTCCCTTTTAACTTCTCTATAACTCCTTTTTAATATCAAAAAAAACAACGGGAGCCATCGTCTGATGTGCTCCCGTATTCTTGTCATCCCTCTTTTGTCTCCTTTTATATATTATATGTGTTTGTCTCCTGATATTTCGTATGGGCTGTTATCCCGATATTTCGTATGGGTTGTTACCCCGATATTCCGTATAGGGCGTTATCCTGATACTTCGTATGGTAGGTTATCCTGATACTTCGATATTTATTTCCTTTTTCTGTTCTCCTGAATTTTCAAAGTTTTGTTATCCCGATATTCCCTTTCGTGTGTTTTGTGCTTTTCGATATTGCTAATAATATTCTAATGCATTTTTGTTCGTATCAGATGTTCTCTCTTGAACACATTGCAAAGGTACGACTTTTCTTTTAAGTGGCATTCTCGGTATGTAAAAAGTGCTCGGAAACTATATTTCCACTTATCAAATTATATGTCGAAACGACAAAAATTGTCGAAAATGCAACATTTCCCACTGGAAATTTCGACAAAATCCGAGAAAATTGGGGCTTTTTTGCCTTCTAAACGTTTTTTTTGGTAATTTTGTATTGACAATAAAAAAATGCGATGGAAAACAAGAAAGAAAGACTCTTATTGCACGACACTTCGTTTGTCGATTTGATGGCACGACGCATTTTCAACGTCTTGCTTGTTGCCAATCCCTACGATGCCTTCATGCTCGAAGACGACGGTCGCATCGACGAAAAGATTTTCGCAGAGTACTCCAAGCTTGGTCTTCGATATCCACCCCGATTCAAGCAGGTTGCCTCCCGCGAGGAAGCCGAGCAGGAAATGGAGAACGGCAGCTACGACCTGCTCATCTGTATGCCCGGAACCGACAATAACGACGTGTTCGACATCGCACGCCTTATTAAGGAGAAGTACCCCGACATCCCCATCGTCGTGCTCACCCCCTTCAGCCATGGTGTGAACCGCCGTATGGAGCAGGAGGACCTCAGCATCTTCGAGTACGTCTTCTGCTGGCTGGGCAATACCGAGTTGTTGCTCTGCATCATTAAACTCATCGAGGACAAGATGAACCTCGAGCACGACATCCAGGCCGGTGTGCAGATGATCCTGCTCGTCGAGGACGGTATCCGCTTCTATAGTAGCCTACTCCCCATCCTCTATAAGTTCGTCATGCAGCAGAGCCTCCTCTTCGCCAGTGAGGCCCTCAACTCGCAGCTCGAGCAGCTTCGCATGCGCGGCCGTCCAAAAATTGTCCTGGCCCGCAGTTACGAGGAGGCGCTCGAACTTTGGAACAAGTACCACGAGAATACCCTCGGCGTCATCAGCGACTGCCGCTACCCCAAGGATGGTGAGAAGGACGAGCTGGCCGGCTTCAAGCTGCTCTCCCTCATTCGCAAGCAGGACAACTTCATCCCGCTCGTCCTCGAGTCCAGCGAGTCCAACGCAGCCGAGCTGGCCGAGAAGTGCTACGCCCGCTTCATCGACAAGAACAGCAAGAAGATGGACGTCGACCTACGTAACGTTATGAGCCGCTATTTCGGTTTTGGCGACTTCATCTTCCGCGACCCCACCTCGATGAACGTCGTCAAGCGCATCCGCAACCTCAAGGAGCTGCAGGACAACATCTTCACCGTGCCCCGCGAGTCGCTCCTCTACCATATCTCACATAATAATGTAAGCCGCTGGCTCTGCTCGCGCGCCCTGTTCCCCATCTCTGAGTTCCTCAAGCACATCACCTGGGATTCGCTCCAGGACGTCGATGCCCATCGTCAGATCATCTTCGATGCCATCGTCAGTTACCGGCGCATGCGCAACCAGGGCGTTGTGGCCGTCTTCCAGCGCGAGCGCTTCGACAAGTACTCCAACTTTGCCCGCATCGGAGAAGGATCGCTGGGCGGAAAGGGACGTGGCCTCGCCTTCCTCGACCACATCATTAAGCGCCATGCCGACCTCAACGAGATGGACAACGTGCAGACGATGATACCCAAGACCGTCGTCCTCTGTACCGACATCTTTGACGAGTTCATGGACACCAACGAGCTCTATCAAGTGGCGCTGAGCGACGTTGCCGACGATGAGATACTCCGCTACTTCCTCCACGCCCGTCTGCCCCAGAGCCTCGTTGGCGACCTCATGGCCTTCCTCGACGTTGTCAAGTCGCCCATCGCCATACGCTCCTCTTCCTTGCTCGAGGACTCACACTATCAACCCTTTGCAGGTGTCTATTCCACCTACATGATACCCTACGTCGACGATCCCTACGAGCGTCTGCGCCTCCTGAGCGATGCCATCAAGAGTGTCTATGCCAGCGTCTATTTCCGCTCCAGCAAGGACTACATGGTAGCCACCAGCAACCTCATCGACCAGGAGAAGATGGGCGTCATCCTTCAAGAGGTTGTCGGCAAGTCCTATGGCAACTTCTACTACCCAACCTTCTCCGGCGTTGCCCGAAGCATCAACTACTATCCCATTGATAATGAGAAGGCTGAGGAAGGAACCGTAAACCTTGCCCTCGGTCTTGGCAAGTACATCGTCGACGGAGGCGTCTGCCTGCGCGTCTGCCCTGCCCATCCCGACCACGTGCTGCAGACCAGCGAGATGGAGATTGCCCTGCGCGACACCCAGACCCGCTTCTACGCCCTCGACCTTAGCGATGCCAGTCTCGAGTTCGAGGTCAACGACGGTTTCAACATCCGCAACCTCTCCGTTCGCGAGGCCGACAAAGACGGTTCGCTCAAGTACATCTGCTCCACTTTCGACCCCTACGACAATGTCATCCGCGATGGCTACTACGAAGGCCGTAACCGCAAGATAATCAGCTTCTGCGGCGTGCTCCAGCACGGCGTCTTCCCCCTGCCCAAGCTCCTGCAGCTCATCCTCAAGTACGGCGAGGGCGAGATGCGACGCCCCGTGGAGATCGAGTTTGCCGTCAACCTCAACGACGACCGCTCGGGCGAGTTCTACCTGCTGCAGATACGCCCCATGGTCGACAACCGCATGGTGCTCGACGAGGATCTCACCGCCATCCCCGACGACCAATGCCTCCTCCGTTCTCACAGCGCCATAGGCCACGGCATCATGTCCGACCTCCAGGACATCGTCTACGTCAAGACCGAAGGCTACACACCCTCCTTCAACCCACAGATAGCCGAGGAGATAGAGCGCATCAACCGCCAGATGCTCGATGACGGAACAGGCTACGTGCTCGTGGGTCCCGGACGCTGGGGCTCGAGCGACGAGTGGCTCGGCATACCCGTCAAGTGGCCCCACATCAGCGGAGCACGCGTCATCGTCGAGGCCGGACTCGACTCCTTCCAGGTCGACCCCAGTCAGGGCACGCACTTCTTCCAGAACCTCACCTCGCTGGGCGTGTGCTACCTCACCATCAACGAGTTCCGTGAGGACGGACTCGTGCGCCGCGACATCCTCGACGCCATGCCCGCCCTCCACGAATCCGAGCACGTCCGCCACGTCCGCTTCGAGACGCCCCTCACCATCAAGGTCGATGGCATCCACACCGAAGCCGTCGTCAC
>JAKSLN010000006.1 GCA_024401165.1 Bacteroidaceae bacterium
TGTATTCGTAGGGTCCTGTGGGGCCGGCAGTGCTGATGGCGTATTGCACACGATAGGTGTCGTCGTGGCAACTACCCGAAGAGTAGGTGAAGTAGTACTTTCCATCCTTTTTGAAGACAAAGGGAGCCTCGAAGAAGTCCTTCAACTGGGTGTTGGGAACCAGGCCTTTTTCGATGAAGGGTTCACCGTTCGTTTGTGTTGAGAAGTCGGGAGACAACTTGGCCCATCCGCAGCCCGACTTGTCGTAGATGCCCCATGTGCCCACGAAGATGTATTGGTCTGCACTGCCTTTGTCGCTTGACGATGAATAGTCGGTAAAGACCATGGGGTCGAGCGTGATGGCCATGGGGTCGCAATAGCGGTCGGGCATCAGGACAGCATCGGGCTTGCCGAGCATGTTCTTCCAAGGGCCAACGGGAGTGTCGCTTTCTCCTACATGAATCATGCAAGGTTCGCAATAGAAGTAGCGGAATTTGCCTTCGGCTGTCTGGATGACGTCAGGGGCCCATACAACCTCGGTCGTGGGCCAGTTCATGACCACGTTGCGCCAATTGCGGAAGTCCTTTGACATCCACACCTGAGCAGGACCATAGCCATTGCCTGTGCCGTCGGTGGTTGCGTAGATATAATAGGTATCGCCAAACTTGCGTATCGTGGGATCGGCAAAGTAGCCGGGGATGAACGGGTTGCCTGCACCGGGTGCATTCCATGCCGTCTGGGCATGGGTGCAGAGTCCGAGGGCAAAGAGGAGGGAGAGGAGCGAGAATCTCATTGGATTTTTATTTCTTTAGGCCTTCTAGCGCTTTGGTAATCATGTCTTTGGTTCCGCTTCCATCGTTGACGTAGCGAACGACCATGCGAGCATAGTTGAGGGCTTCGCGCAACTGGGGAGACTGACCGTTTCTGCGTTTCTGCTCGATGAGCTGGTTCAGTTCTGCCAGGTCTTCGGGTTCTGCGAGGTTGCCGGGGCGCATGCTGATGATGGCAACGTTGAGGGAGGAAGATACAAAGTCGATGTCTGCCTGACTGGGCAGGTTCTTCTTGTCTTGAAGACGGCTGAGCAGGGCATCAGCCTTTTCAATTTCGGCCTGCAGACGCTGGAATCCATGCGGTGCCCAGTCTGCCTCCTTTCGTTCGCGTGCCATGGCAAGGCGCTGATTGAATTCGTCAAGCGAAAGAGCGTCAGAACTGTTGCCCTTTCTTGCTGCTGAAGGAATGTCGAGGCGCAGGTAATGTGTGGTGTTCTCGTCGGCAACGAAGTAGTCTGGCAAGAAGCGCTTGCCGCCAACCGAGAGTGCATAGAGCCCTTCTTTACGCCCACCCTTTATTGGAGAAACTTTCTCGAAGGGAAGGGTTTCCACTTCGTCGAGCGTGGTTGAAAGGCGCAAGCTTGCCTCCTCCCAGGTGTGTATGTCGGGGGATGTCATGACGAGCGGACCATACATCAAAGTGCCGACCCATTGGGCTGCATAAGGCGTCATGCGTCCGTCGACAATGGCCATGTCCATCTTGTCGGGACCATAGAAGAGGTGCTTAGTGAAGGGCATCACGACCTCCACGACATCAGTATCCTTCCACTTGCGACTCGGAATCTCAACATAGGAGCAAGGCGTGTAGCTGCGAGCGATGGACTTGCCATTGAGTCGTACATCGTAACCGCTTGTTGCCCAATAGGGAACACGAAGCTTGAGGGCGAATGAGGCAGCCTCTGAGTTGGTTGAAGAGGCCGAATGAGAGGTGAAAGTGATGCGAGAATACTGGGCAGGCCATTCGCATTCCTGCTTGATGGTGACGTCGCCCCACTGTGCCTCGGTAGGCAGATAGAGGGCAACGTAGAGGGTTGAGGGCTGAGAGTTGAGGGGTGAGGGATTTGTTACAAAATAGGCTGCTTCCTGGTACTTGACATGATTCTCCGCGCCCGTTCCACCGCAGCACGTCTCCTGGGGAGTGGGGCTTCCGAAAGGTTTGCGGGCATTCAGACCTACGGCATACTGATAGCAGACGCCGTAGTTTTCGGGATGAACGGAACCGACAAGCTGGTTGTAGAGTACACGTTCGTAATAGTCCATGTAGCGTGCATCGTCAGGATTAAAGCAGTTGAGGTCCTTGGTCAGCTTGGCAAGGTTGTAGGCACAGCACGTTTCGTTGAGGTCGGGGTTGTTCTGCTTGCCACGGAAGTCAGACTGGGAATTGGCGTTCATGCTGGCAATCTGAGTGTAAGGCTGACGCCACATCTCACCATTGCCCACTCCGCCCATGGCATAGGCATAACGCCCCTGGATGAGGTTCCAGAAGTTGAGCGCCAGGTCGTAATAATAGTTGTTGTGGTTGGTGCGATAGGAACGCAAGGCACCCACAATCATGGGGATGTGCTGGTTGGCATGACGTGTGCGGATGTCGTCGACATTATGTGCCACGGGATCGAAGAAGGCGGGTGCATCGAAGCAGTTTGCGGCCTCGATCAGCTTTGCCGTCTCGTCGGGTGATGCCGACATTTCAGCCAGTCGTGAAAGCGACTCTGCCATGCCGCCCACCTCGCCGGCGATGTACATGTTCCACATCTCATACCGATTGCCGGGACGTTGGCGACGCTCGGCAGCCGTGCCTGTGGTCTGGCAATAGGTGCGGTAGTGCATGCGGTTCCAAACCCAGAGCCCCATGTCGGTGGCGATGCGCAGAGCCTTCTCGCCCACCTGATGGCCCTCTTTGGCAGGGCGCAGCACATTGGCGATGTCAATGAGTCCTGCCAATTGCTTGTGGATGGTATAATAAGGTGCCCATACCCAGTCCTCGTTGTTGTAGGCACGATAGCACTCAATCAGCGCCGGATGAGCCGCCGGAATGGCGTTTAGATAGCCATAGCCATACTTCTTGTAGTCCTTCTTGTATTGGTTGAAGGCATTCCACGATCCCTTCATCTGCTGCAGCTCGCTTTCGGGAGCATAGTCGCGTGCCTCAAGGTAACGACCCAACGAGTCGCTGTAGACAAACGTACGCTCCTGACATTCGCGCATCTCGTTGACCATGCGTTCGATGCGTTTGAGCAGTTCGGCTTTGACCTCCACCGTTTGACCGTTCTTCAAGGTTACCTTGTCGCCGTCGCGTGCTCCGGCATAGGCAAATGCCAGGGCAGAGAGATAGTGTCCCGTGCCATGACCCTTGAGCTTCGTCGTGGGAGAATCCCAACCATCGCTTACGGTGTAGCCTTCGGTGGGCAGGCCGTAGGTATCGCGATAGTTATAGAGTTGTTGCGTGATGTCAAGGTTGAGAAGCATGCGCACGTCGAGGTCGCGATTATTGGTCAGACGATTATCGCCCAGCAGTCGTACGCTGGTCAAGGCCAGAGGTTCAACCTTGACGGGTGCCACCTGTGCCCCACCCTGTTCAACCACCTTCACCTTGGCATCGAGCGGAAAACCTTGCGAGGTGCTGTTGTCGCCCAGGATGTAGCCACGCACGGTGTACTGATTGCCGGCAGGCGTTTGGTTTGCGTTCGCCTGGCGCTGCTCATCCGATAGGTTGGAGTTGCTCCACTTCACCTGACGCCATTCTTTGGTGCCGTCGCTATAGGTCACCCACACCTGCCAAGGCAACCTGGGTGCCGTTCCAACAGCAGTTTCGACGTTTACATCTGCAACTTTGACGATGCTGCGCACCTTTGGCTTGGCATTCGCAGCCAAACCAAAGGCGAACAAACAGATAATAAAAGAATTACGAATCATTTAGTCGTTTAGGGGATTAGTCGTTTAGTCGTTTAGGAGACTTGTCGTTTAGTCGTTTAGGAGACTTGTCGTTTAGTCGTTTAGGAGACTTGTCGATTAGTCGTTTAGGAGACTTGTCGTTTAGTCGTTTGGGAAATAACTATGAACTATGAACTAAAAACTATGAACTCATTTCACGTCCCATTCGAATATGCCGGCCGAGAGCTTCTCGTTGATCTTGACCTCCAGCTTAAGGGCTGTGGTTTCGACGGGGTCGAAGTTGACCGTGCAGGCACCACCCTTGATGCGGGGATACTGGTCTGCTCCCTTGACGGGCTGCCAGTTGCCCTGACTATCCTTGTAATAGATGGCCCAGGCATCGGGAACGGTGCAACCGCCCCAAGGTTGATCGTCAAACCAGTACACCGTGCACTGCTGCACCTTGGTCTTGGTTGGGAAGGTGTATGAGATCCATTCCGTCGAACCATTCTTGGGCCACCAATGCGTATAGGGGATGCTGCGGTCGTTGCCATCCTTGGGAACCAATCCGTCGGCAATGCTGTTGAGCGAAGGAATGCGCATCGATGTCTCTATCTTGCTCTTCGACGCCAGGGTCGGAGGAGTAAGCGGACGAGTAGCACGCATGTCCTGAGGCAGCCACACCTTCATATCGCCGCTTCCGCGATGACACCATGCGTAGTAGGGAATCAGCGTCAGCGTAACGTCCTTTGCGCTGAGACGGCCCTTATCGTCGAAGGCCAACGTCTGAGCCTGAGTAGTGAGCGTGGTGAGGTTCAGCGCCTTGTACGTGCTGAGCTTTGCCTTGCTGTCTGCTGGGATGAAGGCGTCGAGCGACTGGGTGCCCAGCGTGAACTGAGGCTGCTGGTTAATCAGCAACGACTTGATGTCGAACTTGTTGTCAGGCCATTCAACACAATATACCAATGGACCGCGCTCGACAGCTACCTGACCACGGTCGGCTTCTACGCGATTCGTGGCGCGAACGGTGCGGGGTTCCATGTCGAAGTGTATCTCCACCACGTCGCCTGCCTTCCATTTGCGGTCGATGACGGCGTAACCGTCGGTTAATTGAGAATTATCCGCTGACTGAGACGTGATAGCTTCTCCGTTGACGCGGATGCTGTAGTTCAGACGCTTGTTGTCGGTGTAGCTATAGAGGTCGCTTGCCACGGGCTTGCCCTGCACCCATCCAGGTACGCGGATCATCATGGCAAACTGCCCTGCCGCATTTTTGTCAACCTTTATCTTGATGTCGCCGTTATAGGGATAGTCGGTAGTCTGCGTCAGCGTCACGTTCTTGCCTTCAACCTGCATGTTCGAGGTGTTCGACATGAAGAGGTTGACGTACAGGCTCTTGTCCTTGACGGCATAGATGTATCCGGGTACGCTTGGGATGAAGCGGCAGATGTTTGAGGGACAGCAGGCACAGCCAAACCACGCCTGACGCTGATGCTGGCCCATCGACTCCAGAGGATTGGGATAAAAGAAGCTGCCACCGTCGAGTGACACGCCAGAAATCAAGCCGTTGTAGAGCGATCGTTCCAGCACGTCGTAGTACTTCGACTCGCCATGCAGAAGGAACAGACGGTAGTTGACGTAGACGTTGCCGATGGCTGCACAGGTCTCGCAATAGGCCGACATGTTGGGCAGTTCATAGTTCTTGCCAAACGCCTCGCCGCTGGCTGTGGCGCCGATGCCACCCGTGATGTAGAGCTTCTTGGTGACGATGTTGTCCCAGATGCGGTCGATGGCGTCGATGTAGTCCTTGTCGCCCGTCAGGGCTGCCACGTCGGCCATTCCGGCATACATGTAGGCTGCACGAACGGCATGGCCAACGGCCTCGTCCTGCGCCGTCACAGGCTTGTGGCTCTGCGAATATTCCTGCTTGATGCTCGTCTTACCACGATAGTCAAGGAGGAACTTCGCCTCGTCCAGGTACTTCTTCTCACCCGTTGCCAGATAGAGGCGGCAAAGCGCCATCTCGGCAATCTGATGACCAGGAACGACGCATGCCTGACCGGGTTTATCGCCCACTTCCTTCACAACGCAGTCGGCATATCGGATGGCGATGTCCAGGAACTTGCGCGAACCCGTTGCCTGCCAATGTGCCACGGCACCCTCGACCATGTGTCCCAGGTTGTAGAGCTCGTGGCTCAGGTCCTCCTCCTTTGACCATCGTTCAGGGCCCGCCCACTGATGGGGATGCTTGGGGTTCATGGTGCGTGCCGTGTACAGATAGCCGTCCGGCTCCTGTCCAATGGCAATGATGTCCAGCACGCTGTCCACGTACGCCTTCAGCTTCTTGTCCGGATAGGTCTGCAGGATGTAGCTCGCACCCTCGATGGTCTTATAGGGGTCGGTGTCGTCGAACGAGTACGGCATCACCTTTGTCACGTCGTACTGCTCGCTGGGTTTGGCGGCACGTTCAAAGTTCTTATAGCGACCCTCGCTCTCGCATTTGCTGAAAGCCAGGGGAATTGTTATCGTGCGACTGGCTTCGAGGCGCTGGCCCCAGAAGCTGTTGGGAACCACCTTGACGGCGGTGAAGGGCACAGGCGTGATAGGATAGCCCTGCTGTGCCGTTGTCTGCTTCTTTGTGGCAGCGCTTGCCGTCAGGCACATACCTGCCGAAAGAAGAAAAAATGCTTTAGTTAGTTTCATTCGTTAAGAGGCGTTTTTCTGTAAAATCAAGAATTCTTCCGCGCCACCCGTTTGGGCTTTGCGGAAGAATTACACTTGAACCATTATAACTTTATAACTTTACCATTTACAATATAGAGGCCCTTCTTCAGGGTTGAGGTGGCAGGAATCTGTCGGCCGCTCAAGTCGAAGATCTGCTTGCCGCTCACCTTGATGGCATCGATGCCGTCGAATCCGGCCTGGCTCATGAGGGTGAGGTTGAGGACGTAGCGCAGACCTGTGGTGGGATGCTCGAAGAAGATTTGCAGACTGCGAACCCAATCCTCGGCAGGTGAGAAGTCGTTGCAGCTTACGTTGATGGTGCCATTCTCGAAGAAGACGAATATCTGGCCCTCGCCTTCGGGAACCACTTTTCCCTCGATGTCGAGGTTGAGCCAGGTAGCGGGAGTGACAGGCTCGCTATTCAGACCGTTGGCCTGCACGCCAAACATCACGTACTCCTCCATCATCTCGTCCAGGCTCTCGAAGCCGATAGCCTTGGCGATGGGTGCCAGGTCGAATGGTGCCACGTAGTCGCTGTTGCTGACGGGAGCGTTCATCTCGTCGTTGCCAACGATCTCTGCCTCAACAACCTCGTCCACAATGCTGTTCACAATCAGCACGGTGATCATTTTGCCGTTCTCCTCGTTTACCAGGTAGAAGGTGCCGCCGAAGCTATTGCCAACGACGCCCTCGCCAGGCATCTGGATGCACTTGAAACCCCAGCCGTCGGTTACGCCGGTGGTAGCGGCCTGCGAGGTGATGCCCCAAGGAGCGTTGTTGCCCCAGTCAGCACGATAGCCCTCGTTGGTGAGCCAGAATCCGGGCTTCTCGCCCATCGAGTAGTTGTCGGTATAGGGGCAAGCGCCAGTCTCCAGGGTTGCAGGATCGAGCAGAGCGTAGAGTGTAGGAGCGGTGGTGCCGATGAGAGTTGTGAGTTCGGCATTGCTGATCACGCCAGCCTTCGATGACCATGCATAGCCTTCGTTAGCCTCCTGCTGGATGTTCAGGGTGCGGGTTGCCACGCTTGTCCAGTCCTCCCAGCTGCCTTCGATCTCCTTCTGCACAATGTTGAAGGTGATGTGATACTTGACGAACTTCTCGCCGTTCACGAGGTAGAGGCTGGTCGAAACGCTCTCGCCGTCAGCCAGCACGTTGGGCATCTGGCCCATGTTCAGGGCCGAGTAAACGCCGCTTGCAGCAGGTTCGATGAAGAAGGCCGAGTTGTTGCCATAGCTGGTCACGAAACCTTCCTTGTTGAACCACCATCCACCGTTGTTGGCCGTTGTCGACATTGAGAAGCCGTTCTCGCTGATGAGCGCCTTGAGGCTCAGTGAACCCTCCTCGCAGTCAAGCGCCTCAGCAGCAGCCTGGGTGTCAAGCATGACGCTTACTGCAGAGTAGTCGGTTGTGGGCTGCTGTTCGTAGACAAGTTCGATGGTTTCGCCCACCTGCTCCATGCCGTCGAAGCCAGCGCTGGGAGGTTCGGCAATGTTCATGGTATAGCGAATGACGTATGCCTTGTCGCCCCACAATACATAAAGGTCAACGGGCCACTTCTCGCCAGTCTGCAGGTTGCCAGGATACTGACCAACGACGAAGCTAACCTTGTCGCTTTCAGCATCGTATGCCATCTGCTGAACGAAGAACTTGCTATTGCCACCATAGTAGGCGCCGATAACCTCGTCCAGAGGGTCGCCTGCCATGCCGTCGATGTTCGTCACAGCCTGTGCCAGCCAGCCGTCCGTCTTGGTCAGCAGCTGCAGGGTGTTGCCCTTGCACTGGATGTCGTCCTCGCCAATGACGTAGATGAGCTGGTCAAACACTCTCTCCAGGTCTTCCTTCTTCTCGATGCCCAGGGTCGATGCGATGTCGGTCAGGGTCAGTTCCACAGGACTCGTCTCGTAGCCACCCGTTGCATATCGGTCGCTCGACACCTCTGCCTTCTTCAGCACGTTGACCTTGGCAATGTCGGTCTGCTGCTCGGGAATGACAACCAGCGAAGCAGGATCAACGACGAACTTGATCTTCGTCGTAACTAGCGCTGCCTTGCCGTTGGCCACGAAGGCCCAGATGGCCGTATAGCCAGGGTTCTCGCCAGCCACATGCGTCTCGTCGATGGTGCCCACGTAGTCAACCAAGCCCGTGTTGGGCTCCTGAATCTTCACGCAGACGCCGCTGGGCGAAGTGCCCCAGCCTGCCATGTCGCCGAAGCCGTCGCGCCAGCCGTCGGTGTTGTTCTCCTCGCAAATGCCCGACGTGGGGTTTACGATGTAGGCCTTGGCGTCGGAGAGCTGTGCCACGCCCAGAGCCGTTGCCAGCGCTGCTGCGTCAAACGTGCCCTGGTCGCCCGTGTAGGCCGTCTTCTCGAACACGTCAACCAGCACCGTCTGCACCGTCTCTACAGGAACAGGCTGTCCGTCCACGATGACGCTGGCAGGGTTCGTGTTTACGAAGCCCACGTTCACGTTGATGACAACGGCCAGGTTGTTGGCAACGAAGGCCCAGCGTGCCAGGAACTTATCGCCGGCCACATGGGTGTCGTCAATGGCGCCAACGTAGTCGATGACACCGCTTGCAGGGTTCTGGATCTTCACGCAAACCATGCCTTCGCCCGAGCCCCAACCGGCAGCATTGCCGTCCTTGTCGCGCCAGCCGTCGGTATCGTTCTCCACGCAAGTACCGTCAGCGTTGACGATGTACTGCGCAGCCTCGGCGATGTTTCCGATGCCCAGAGCCTCTGCTACGCCAGCAGCGTTGAAGCCGATGACGTCGCCCGAATATGCAACGCCCGCCTCAACCTGTACAGACGGATTAAACGTGGAAATCACCTCCACACTCTGTTCACCCACCTTGATGGTAGGCGTCTCATCCTGTGCGACAGCCTTCAAGCCAAAGAGGCAGCACATCACCATCAGGATGACATTCATTCTTTGTGTAATGTTTCTCATAATAGTTAATATATATGTTTTTATGATTTGTTTGTTTTGTTTGTTTAATGTAACTACTCTGACATGCTAGGATATTAACCAAAAACGGACAAAAATGGACAAAAACGTTCTTACATCAGTAGATTTGTAAAAGTGATTCATGTGGGAACCATTAAATTAAAGTGTTTTTGCAAGTTTTTGGTTAAAATTATGCATCCCGCTTTTTTCTAAACGACCAAACGACAAGTCACCTAAACGACTAAACGACCAATCACTCCATCTTCAGCTTGTAAGGCAGTTGGTGGTCCGTCTCCTCTTCCTCGTCCCAAGGACACTGGTAGTAGTGGTCGGGCGAGCCCTGCACAACGAGGAACACCTTGCGTGCGCCACTTGGAATGGTGTACGTTGCCACGGCAATGCTACCAGGTGTGGCGAGCGACATGCTGCCGTATTCGCGAGTGCCGTCGTTCTTCAGCGTCACGAAGCCAAATGCCAGCGCCTCGTGCCCGGCAATGCTCGTCTTGTTGTACTGGTTCACCTGTCCCTTCACCTTCTCCTCGTTGCCCAGCTGGGTGCCCGCGTCGCCCTTGGGCAGGGCACTGCCCGAAGGCAGCGCCTCCAGGCTCACCTTGATCTGGCGTCCGGCACTATTATATGAATAAGGTATGACATTGAACCCCGTCGGCTGCGGACATTGTTCGTAGCCAATCTGCTTCCATCCGTCGCCCACGTCGTAGAGCGTCGTCTTGTACTTGTTGTAGCTCGTGCCCACGTAGGCCCTTACGGCATCGTAGTCAAAGGTCACCGTCTTCTGGGCATACTCGAAGTACTGTCGGCGCAGCTCTTCGTAGCTGTTATTCAGGAAGATGCGCATGTAGGCCTGCGAGGCATCCTCCGGATATGCACTCTCGTTCCAGATGCGGCCCAGCGTTGTCATGCCCTCCTTCTCCGTCCAGTAATACTGCAGCCAGTAGCTTGCGTATCGCTGCCATTCGTGCTCGAAGTGGCGGTGGCAGTTGCGTATCCACACGTCGAAGTTCCACGAGGTGATGGCCTCGCTCGGATAGTCCTGGAACGACTGCCATTGCGCACATTGCTCCCAGAATCCGCAGCCGCCCTTACTGCCCACGTAGCCATATCTGAAGCCCGACCTGAAATCGTTTGGCTTGCCGCGCAGGATGTTGTCGCAGTACGTCTGATACTGGAACGAGTGGCCAATCTCGTGGGCGATGGTGCTGCCCACCGGCTGGCACGTGCTGGGACTAACCCACAGCGTACCTATCTTGTTATCGTTGCCCGCACCCGTCGCCAGCCAATCCTCCTGATCAATCAGATAGATGGACATCTTGTACGTGTTCAGCTGCGACTTCACGCTCTTGTTGCACATCTCTAGCGTCTCCACGTTCGTCTTGTAAAACCTCTCCGCCTTCTTCAGCAAGTCGTTGATGTCGACCGTCAGTTTGCTCACATTGCCCGTCACCTTGCCTGTCACAGACGGTTCGCCAAACGTCTTGTCCCAGAAGACGATGAAGTGGTCCGACTCCTTGCTGTGCTTAAAGCACCATCGGTTCGTGTCCACCGTGTAGTCGTTGTTGTAGTTCGCGTCGCTCGTCGTCGGCTTCCAGACTATCAGTCCTGGGTCGCCAATCACCAGCGCCGCACCATCCTTGCTGTTCGTCAGGCCCGTGATGCGGAAGTCCGTGAACACCCCATCCTTGTAGCGTCTCACCACAGGCACGGGCGTCGTGTTTGCCGAGGCGCGAAACTCAATCGAGTCATACGCCGCAATGCTCGTCACAAAGCGGTTCGCCTTGAAGCGGTTATCATATCTCACCCACAGCGAGTCCTGTCCCCAGGATGCCGTCGCTGTCGTCAGGACCATTAAGGCCAATATCATCCATCTCTTCATTTCCATAGCCTTCTAACCACCGTTTTACTTCTTTATTATCTTCTTCCCGTCACGGATGTAGACGCCGTGCAGACGGCGGCCCTCCTCCACCCTTCGGCCGCTCAGGTCGTACAACGGCGAGGGACTGTCGCCCTCACCCTCCACGATGTCCTCAATGCCGTCGGCTACTTCCTCCTCCTTTATCTCGAAGCGTATCTCCTTTATCGTGTTTAGCGTGCGAGAACTACCGTTGATGATGATGCGCTTCGTCTCCAGGTTGTAGAGCGGGCCCAGATAGTCCTCACCACTCTCCAGACGAGCCGTGATGCTGCCGTTCGTCCTCACCACGTTCATGTACAGCACCTTCTGCTTCGTCGTCTGGGCAGAGGCTGCAAGGGGCAAGAGGCAAAACATGATAAACAGTTTTTTCATGATTCAAATCCAAAATTTTTAGTCTTTCCAACTACAAAGGTAATGATTCACGATACATCTTCAAAACAAAATCACCCCAAAACACCACCAAATGTCGATATAATGACACACAAAGTTGAGATAATGACAAAAAATCCCTTTTTTTGGAGATTATTTTAATAAAAACATATAACTTTGCACAAAATAAAATTTAAATAATTCAACTTTCGCAAGCTCCAGTTGAAGGAGTTAAAAGGAAGTTAAAAGGAAATTATACTTTTGACGGCGGTCAAAAGTCGAAGTTAAAAGGACAATACATTTTGTGGAGTGTATTCAACCAGCAAGACATTCGTCCTAAGCGAAGTGATAACATCTCTTTAACTCCCCATTAACTTCACAATTACTCCCCTATAACTTCTCTTTAACTCCCCTTTAACTTCACAATTACTCCCCTTTAACTCCCTACTACA
The DNA here is from genome assembly GCA_024401165.1 of Bacteroidaceae bacterium. Lineage (GTDB taxonomy): Bacteria > Bacteroidota > Bacteroidia > Bacteroidales > Bacteroidaceae > Physcousia. The sequence goes on from JAKSLN010000006.1 coordinate 12,101, forward strand.
AAATGACCTTCGACTTTGCCCTCCAGAACATCGGGATCGTCCACTCTGACCAGACCTACGAATACAACAACATCTTCAACTACACCTGCCGCATCCTCCTCGTCAGGCAAGGCAGCGGCATCATACGATGCGGCAACGAAGAGCACGACATCGTCCCCGACCACCTCTACCTCGTACCCCCACTCATCACCCACAGCATCCAATGCACCAGCCCCACCATCCTTCAGGTTCTCACCTTCACCGACCAGTCCCTCCACATCTACGACCACTTCCACCTCTTCCACTACACCCTCGAGATACCCGCACCCAGCGGCACCCTACAACTCCTCGACACCATCGTCAAGGCAGCGCCCAACTTCACACTCACCGACCTCTCCAAGCTGCGCTACGACACCAGTACCGACAACACACGACGCATTAAAGAATTCCGTAACCTTCCAGCATCCAACCAAATGATTATCAGCGGACTACTCCACGTCATCCTTGCACAGTTCATGGACAAGAACGCACCCGCAGCCTCCGTCAGCGATATACGCATCAGCAAGGCCGTGTGGCAGATCAACCGCGACCTCGCCAACACCCCCTCCCTCGACGACATGTCAGCCAAAGCTTGCCTCAACAAGAACACCTTCATCCGCCTCTTTCGCCTCCAGACAGGCTTCACCCCCACCGACTACATCATCCACCGCCGCATGCTCCGCGCCCAGTTCCTCTTCATCTCCGGCAACCGCTCCGTCAAGGAAGTCGCCCACATGGTAGGCTACGACAACATCTCCTACTTCGGCCGCACTTTCAAGAAAGCCGTCGGCATGAGCCCCCTCCACTTCATCCAGCAAAACGGCTAACTATGCCCACCCCCACCCTACATTATCTTTTGTTTTGTTTGTATTGAAACGAAATAACCGCCCAAGCTCAGTCCTTATTTGCTGAAATTGAAGCAGAGCTAGAGTCTGTACAGTCAGAAACCGAGGTTATTGACTGGAAGCGTAAGAATGGTTTGGATTTTGAGAAGTACGTGGTTAACAAGTTTCCAAGCAATTTCGCATCAATAGTTGGACTGGCGACAAATTCTTGGTTGGCAAATTTGACCAGAAGAACTTAATCCAGACATTACTGTGGAGGTTACAGCTCCAATACAATCCAAAGGGATTTTGCAAGTTTTTGGTTAAAATTGAGTGTACTAATTGTACTGATAGGCCAGTCGTTCGTCTCCGTTCCAACAATGGATGATGCCGCAGTAGCTGAAGCCTGCCTTGAGGATGGCGTTCTGCATGACGCGGTTATCGCGATGGGTGTCGATGCGGATAGTGGAATAGTGCTGGAGGGCGTAATTCATGACCTGGGCGAAGATGCCGCGAACCTCGCCGCTGCTGGCGATGCGATGGATGGTGGCGTATGGGTTGGCGTTCTTCCATTCACCATTATAAATGAGGTTGTAGGTAGGGTCGTCGCCGTCGCGAAGTACGAAGGTGGCCACGGTTCGGTCGTTCTGGATGCAGACGTAGCTGTAGCCGCCGCTGATGTCTTCCTGTAGCTGCTGGAGGCTTGGGTAGGTGTCGGCCCACTGGTTGGGGTTGCCGGTGGCAGCCATGAAGCGTCGGGCGATGGCGAAGATCTGCTGGAGGCGGGGGATGTCGTCGATGGTGGTTTTGCGAATGGTCATGCGGATGTGTGGTGGGGGTGTCATGATTTATGGAGTGCAAAGATACAAAAATGGACGTGAATAAACAAAAAAGAGGGGCGAAGATGGGGCAGTTTCACATTATTTTATGTACTTTTGCAGTGAAAATGCCGTAGGCAGAAACTGCAAGACGATGAAAGGAAGACGTAGAAGATGGATAGCCTGGATGGCGATGGCGCTGCTGCACACACAGTTGGCAGCCGGTCAGACGACTGAGAGGCCGGACACGACAGACAGCGTGTACGAGATGGAGGGCGTGGTTGTGAAGGCCTTGGCCAGCCAGCGCTCGCGGTCGAGGGTGGAGAGCGTGGACATTATTGGAAAGGGACAGCTGATAAGGGCTGCCTGCTGCAACCTGGGCGAGTCGTTCACCGCGAACCCGTCGGTTGACGTGAGCTACAGCGACGCGGCAACGGGGGCGAAGCAGATCAAACTGCTCGGCCTGTCGGGCACGTACGTGCAGATGCTGACGGAGAATATCCCCAACCTGCGAGGCGCGTCACTACCATACTCGCTTGGCTACGTGCCGGGACCGTGGATGCAGTCGATACAGGTGAGCAAGGGTGCCTCGAGCGTGAAGAACGGATATGAGAGCACGACGGGACAGATAAACATCGAGTTCCTGATGCCTCAGGGCACGGACGGCCTGCGCGCCAATGCCTACGTGGACAGCGACCTGAAGCAGGAGGTGAACGTGGACGGAAGCGTTCACGTCAGCGATCTTTTGTCGACGGCAACGCTGCTTCATTTCGAGAACCGGCAGACAGAGCACGACGGAAACGGCGACGGCTTCATGGACATGCCCAAGGTGAGGCAGTACAACGTGATGCACCGTTGGGCTTACGTCTCGCCCCTTTGGATCAGCCAGTTGTCAATGAGGGTGCTGCGCGACGAACGAACGGGCGGACAGAGCGCGAAGCATGCGGGCAGCGCCCCACTCTACTCGACCCACATCAGCACCAACCGCTATGAGGCGCAATGGAAGAACGGCTTCACCTTGAATGCCGACCACAACACATCCGTGGCCCTGATGCTGCACGGTTCGTGGCACGATGCCTGGAACACATTTGGGCAGACGGAGTACGACGTGAGGCAGAAGAACGGCTACGCGCAACTGATGTTTGAGACGGACGTGTCGGACGAGCATAACATCAGCCTGGGGGCATCGGTGAACCACGACTACTACGACGAGCGCGGCACGTTGGCCGCCCCCTTGCTGAAGAGGAGCGATAAGGAGTCGACGTCGGGCGTTTATGCACAATACACGTACAAATGGGGCGAGAAGCTGACCGTTATGCCTGGCATCCGATGGGACTACTCGTCGGTCTACGGCGGTTTCTTCACACCGCGCCTGCACGTTAAGTATTCGCCCATCGAGGTGCTAACCTTGCGTGCCTCGGCCGGCAAAGGCTATCGCACACCTCACGCGCTGGCCGAGAACACGACGCTGATGGCAAGCGGCCGCACCATCAACATTGCCACAGACCTGAAGCGTGAGGAGGCCTGGAACATGGGACTTTCGGCTGGACTGAACGTACCCATCCTGGACAAGAACCTGGAACTGAACGCGGAGTACTACTACACCGACTTCCGTAACCAGATGGTCATCAACTTCGACGGTGCCAAGGGACTGCACACCCTCTCTTTTGAGAACCTCGACGGCAAAAGCTACAGTCACACGCTGCAGATGGATGCCACGTACCCCTTCTTCGAGGGTTTCTCCGCAACAGGTGCCTTCCGACTGAACGACGTGAAGTGCTCCTACGATGGAGTGCTGCGCCAAAAGCCTCTGACATCGCGCTACAAGGGGCTGCTGACGCTGTCGTACAAGACGCCGATGGAAATATGGCAGTTCGACGTCACGGGGCAGCTGAACGGCGGAGGCGAACTGTACAACCGGGAGTCCTATCCTGCCTACCTGCAGCTGCAGGCACAGGTGACGCGCGAGTTCCGCCATTTCAGCATCTACCTGGGTGGCGAGAACTTGACGAACTACAAGATTGCAGACCCCATCCTTAATGCCCACTCGCCCTGGACACCGGCGTTCGACGCCACCCAAGTCTGGGGACCCGTCACGGGCGCCATGGCGTATGTCGGGATAAGAGTGAAGTTTGAGAAGTACTGATTCAACTGTCGCAAGTTGTTCGGTTATAAGGTTTTGAGGTCGGCCTAAAGACCTTTTACGGTTTAAGGATTATACCAGACAGGCTACAAAGACAATCTTTCAAATTGTAACTTCCGTAAAATCATATAACCTAAGTAACCGTATAACCTAATAACCGTAAAACCGCATAACCGTTAAACCATATAACTGCAAAAACCGTAAAACTACAAAAAGATATGAAGAAGATTATTTCCGTAGCATTGCTGGCAATGCTCAGCCTGGGTGCAAAGGCACAGGCAAAGGCCGACACGCTGGTCGTTACGCCTAATCCACAGATGCACTGTGAGAATTGCGAGAAGAAGATCAAGAGCAACATTCGCTTCGTCAAGGGCACGAAGAAGATTGAGACGTCGGTGCCCAACCAGACCGTCACCATCGTCTATGACGGCAAAAAGAGCACGTACAACGACTACGTGGCTGCCTTCAAGAAGATTGGATACACCATCAAGAAGGCGGGGAAGACGGAGTAAGGGGCGAGTGCCTGGAGCGATATGACACGTGAGGAATTGCAAGGAACGCATGGCGAGGGCGACGCCTTGGCCATCTACCGCGAGGTGAAGCATTCGGGCGACTTTGTGGGATTTGCCCTTCGCTTCATATACGACGAGGACTACCACGTGGCGCGCAATGCGTTGTGGGGACTAACCAAGGCAACGGACAAGGAACTCAGGCAGTTGCAGTCTATCCAGGACAAGCTGATCGACTTAGCCATGACGACGGAGAGCTCGTCTGTTAGGCGACTGAGCATGAACATCATCGTGAGGCTCAGGATGGAGAAGGAGGAGATTCGCTCGGACTTCCTCGACTTCTGCTTGGAACATGCCGTGAATCCGGAGGAATTTCCTGGCATTCAGTCGCTGGCGATGAAGTTGGCCTACAAGATGTGCGTGTTTTATCCCGAACTGATGGACGAACTAATCCGAACGCTCGAGAGCATGGAGATAGCGTACTATAAGCCTGCGGTGAAGAGCATCCGGGGCAGGATATTGAACGGGAAGTATAAATAAGCAATAAGGAAGTTATTAGAAATAAAATGGAATGAAAGATATGAGAAGAAGTTTATTACTGTTTGTAATATTGGCATTTAACCTGATGCTATCGGCACAAGAGGTTGACACGCTGGCTGCTAACCATCCTGAGTATCTGCCTTCGCTGGAGATGGGGACTGTGGCTCCAGAAATAATGGCTCGCGACACGGCGGGGGTAGAGATACGACTGAGCAGTTTTCGCGGCAAATACGTAGTCTTGGACTTTTGGGCAACGTGGTGCGGCGACTGCCGACGCGAGGTTCCCATGCTCAAGGAGCTTTATGAGAACAAGGCCTTGCATAGCATCAACAAGAAAGACGTGGAGTGGATCAGCTTCAGCTTCGACGACAAGGAGGAGAACTGGCGCAACTTCCTGCGCAAGGAGCAGTTTCCCTGGCCGCAGATTAGCAATCTGAAGCGTACACGCGAGGACGCCACCTACAAGGCGTATCAGTTGCATTGGATACCCGCCTTCTTCGTCATAGACCCCGATGGCAAAATCGTGGGCAAAGCCATCACGGCCAAGGGACTGGAGAACGAATTGGAGAGAATCAGCACTGGCAGAACCCTGAAGCCCGTCGGAACGCATATCAAGGCTTCTGACCCGAACATACAGTACCTTGGACGCGTATCGTTCAAGCAGCCAGACTCGCCCATGTTCACCTTTCCAAGTGTACAGATTCGCGCCACGTTCACCGGTACCAGCCTGAAGATGATGGCAAAGCCAAACAGCGGTTACTTCATGGCACGGATAGACGGAAGCGAGGCCTTCAAGGTTGCCTTCAACAGCGAGCGCGACTCGATTGTCACCCTGGCCACTGCCCTACCCCAAGGCTCGCATCAGGTGAGTGTGATGTACGTCACCGAAGGCTATGACCGTCGGGCCGAGTTTCGCGGTTTCCTCCTCGACAAGGGAGAACGCTTGCTGCCCCCCCCTGCTCTTTCGGAAAGACGAATAGAGTTTATCGGCAATTCAATAACCTGCGGCTACGGCGTGGAGAGCACGGAGCGTGACGCTCCCTTCCAGGACGAGACGTGCAACCACTACTATACCTATGCAGCCCGAACAGCCCGTAACCTGAAGGCAGAGGAGATGGCTGTCTGCCGAAGCGGCATCGGCGTTTACCGCAACTACAACGGTCCTCGAACGGGCGACAAGATTAACATGAACACGGAATATACCCACACGCTGCTTTACGACAACAGCGAGGAGTGGGACTTCAGCCGCTATCAACCGCAGATTGTCTGCATCAACCTGGGCACCAACGACACGAGCACGTCGGGTGCTGACCCAAAATTGCTAAAGAAGGGTTACGAAAACCTGCTGCAACAGGTTCGCAAGGCTTATGCAAATGCCAAGATCGTCTTCCTATGCGGTCCCATGATGAATGGCGATGCCCTGACCTTGGCAAAGAACACGATGGACGAGGTGGTAGCAGAGGCAAACAAGAAGGGCGACAAGGAGATCTACCGATTTGACTTCAAGCCCCAGAACGGCAGCCTTGGCTATGGCGCTTCATGGCACCCCAGCTTCTGGCAACACGAACAGATGGCAGGCGAACTGACTCCCTATCTGCGCAAACTGATGGGTTGGTACTGAAAATAAGGTTGTAAATTTATAATGTTATATGGTTGTGAGGTTATAAGGTTGCAAGGTTATATGGTTATAAAGTCGCTCTAAAGACCTATTCGGTTTTAAGGATTATACCAGAAACGTGCGTACTGTTTACTACCCTATAACCGCTCAACTCCTTGGGGAACTACTCAAGTATGCTTGGATGTTAACCAAAAACGGGCAAAAACGGACAAAGACTATCCAAATCTTACATAGTAAAGTGATATAAAATTTAAGTGTTTTTGTAAGTTTTTGCAAGTTTTTGGTTAAAATTACGCATACAGCTTTTGATACCTGAATAGCTAGTCGCTTAGGCGGTTATTTCGTTTCAAAACAAAACAGACAAACAAAACAAAAGAAATATACGAGAAGATTTAAATGGCCTGGATTTTCTTGAGATAGGCATCATAGTCGGAAGAGAGACGGGCCAATTCGTAGGGTTGGATGTTGAGGGAGAAGGTGCCTCTTACTTCATCCAATCCGAAGAAGGAGCGAATGAGAGAGGCGAGGTTGAAGGATAGACCATCGCCTTTTTTCATGAGATAAAAGGTGGTGCGGATGAGGAGGGCACGATCGTCCTCTACTTGCCGGAGGGTTTTGAGAAGTAGAAAACCGGATGGCAAGGTTAGGTTTTGAAGGTAGAAGGCGATGAGTGTGCGAGGGTCTGAGAGCTGCAAGGCCGAGAGTAGCCATTCGATTTCGTCAACAGAAGTTAGCGTTGGCAGAAGGATCTGGACGGTCTTCTTTTGATCTTCTGTATTGCCTCTAAGAGACTGAAAGAAGGTGGCGGATGCGAGAGAGGACAAGGCTGCGGACTTGCGTGACAGCCAACTGTGCAAAACGGTGACCAGAAAAGCCTTGCGGTTATAGTCGACCAGGATATTTGCGAGTTCCCAGAACTGCGGCTCGTCAAGCGTGGGCATGTACTTCTCGCCCAACATGTAACCGGCGGTACGGAAGAGTGAGTTGCTGAGGCCGGAAAGGTAATCGGGCAAAGCTGACCATTGCCGTCCATCCACGATGGAACGCAGACGAACGGCAATGATTGGACTATAATGTTTGTCAGCCAAAACTGATTGACAGGGATTTAGAACTTGAAACCGAGGGTGGCAGTAATCTGACTGCGTGTGAGTTCGGTGTTGACGGGGGTAAGGCTGCGGACACTGCCATTGCTAGCTGATGCGGCATCAAAGGCGTAGAAGTCGCCTTTCTGCATCTTTGTCTTGTAGGCAAGGTCTACGTAACCATACTTCCAACTGTAGCCAAGGCCCAAGGTCAGGGAGTGGATGTCGCCAAGGCGCATGAGGCTGGTGGTGGTGGCCTTATTCATTGAATAGCTGTCGATCTCGACTTGATCCATGGAAATCTTGTCTTCGTAAGGTGAGGTGGCGAAGTTGTAGCCGGCACGGAGTGCGAGTGACTTGGTTGGCTTGAACTCGATACCTGCTCTAACATTGTGGGCGGGCTTCATGTTTGCCTTCGTCTGGCGGTTCATCTCCTTGTCCCAGGTGTTGTTAAAGAGCGAACTATTGGGGTCGTCGACATACGTGTCGGGATAACCCATAGCCGTATAGCGATAGTTGGCAAACTCGTAGTCGATGTCCCAAGCGAGGTAGTTGCCAACAGTTGAGCCTACACCAGCACGGAACTTGAAGGGGGTGCGGACGGAGTACTCGAGATAGCTCTCATACTCATTGGTGGAATAATTGCCGATGTGGTCGGTCATGCTGTACAGATTGGAACGCTTGAACTGGTACCAGGTGGGAGTTTCGGCGGCCAAGGCGACACGGAGGGGATTGTCCTCAATGGGGCGGTAAATGAAACCTACTTTGACGTTGAATCCATTTCCGTCGATGGCATGGTCGTTATATACGCTATAGTCTCCTGCAACTCCTTCTGCATTCCTGCTTACCTCGAAATAATCGTTCCAACCACGATAACGCAGATTGTCGACACCAAAGGTGAGACCGAAGAAGAAACGGTCGCGATAGTTTCCAGAAATGTTGATGTCGAAGGCATTGAGAGATCCGCTTGAATACTGGGTGTAGTTGTTAGACAAACCTTTGTAGCGGTTGACGTAACGGTCAATGGGAGTCTTGTCATTGAGAATCAGGTTGCCATCCTTGTCCAAGGCAGAGAGGAAAAGGTTGTCGACAGCCATTCCTGCCAGATTGTCGTTGGTGTCGTAACCAAGATTGGCAGTCTGCGCCAGGATGTCCATCTGAGAGAGACCGCCCAAATTTGGATTATCAGCATAGAATCCGCCGTTGAAGTCTAACTTCTTCTGATAATTGAAGCCGATGTTCAGATAAGGTACATCCTCGTCTATCTCAACATTATATACAATGCCAAACTGATCGAGGGTTGCATTAGTGGTGCTCTTTTCTTCGATGCCTTTCTTGCTCCAGGCTGCTCCAGCCGTGAAGGCAACATTGCTCTTGCGCATGAGACCAATGCCGGCAGGGTTCCACGAGATAGTGCTGATATCGGCACCCAAAGCGCCCATTGCTCCACCCATTCCGACGAAACGGGCTGAACCGTAAACATCGCCGGAAGTATTGGTAAGCTGGTTGTTGAAATAAGTATCCTGAGCCTGCATTGCTACGCCCAGAGCCAAGAGGCATGTTGTCAATATGTACTTTTTCATCGTTTGAATTAATTTTAGTTATAGGATAGGTTTAGTTAGCTCTTTATCTGCGACCACGACTGCTGCCACCGCCAACACTTCCGCCGCCGATGCCACCACCGCCACCACGGGCTCCGCCGAAGCTGCCGCCGCCGCTATTGCCACCACCATAGGTGGGGGTAGAACGAACGGGTGTTTCAACACGAGCGGGAGTTTCGGTACGTGTAGGGGTCTGTACACGTGTAGGAGTCTCGGTACGAGTAGCACGCTGGCTGCTTACGCCCTGATAGCCGTTGTTGCGGGTATTCTGCTGATTGCGGACGGTTGTTTGGGTGCTCTGGGTGCGAGTGGTAGTACGGGCATCGGTATCGTAACCTCTTGTTGCCCTGCTGTTTGTGTTGAGACCGTCACGACGCATGTTGCCTGTGATGCCATTTGTTCTCATCGAGTTTACACTACCTTCACGAACAGCATTTACGCTTCTTGAAGAGGTGCTGTTGACGCCTCTGGTGCCACGAGCAGCACTAACGCCTTGTCCACGAGCGGCAGAGATGCCGGTGTTGGTGCGACGGCCGCCCAGGCGTGATGCCTCAGAACGATGACCACGATAGCCGGTGAGAATGCCGCTGTGTCCAGGGTGGCTTACGTGTCCATACCATCCGTTGTAATAGCCATGATAGTAGCCACCATAGTAGCCGCCCCATCCAAAGGCATAATCGTACCAAGGATCATACCACCCATACCAGCCATGACGATAGTATGAACTGTAGTAGGGACCATACCAGCCATAGTAGCCGGGACCGTAGTACCAGGGATCATAAAAGAAAGGATCGTAGCACCAATCGTAATAGTAATCCCAGTAGTAAGGACTGCGAACGCCACCATGGAAGCGAACCAGACGACTTGAGTAGTCGTAATCGTCAGCTTCCTCCAATTCCTTCATGCGCATCTGAAGACTATCCTCGGCCATGAGCGAATCCTCTGAGATGAACAGCGTGTCATTCTGCATGTAGATCTCTCCGAAATTACGATTCTTATGACCGCGACGATTGTACTCATCGGCATTGCGAAGAGCGCCTGTGTGATAGTCGGGATCGACATCCTGAAGGTCGGGATCGTTGGCATCAAGCGTATAAGTGGTAGCCTGAGCCCTTTCTGTATTCTCAGTCTTTACCTTCTTCTTAGGAACAAAATACATGTCGTCATCCTGAGCCATCAGGTTGAACGGCATTACCATAATTAAGGCTGCGAGTAAAATGTTTCTCTTCATAGTTTTGCTTGTTTTATCTTATTTCGTTGCAAATTTACGAAATAAAGACGAAACATAAAAGAGTTTTCCCTCATTTTAGGTAGGGAATTCCCCCTTATTGACATCTTTTTTGTAATTTTGCATAACAAAGAAGAGTAAAATAAGTTTCAAGTACAAACGAGAACATGAAGCAGACTGCAAGTCAAGGTGCAAAACGGCGATTTGTAAATGTTTCAGCTCCTCTTAGATAAAGGTGGTCATGACGGCTTAACTCGATTCATCCAATCAGTCAAACAAAACAAACAAACAAAACAAATATGAAATACTATGAACTAGTTTTCCAGACAAACCCTTGTTCAGAAACCATAAACGACGTCCTCTCTGCCCTCCTTGCCGAAGTAGGGTTTGAGACATTTATTCCAAACGAGGATGGATGCCTGCAGGCCTACATTCAGCAATCGTTCTACGACCAGGAAACCGTAGATAATGTGTTGGCAGACTTCCCCTTGCCAGATGTTTCGATTTCCTATGAAATGAACGAGCCGGCCGACGAAAACTGGAACGAGACGTGGGAAAACGAGGGATTTCAACCGATTTATGTCGAGGGAAAACTGGTTATCTGCGACACGCGGCACGATGTTGACGAAGAGTTAGACAAGATTCTCATTCATCCCAGACAGGCTTTTGGAACAGGAAGCCATCAGACTACACGCATGATCCTATCAACATTACTTAACATGGACCTCACAGGCAAGACCGTCATCGACGCTGGATGCGGCACGGGCATCCTGGGATTCATGTGCCTTAAGAAGGGGGCAGATCGTATCCTCTCGTACGACATCGACGAATGGAGCGTCAGCAACACGCTCGACAATGCGAGGTTGAATAATCTGGCCTTGGAGAAAATTGACGTAAGGTTGGGCGACAGTTCCGTTTTGGAGGATGTAATCTCAGCTCAGAATGAGGACAAGTGTGACCTTTTGATAGCGAACATCAACCGTAACATCTTGTTGGGCGACATACCCCGATTCGTTAAATCCCTGAAGTCGACCTCAAACATTTTGTTCAGCGGATTCTACGAGGAAGATGTTGATTATCTGTTAGAAGCGACCAAAGAACACGGGTTCCAACTCAAGGAGAAAAAGAACGATGGAGAGTGGGCGATGCTCCTTCTGAGCAGATAATCGCCGCCCGTTTTTAGCACACACGAGGTTCATATATCCGCCTCGTTTTACTATGCATGAGGTTCACGCATTCGCCTCGTTTTACTTAGAATATTGCTTTATGAGGCTGTAGGCAGAGTACAATCCCAATTCGCCGGCTTGCGAGAGGTCGGCCAAGCCCTCTTGCTTCTTGCCCTGAAGCAGGTTGGCAACACCCCGATTGTAATAGGCGTCAGCGAACGAGGAATCTATCTCAAGAGCCATGGTGTACGCTTTTACGGCCAGATCGTAGTCATGAAGCAGAATCAGCACATTACCTTTATTATATAACGAGAAGGGATGCTTGTTGTCAAGTTGTGACGCTTTGTCGTAGTCTTCCAAAACGCGAGTCAGCATCATTCGTACATCGTTGGACAACGATAGAGGAGCCTTGTCCTGCTGCGACAATTCGGGATGGTTGGCAATAACGAACGAGTATTGCAACTGTGCCCTTATCAGGTATGCAAGCATCATGTCGGGTTCCATGGCAATGACGGAGTCCATATCTGCAATTCCGGATTCGAAGTCACGAACATGGTAGTAATCCATCGCCCTTCTGAGGAGTGCCGTCGACGCAATTTTGCTTCCGTCTTCGATCTTCTTGCTAAGATAATCTATGTCGTCGAAGAGCATCTTGACGGTCTCATCCGTACTAACCTTATCCGTATTCGAAACATAGAGTTTTACGCCCAACTTCTTCTGCTCGTTCATTTGTTCCACTTGTGAGATGAAAGGAACAAATCCTGTAAGCGAATTCTCCATCTCATAGAAACTCAAGCAATAAATGTGCAAAGCATTAAGTGACACTTTACGTTCCTGCACCTTGCCACGGTATTCGGAAGCATATTCTGTTGCCGGTTCCTGAGAGTCGTTTTCAACCAGTTTATTATAGTCCTCCTGAAGGTCGTCTTCTTCTTTCTTGCGAGTCTTTTTCTTCGTCTTGGCTTTCTTTACGCCCTCGATACGAGCCTTCATCACCTTAAACTCATCCTTCTCCGCGCCGTAGACGTCACCCAGTTTTCGACGAATCTGAGCACGCATCAAATAGCCATCCCAGAACTGCGGGTATTCGTTGATCAGCAGCGTTAAATCGCGCATAGATCCTTTGTAGTCTCCAATGTTGTTTAGCAAGATGGCGCGGTTATAGATGGCAATGTGGTTATCTGGCTCTTTTTCAATCACAAAATTGAAATCCTCGATAGCACGATTGTCGTCACCAACCTGAGCGCGAAGAAGACCGCGATTATAATGTCCAAGGAAATTGTACGGATTAAGTTCGAGCGTAGCATCATAGTCGTCCATGGCACCACGCAGGTTGTCCTGGTTGTAACGTGCCAAAGCTCTGTTCAGGTACAGGTCTGCCTGGCGTGGACGCTGCACGATGGCTCGGTCAAGCATTTGCTCTCCATCCTTATATTTATTTCGCTGAAGAAGCATCATGGCCTTCATGCAAAGGGCAGAACCGTCATACTCATTAATGTCGAGCGCCTTGTCAACCCACTTCTCGGCTTTAACAGTATCCTTCTCCCCCATCTTGACTTGTGCCATAAGCGTGTAGTTCTCACTCTTTTTTGGCCATTTCTTTAACATGAGGTTCAAGCAGGAATCCGCACGGTTAAAGGCTTCCTGCTGCATTTGGCACAAGACCATATTGTGCCAGCAGTCTTCGTTCAGCGGATTGATGTCAAGTGCTTTTGTGTAGTCTTTCTCCGCCTGGTCGTATTGGTCCAGATGAATTAGGCAAAGGCCTCTCAACACATAATAGCTCTCGGAATAGGGATTTCGTTTGATGGCTTGTGAAACATCGAGGTTTGCGCCAGCATAGTCTTCGAGATAGAACTTGGCTAATCCGCGATAGAAATAGGGTTCGGCCATGTAAGGCTTGGCATTGATAACCATATTGAAACGCTGAATGCTCAGTACATAGTCTTCATAGTACATAGCATTCCTGCCCATGATCATTACTCGTTCGGCATTGATCTGGGCATTTACCTTCAACGCGCTCAATAGGCACGCAAAAAATATCAGGTAAACAAAACGTCTCATATTCATAGATAAGGGAAGGAAATCAAAGCAAGTAATTAACCGAATTTATCTCTTAACTTTTACTTTATAATTGCAGCTAAAATTACCCTTGATTAGGTTGTTCAGTTTGCTCTTGACCATCTGCTTGCGAAGACCCATCAGTCGGTCCGTAAAGACCTTGCCTTCCAGATGATCGAACTCGTGCTGCATTACACGGGCCAAATAACCTTCAACCCATTCGTCATGCTCCTCCATTTTTTCGTCCAGATAGGTAACGTGGATACGAGTTGGGCGAGTTACCTTCTCGTGAACGCCAGGCAAGGAAAGACACCCTTCTTCCGATGTGTCTTTGTTAGAGTCGTCATATTCTTCGATGTGAGGGTTGATGAAGGCATGACGATAGCCTTGATATTCAGGGAAATCTTCGGCCAAAACATTTAGGTCGATAACAACAACACGGATTGGAAGGCCAACTTGAGGGGCAGCCAGTCCGATTCCTTCGCTACGGTCCATGGTTTCAAACATGTTCTGAATCAGCACCTGCAAATCAGGATAATCAGGTGTGATGTCTTCGGCCACCTTGCGAAGAACGGGTTGTCCGAGGGTATAAATAGGAAGAATCATTTGTTACAATATTTATATTATATGTCAAACTTGCGTAAAGCAATCTGTTTCATTTGAACTAAATCATGATTGAATCCATGTAGCCTTGCAAAATGATTGTAGCACTTATCTCATCAACCAAGGCCTTGTTTTGCCTTGCTTTTCTGCCCAGGCCCGCATCAATCATGGTCTGATGGGCCATTACGCTGGTGAATCTTTCATCATAAAACGTAACTGGGATGTCGGGAATGGCTTTTTCCAACTGCTTCACGAAATTCTTAACACGAGGTAGGTTGTCGCTGTCCTGTCCGTTCGTCTGTTTGGGCAATCCGACGATGAAGCGCTCGACTGGTTCTTTTGAAACATAGTCTTTCAAAAACTTCAGCAGATCCTTGGTCGCGACCGTACACAGGCCGCCAGGCACAATCTTCAATGTGTCCGTTACAGCCAAACCCGTACGTTTTGCTCCGAAGTCTATTGACAGCAATCTACCCATATAATTCGATAATCAAAAAAGGAGTCAGTACTCTCGCGAACACCAACTCCAGAAGAAACTTTTATCTTGTGTGAACTTGATCGTGAATTACTTGCTATAGAGCAACCAAGCATCAGGATAAGAACCCTGCTGAGAAGCACGGAAGTTAACTGCCTCGTTCTTGCTGTCGAAGCTGCCGGCAACAACACGATACCAGTCGGCACCATTTACTACGGTCTTAACTACGCGGGGTGACAGACCAGCGTTAGCAAGCTTGGTGCGAAGACCCTCTGCATTAGCCTTTACGCTGAAGCTACCAACAACAACGCTATAAGCCTTCAGGGCATTACCACTAACCAGCTGAACTGTCTCAGTACGTACGCTTACGTTTGAATTAACAGGAGCTGTATTCTGAGTAGTCGTCGTATTGTTATTTACAGGTGCTACCTCAACCGTTGTCTGTGCAGGGGTGTTGTAGCCATTGTCTGCGTAAGTAGGAGTTTGAGTCTGCTGGGCCTGCTGAGCTTTCTCGTAAGCCTTCTTATAAGCACTCTCACTGCTCTTGCAAGAGGTAAAACCAAGAGCCATAGTCAGGGCAACGCCCATAAACAAAATCTTCTTCATTGTATAAGTATTTTAGTTGTTAATTTCAATTTGCGTACAAAGATACAATTTTTTTGCCGAATATCAAGATGTTCCACCTAAAAAAAAGTTAATTTCAAGAAATATTTGTGGATATTAAGGAATTTTATTATAACTTTGCATATCAACAAATACGAAATCACACTTTTTAATACTTATTATTATGAAAAACTTCAATTGTCTCGCAGCATTTATCGGTGGCGCAATCATTGGCGCTGCAGCAGGTTTACTTTTTGCCCCCGAAAAGGGTACCGACCTCAGAAAGAAAATCATGGAGGCACTCCGCAAGCGTGGTATTCGCCTCAACGCCAAGGAGATGAATACACTCGTTGACGAAATTGCCGAGGAACTTCAGAACGCTGAGGAATAAACCTCATACATTAAACACTTCGACCACCCATGGCTAAAGATCAGGACATACAGGCCACATTGACGGAGATGCTTCTCGAAGCTAAAAAATACTTTAGTCTTCAGAAGAAATATCTGCGCTACACAGCAGCCGAACAGTTTACTTTGGTAATCAGCAAAATTGCCATCATACTCGTTTTGGCAATTGTTGGGTTTGTTGCCTTTGTGTTCTTGGGACTTGCCTTTGTCTACTGGTTGGGGGCAACCATCGGCAACTTGGCCCTTGGATTCCTGCTTTACGCGTTGTTACTGCTCATCCTATTAATCGTGTTCTATTGCAATCGCAGAAAATGGATTATTCTGCCTTTGGCTAAACTAATGATGCAGACATTCATTCCTCAAAAAGAAGAAGACGTACATGATGGAGAATAACACAGACCAACGCATAGAAGAACTCATCTCTCGTCACATGGCGCAGGCAAAGAGTGAGCAGTACATCCAAATGGACGAACTGCAATGGTTGCATTACAAGAGAGAAGAGGCGCACAAGGAACTGGTAAAAAGCAAGAAACGACTTCAGGCCAGCTACCAATCTCTCACCTCCCCCACTCAAATCCCTACCACTAAGATGGGAATGCTTTCGTTTGCATTGACCAAAGGACTCACCATCTTGCAAGGCGTACGAATGGGCTTCAGAATTGGAGATGCCATTAAAGCCGTTGTGAGCATCAGCAGACTTTTCAAACGAAAGAAATAGTCTAAAAATAAAAGGTGCAGCAAAAAGCAACCGGCTGAATTTGGCAGAAACGAATTGTCTATTTGAAAAAATCGAACAATAGAGGCACACGTCAAAGTGTGCCTTATTTTTATTCTAAAAGTATCCTCTGACTATCATGCGATTTAAGAATCGAAATTAGCGAATACGCTTTTTTCACAAAGAAAGAAAAAGTACAAAGAATTAAACACCTAATAATCTGCACCTTACAATTAGCGGACGACAAATGCAAAAAAGTCGCTGCAGAAATACAAAAGTTACGCAGCGCCATTTATTTTTTTCCGCAGCGCGAACCGACCGACCGCCCTTGGGCAGCCGGTTAATTTCCGCAGCGGTATTTTTTAAATAGCGCAGCGGTAATTTCAAAATCGTGTAGCGGTAATTTCAAAATACCGGAGCAGCATTTCTGAAGAGAAGGCAAGGGAGGTAAAATATTCTTACAGACTGATATCGGCGGATCACCATTCTATCAAGCCCACGAAACTAATCATTGAAGCGATCTCCCCAAAGCTTTATCATGTGTTCCTTGATTTTTGCTTCTTGGGGATTGTTCTGCGGATGCCAGAACCGCGCTTTCTTTAAAGCATCAGGAAGGAATTGCTGTTCAACAAAGTTACCCTCATAATCATGAGCATACTTATAGCCTTCGTGATAGCCCAATTCTTCCATAAGCTGGGTCGGGGCATTGCGGAGATGAAGTGGAACCGGTTGATTGCCGGACTGTTTTACACGTTGAATAGCTTCGTTGATGGCCATGTACGAAGAGTTGCTCTTGGGTGACGATGCAAGATAGACAGTAGCCTCGGCAAGGGGTATTCGACCTTCGGGCCAACCAATCTTCATCACGGAATCGAAGGCAGCATTTGCAATCAACATCGCGTTCGGGTTGGCCAAACCAATGTCTTCACTTGCACTAATGACAAGGCGTCGGGCAATGAAAGCGGGGTCTTCCCCACCCTCAATCATGCGGGCCAACCAGTAAATGGCCGCATCCGGATCGCTTCCTCTAATGCTCTTGATGAAGGCAGAAATGATATCGTAGTGCATTTCTCCATCCTTGTCATAAGCAAGAGGGTTTTGTTGCAGGCGTTCTGAAACGATAGTGTCGTTAATGACTATCTCTCCTTCGGCAGGAGCCGCCTCGTACAACAGTTCCAGGATGTTGAGAAGCTTGCGAGCGTCTCCACCGCTAAATCTCATGAGAGCTGCTGTCTCCTGAATATCATACTTGCGCTTTGACAATTCGACATCCTTCTCTATAACACGATTCACAAGCGACATAAGGTCGTTAACCTCAAGAGACTTAAGGACGTATACCTGGCAGCGAGAGAGCAAAGGACGAATCACCTCGAAGCTTGGATTCTCCGTCGTTGCACCTATGAGCGTCACAATTCCCTGTTCAACAGCCCCCAACAAAGAGTCTTGCTGGCTTTTGCTGAAGCGATGAATCTCATCGATGAAAAGAATCGGACTGGGCGAATCGAAGAAACGATTTGCCTTTGCCTTTTCGATGACCTCTCGAACATCCTTGACGCCACTCGTCACAGCCGAAAGCGTGTAAAATGGAGTTTTCAACTGATGTGCGATGATGGTTGCCAAGGTAGTCTTTCCAACTCCCGGAGGACCCCAAAGGATGAAACTGCTCAGCTTGCCGCCATCAATCATGCGGCGCAGCACGGCACCTTCGCCAACAAGATGCTGCTGACCAATGTAATCATCGAGCGTCACAGGACGCATTCTCTCTGCTAATGGTGCCATAGTTAATTCTTTAATTCTTTGCAAATTTACAAAAAAATGCTGTATCTCGAGCAGAATGCAAATAATTATTCGTAATTTTGCATACGAAATCATGCTCCCACAATGCTATCCATACTCATTCCTACCTATAACTTCGATTGTACACAACTCGTGCAAACGCTTTTGCAGCAGTTGCCAGAAGATGCGGAAATTGTCGTAGGTGATGACAAAAGCACGGATCTGTCGACGAAGGAACGACTGGATGCCCTGGGCAGAATGAATCATGTTCGTTTAGTGCAACCCACGAAGAACCTCGGTAGTGCAGGCATGCGAAATCTGCTTTGCAAGGAGGCCAAGGGCGATTATCTTTTGTACATAGATTGTGATGCAATCGTCGAGGAAAAAGACTTCATCGAGAGCTATCTCAAAGAGATGGACGGGAGCGTAATTTGCGGAACGGTTCTGCATCCCGACGTGATGCCCTCTCCTCAGCAGTCATTAAGATGGAAATATGAGAAAAAAATGGAGAAGAGATTTACGGCAGATGCCCGTAACAAGGATCCCTATCACCATTTTAGAACCTTTCATTTCTTAGTCCCCAAAACAATCATGGAGGCAATACCTTTTGACGAAGAAATCAAGAGGTCTGGCTACGAAGACCTGCTTTTTGGAAAAAGACTGGAAGAAAACGGCATCAGAGTACGACATGTAAACATTTCCGCCACGAATGGAGACATCGAAAGCAACGAGGTTTATCTCAAAAAAACAGAAGGACACATACAAACTTTGTTACAGACCGAGGAAAAACTAAAAGACTACTCCACCTTATTAATATATAATAGAAAATTAGAGAAACTGTTTCTTGGAGGAGTTTTTAGCATGCTTTTTAAGACATTCAAGCACCTTATGAAACGAAATCTCTTGAGCAAGCAGCCACGGATTTGGGTCTTTCAACTCTATAAACTTGGCCTATTAAGAGAGGCTAATAATCCCTCCTAAAAAACATGAAAGGCTCTGTCTCGCGACAGGGCCTTCACTCAGAATTCAATAGGTATTAGTTTTTAAGGTAAAAAGATTGTTTCTTATTCGAATGCAAATTTCGCCATTTTTGCCGATTCATGCAAACAAATTTATATGTTGTGCAACACATTTTAAGGTTTTACATTCAATTTGTACCAAATTTAGGTTAAAATAAAGGCAGAATAACGAAAAATCAACATTTATTTACCTTAAAATTCGTTTTATTTTCGTACATTTGCAGAAACAAACAAGAAATACATTATGGCAACTACCACAATTGAAACATCAGAAGAGAAAAGTCTCAACTTCATAGAAACACGTGTCAAAGAAGACTTGGCAGCAGGCAAGAATGGCGGAAGACTCCAAACGCGCTTCCCACCCGAACCTAACGGATACCTTCACATCGGTCATGCCAAGGCTATCGCTATAGACTTTGGCATAGCCAAGAAGTTTGGCGGAAAGTGTTTTTTGCGAATGGATGACACAAATCCCCAAAAAGAGGACACGGAATATGTAGAAGCCATCAAGCATGACATTGAGTGGCTTGGTTTCAAGTGGGACAATCTGGTCTATGCAAGCGATTACTTCCAGGAACTGTGGGACTTCGCAGAATGGTGTATCATGAACGACAAGGCCTATGTCGACGAACAGTCAAGCGAAGACATCGCAAAGCAGAAAGGCACACCTACCGAACCAGGAACGAACAGTCCTTATCGCGACAGACCGGCAGAAGAGAGTCTGCGCCTTTTCCGTGAGATGAACACGGGAAACGTAGAACCCGGAAAGATGATTCTTCGTGCAAAGATCGACATGACCAGTCCCAACATGCACTTCCGCGACCCCATCATGTACCGTGTACTGAACATGGAACATTGGCGCACCGGCAACAAGTGGAACGCTTATCCCATGTACGACTTCACACACGGCCAAAGTGACTACCTGGAGGGCGTCACCCACTCTATCTGTACCCTGGAATTCGTTCCTCATCACGAACTTTACGACCTCTTTGTAACCTGGATGAAGGAATATAAGGGCGAGACCGAGGAAATTGAAGACAATCGTCCCCGTCAGTTTGAGTTCAACAAACTTAACCTCAACTACACACTTATGTCAAAGCGCAACCTGCTGATATTGACTAAGGAAGGAGTTGTGAGCGGATGGGACGATCCTCGAATGCCTACTATTTGTGGTATCCGTCGTCGTGGTTACAGCCCCGAAGGCGTCCTCAATTTCATCGACAAGATCGGCTACACCACTTTTGATGCCCTGAACGACATCAAACTGATGGAGGCTGCCATCCGTGAAGACCTGAACAAGCGTGCCATTCGTGTAAGCGCTGTTGTCAATCCCGTTAAACTTATCATTGATAATTACCCAGAAGGACAGGTTGAAGAGTTGACTGCTATCAATAATCCTGAAATCCGTGATGCAGAAGGGAATACGGTAACCGAAGGAAACACACACGTAATTGAATTCAGTCGCGAACTTTGGATTGAGCGGGATGACTTCATGGAGGATGGAGGAAAGAAGTTCCTTCGTCTGGGTCCCGGCAAGGAAGTCAGACTCAAGAATGCCTACATCATCAAATGTGACGAGGATCCAGCAAAGTGTATTGAAAAGGATGCTGAAGGCAACATCGTCTGCATTCACGCGACGTACGATGCTGACAGCAAAAGTGGTATGCCGGGTGCAGACCGCAAGATCAAGGGCAAGACCTTGCATTGGTTGAGCTGTGACCATAGTGTCAAGGCAGAGGTTCGCAACTACGAATGCCTCTGGACCTGCGAAAACCCACGTGACGCAATCAAGCAGTACGAAAAGGAGAATGACGTTCGCGGCATCGAAGCCATGCGTCCTTACCTCAACCCTAACAGTCTGACAATCAACAAGGATGCTTATATAGAGAAGTTTGCAACCGAATTGCCAGCTTTAACCTACTTGCAATTCCAGCGTATCGGATACTTCAACATCGATCCTGACTCAACCCCTGAGGCGCTTGTATTCAACAAGACCGTAAGCCTCAATGCACCAAAATTCTAAATGCGTAGCGAATATCAATCCTACTTTGAAGAAAACGAGTTTCTGGAGTGTCTCTCGAAATATGAGGAGGCTTTAAAAAACGGCGAGCAACCTTATATGGATGCAGACGAACTGACAGACATTGCAGAATACTATATGTTAAGAAACCGCGAGCAAGATGCAAACAAATGTATCTTGCTCGCAACCACTTTACACCCCGAAGCCATTGACCCACAGATATTCTTGGCCAGACAACAACTCTTTCACAATAACATAGAAAAAGCGGAAAAAATTGCTCAAGAGATTGTTGAGCAAAACGATAGAGAGGTTGTCTTCTTATGGGCTGAAATAGCCATCAAATCTGGTGAGATTGGCAAAGCAAACAAGATTCTTTCTGATTATTATGAAACGATAGATGAGGAGAAAGATCTTTTTCTTTATGACTCGGCAGGTGTTTTCATGGACTACGAAGAATGGGGCATGGCGTTGATTTGGGCAACACGCCTCAAAGAAGAATATCCAGAGTTTGACCGTACAGAAATACTAATGTGCGACATTCTTGTCAGTTGTGGAAGAATAAAGGAAGCTACTCCCCTACTTGAAAGCATCATAGACCGTAATCCTTTTGAAAAGGAAGCATGGGAACTTTTGGCCGAGGCTCAAAGTGCTCAAGAGAAATACGAAGCAGCACTTGAATCGACTGATTATCTTTTGGCCATCGACGAAAAGCATCACCAGGGACAAGTATTGCGTGCAAATTGTTTGTATCATCTAAACAGAATTGAAGAATCGCACAAACAATACGAAGCTTACCTCAAGGAAGTGCCACAAGACGGGAATATTCGTTTTTATGACGCAATGGTGCTAACAGCTATGGAAAAATACCAGGAAGCTTACGACCAACTGTTGCTTGCCATAGATTCATTAGACCATTCAACAGCCGAATATTACCAGTCAAAGATGCAACTTTGCTATATTCTTAGCAAACAAAACAAACCAGAGGAAGCGCTTGGCACACTTGAGTCGAGTTATTTGGAAGGCAAAAGAGATTTCGATTCCGAATATTATTTTATGCAAGGTCACATTCTGCTCGAAAATGACAAGTATGACGATGCCCTCTCAAACTTTGACAGAGCAGAATCGCTCACAAATGACTTGGAGGGCTTTAAATTGATGCGTTCAATAGAATACATTGAGAATGAACGATATACTGAAGGTGTTGATATTTTAAGAAACCTCTTAAACAGCAGTATGAAAGACAAGGAGGCGAATTGCTATCCTTATCTGGCCTACGGAACTTATTTCATCAAGGACCACCCAGACCACCGAAACTATCTTCATTTGGCGGCACAATTCAACCCCAAACTTACAGAATATCTCTTTGCCCCAATTTACCCCAACATTCCTATTTCGCAGTATAACGAGTTGTAAAAATATTCTTTTTAACAACGTAAAAAGCAAAGCAAGACAAGCAGGTACACTTCGGATGCGGTCTTCTCGGTTGTTGCTATAAAACAAAAGTGAAAAGTAAAACGTATCTTACTTTTCACTTTTTTGTCGGGGCGACCCGACTCGAACGGGCGACCGCCTGGTCCCAAACCAGGAACGCTACCAACTGCGCTACACCCCGAAAGGCGCTTATCTCCTCAAAAGCGATGCAAAGTTACATGTTTTTTTTCATACTGGCAACTTTTTACACATTTTTTTCAAAACTATAACACTTCGATTTTGGCAAAACGAAGCAAAAGTTGCTTTGTACCAACGTTATCAAATTTAACTGTTGCTTTCATATCCAAACCAGTTCCTTCGACAGAAAGGACGGTTCCGTGTCCAAAACGGCTATGCTGTACCTGGCAACCAACAGAAATTGCCTTACCATTGTTTGATGCAGATGATGTCGCAGAAGAAGTAGCTGAACCTTGGCCAGTAGACTGTGGAACAGGGGTAACGGAACGTTGCGATACTGATGAAACTGAAGAAACACGTTTTAAAGTCTTACCCCAAACGGTTGATGGAAAATCAGCTGAGGTTGTTTTACGACTAGAGGCCCCAAATGAAGGCGACGATGTGCCGAAATCAGTAGAACGGAACTGACTGGGATTCATCGAAGTTGCAGATCGGGCAAAAGGATTTGAAGTTCGTGAAGGAGTGCGACTAGTTTCTCTTGCAGAAAAGAGTGAAGAATTGTTGGTTGCATTGGAATAAAGATACTTGCTATCAATCTCATGCAAGAAGCGACTTGGACTAGACATCTCGACTTTACCAAAACGGAATCTGCTTTTTGCTGAGGAAAGGAAGAGTTGTTCTTCAGCTCTGGTCATGGCAACATACATCAACCTTCGTTCTTCTTCAAGTCCTCTCTGACCATCATGCAGCGCCATTTCGTTAGGGAAAAGATTCTCTTCAAGACCAACGACAAAGACAATTCGGAACTCAAGACCTTTAGCACTATGAATGGTCATCAGGGTAACTTTATCATTCGAATCAGAACCATCTTCTGAAGTGTTTTTTTCGTCTAAATCGCTTATCAGAGAAACCTCCTGAAGATAATCCCCAAGCAAACAACCCGAATCCTCCTCTCTATGCTCTTCAACAAAAGCAGCTATAGAGTCCAGCATTTCTTGAAAATTCTCCTGACGACTAATATCCTCCGGTTCGGTACCTTTATTTATATCTGCGGCAATACCAGAAGATTGTACAATTCGTTTCGCCAAGGTGTACGCATCCTCTGATTCAATCAAAGCATGAAAAGACATAATCAGTTCAGAGAACTTTTGGAGTTTGGCAACTGTTCCTTTATTGACATCGAGCGAAAACTCTTCTGGCGACAGCAGAATCTGCCAGGGTGATACAGCATTCTTTGAGGCACATGCCATGACCTTCGACAGCGTTGTATCACCAATGCCACGGGCTGGGTAGTTGATTACACGGCGCATTGCTTCTTCGTCTCGAGGATTAAGCGTTAAACGAAGATAGGCGATAACATCCTTAATTTCTTTTCTTTGATAGAATGAAAGTCCACCGTAAATCTTGTACGGTATGCCTTGCTTACGAATGGCATCCTCAAGACTTCTACTCTGAGAATTCGTACGGTAAAGAATCGCAAAGTCAGAATAAGGAATATGTTCACGATGATGCAATCTGTTGATGCGTTCGCTAACAACCATGCTTTCGACCAAATCACTTTCAACGTCGAGAACATGAATGGGTGAACCTTCTGACTTTTCGCTATAGACGTCTTTTTTAATTTGACCTTTATTAAAGGAAATCAGACTGTTGGCAGCATTTACAATTGTTTGTGTGCTTCGATAATTTCTTTCCAACTTAAACAACTTCGCCCCATCATACATGCTTTGGAAACGAAGAATATTGTCAATATTCGCACCACGGAAACTGTAAATGCTTTGTGCATCATCTCCAACGACACAAACACGTTGTCTATTTTGAGTAATTTGCCAAACGATACGATGCTGGGCATAATTCGTATCCTGATACTCATCAACAAGGACGTATTGGAATCTATCTTGATATTTGGCAAGTATATCTGGATATTTTTCAAACAGATAGAAGGCATACAAGAGAAGATCGTCAAAGTCCATGGCATCGCTTAGTCTGCAACGTTGCATATAACGAAGATACACTTCTCCCAAAGCCGTCATCTTAGATTCATAGTCACGCTGTTGAATGGAAGAATCCATTCGATATTGGTCAGGAAAGACCAGCCCGTTCTTTGCCTCACTAATTCTATTACATACGGTTGCTGGTTTATAAACTTTCTCATCTAAGTTAAGTTCACGCAGAATTGTTTTTACCAGACTCTTAGAATCAGATGCATCATAGATAGTAAAGTTGGACGAAAAACCGAGACTGGCGGCTTCGATTCGTAAGATACGTGAAAGAATGCTGTGGAAGGTACCCATCCACAATTGACTTGCCAGTTCTGTTCCAACTTGGCGAGCAATACGTTCTTGCATTTCACGTGCCGCCTTATTGGTAAAGGTTAACGCAAGTATATTCCAAGGCTTGTAACCTTTATCCAGCAAATAAGCAATTTTATAGGTAAGTACTCTCGTCTTACCCGAACCTGCTCCAGCTATCACTAAAGAAGAGCCGTCAATATATTCTACAGCTTTTTGTTGTGCTTCGTTTAATTCTGAAAGGTTTACCATCAGCAAAGAATCAAGATATACAGTATTTAATAATATGATAAAGCAGACCACCCATCATCACGATAGCAATCCAAACGCCATGTCTAACAAAACCTTGAGTTATCATCCTTGTAATTCCTTCAATTCCATAAAGTTGAGAAGAGAAAGCAACATAAATTATTGACGTTAAGATAATGTCAACAAACAAAGCTAAAGGAAAACCAGACAACCAAGGCGATGCGGGCAAAAGAGTTCCTGTAACACTTAGTAAGGCGGTGAAACGGAAAATAACAGGCAAGAAAAGTATGATCAGAAAAGTAAAAAAGAACAGGAGACTGCCTATGAGTGCTTTCCTGTGCGGAGGCTCGGCTTCATTTCGTATCACAAGAATGCGAATATGATGTGCAAGTTTCGACTCTTGTAACGTTCCTATCGCTGTAAGAAATAGGATGAGAAGCGACAGGTGTGGCGACGACAGCATTTCTGCTCCGTGATTAAACAACCAACGTAAAGCTTCTTCGGACACAAGGTTGACTACGTCTGCTCCAAGAACAGATGCAACCCAGGCGATGAGAGGCACAAGAATAAAAAGTGCTAACTCAACGACGCACACAACATTGGCTATTTTTCTAATCATTATTCGTCGTCACTCTTGAGGTTATCAAGGTCGATAATTCTGAGTTGTAAAGCTCTCACAACCAATCTTGTAGCATTTACACCCGTACGTTCAGAAGGTGAGAAAAGGCGGTTAATGAGTTCTGTCTGTCGCTTTTCAAGGCTCTTTACGCCAAACGGCATGCCCTTAAGTTGAGCAATCATGTCCTTTGTATAGCCGAGAGCCAGATGACGAAGGAATCGTTCGTCATACTCATCGATGTCATAGTCAATAACGGCATCTCCGCGTTGAGATTCACCCAAGACTGAGTTCTTGAATCGGGCAATAATCTTCTCAAGTATCGGTTGATTGAAAACCAATCGCTTACCGCTCATCACATTTGAGACATCCGTGTGGGTGAGCATCTCACCCGTCTTCAGTATAATGCCATCTGCACCTGCGTTTAACACTTCCACCCAAAGCTGTTCGTTCAAAATCTCACCTGTAAAGATAAGAACATGCGTCTGGGGATAGCGATTACGAACTTGACGGCAGATTTCGACACCAACTGTAGTGCTACCACCAAGTCCAAGGTCAAGCAAAAGCAAGTCGGGAACCTCTACACGAAATAGTTTCCACAATTCGCTTTCATTCTGTGCGGTACCAATTATCTGAGCCTCGGGAATGTCAGAACGAAAAATCTCTTCGGTTCCTTTAAGCTCCAACTTTACGTCTTCGACGATAATTACTTTAAAATTTTCCATATATTAAATACTGTTTTTCTGCAAGATTTATTTCTTAGTGTCGCTTACTGGCAGCGTAAACCAAATAGAGTGTTCGTCTGCCACAAGTCTCAATCCCGGATTATTATTCAACGCATCTGTGTCTCGAATGATCTGTTTAACTATCAACAAGGGAATACGTTCCTTGCTGGGATAGAACAAGTTATGCGACTCTTGGTCTGAATAAGTTATTTCGTGGCTTGCAACAATGAAACGTATAACCGATTTCTGCCGGTCAGTCTGAAGGGTGATTTCTTCAGTCTGTGGAAAAGCGGTCAAAACATAAGTGAACAACTGTTTGAAGAGTTCAGAAAGAAGCGTGCTGTCTGCTCTAACATAACATGATGACTCATTGTTGTTATTACCATCAACAAGAAGCTTGGTGCTGGATTTCGACTTTTTGGTTGCTTGTGAAAAAGCATCCTTTATTAGCGCCTTAACTGCAGACAATTCTATCTGTTCACGACGTTGTCCGACGTTCGCAGTCTGTCGTTCAGCTTGTCCAGAAAGCAAGGTATACATCTGCTTGTAATATATTGTCAGTTCGTCCAACTGTTGCAAGTCTACGTCCTCTGTATCAACCAATTGACGAATTCGCGAAGGATAATACATGGATTCGTGCTTGATTGTTGACAAGCAATTGTCTAGAACTTGATTCTGAACATGAAGACGACTCTCCTCATACTTACTGTGCGAAAGAAGGTCTTCTTGCTGACTGATATCATGTTGAATAGAACGAGTGATATCCGCAGCCAATCTTCTTCGTCCTTTGAACAGCATATAAATAAGGACAACGGAAATCAAAGAAAGAATGACAAGCAGGACCGTAATCTGTTGGGATTTTGACTTCGTATTCTGCAAGTTATCACAGTAGGTTGGAAGCGTCTTGTCTTGATGATACAACTTGTGCAAGTAGACACAGAGACGATTGTTGTAATTGTACAAATCCCATTCA
Source organism: Bacteroidaceae bacterium (assembly GCA_024401165.1). Taxonomy (GTDB): domain Bacteria; phylum Bacteroidota; class Bacteroidia; order Bacteroidales; family Bacteroidaceae; genus Physcousia. Next base: position 39,790 of record JAKSLN010000006.1, read on the forward strand.
TGCAACGCCAAAGCTGCAACAGCTATCTCATTGCGAAGGTTCATCAACAAAATATAATCCCAGTCCTCCCCATTTCTATATGCATTTACTTCCAACGCTTCTTGTTCATTTGCATTGTTGTCGGAAGGGAAGAGTTTTAGTTCCGGATTGTACGCCATTAAGGCTGAATCTGCATAGAAAATAGCATCTTCATAGTACCCCTCAACATTACAATCATAAACAAGATCATAATAATGAGTGGCCAAGTCTGCGTCAACGACGGTTTGGCTCGGAATACTATCGTTACCGGCAAAAAGATTTGTTGACAACAAGCAAGACAACACAAGCATCATCACGCGAGGAAGGCGGAAGAAAAAGCGGCTGCCCTCCCCCACTTTGCTCTCAATGCCAAAGGTGCAGACGTAAAACTGCTTGCTGGCCTTCTTATACTTTTCAATGATGCCCTTACAGTTCATCAAGCCAAAGCCAAAGCCCTTCTTGCCATGTACATCTGCATCGTTAGCACCAATCTGCCCTGCATCATATACCTTGCTGTTGACGATGGTGTCGATGTCTTCGGGTTTGAGTCCACATCCCGTGTCACTTACGCTTAACTCAACATACCCCTCGCCTTCAGTTGCTGAAACTCGAACGGAACCACCGCTTGGCGTAAACTTCCGGGCGTTATCGGCCAAGGTGTTCAACATGAACAGCGTCAAGGCTTTGTCTGCCTTTACTTGGAAATCAGTTGGTTCGACAATCAGCTTTACCCCTTGTTGGTCAAAGGCATAATGTCCGCGTTCAACAATCTCGAACAATTCCTGCAATTCAATGGTTGAAATCTGGAGTGATAATTGACCACGTTCCATCTGAATCCACTCAGTCAAAATATCATTGTAAGAGACAATCTGGTCAGACAGCTCCGCAATGTACTCCAATTGTTGAGGTTCGCATTGCTGGCGTTTTTTCATTCGTGAAATCTCATTCAAGATACGATCCAGAAATGGTGTAACAGCTTGAACAAGTGAAACCTTGGCACGCTTCTCCACGTTACGTATCTTGTTCTGAGAGATACGCAGTCGACTAACCTCGTACTCTTCATGCAACTCTTCCAATCGGTCCAATAAGGCTTCAACTCTAACTTGGTCGTCCTTAAGGATTCGTTTGCTGGAGTTGAGAGAAGCACTCTCTTCGTTAGATAGATGGGGGCGAAGGCGAAGCAACAAATAGATAAACAGGAAAAGAAACAGTAGCAAAACGGAAGCTGCTGCCCAAAGCAACGTGTGCTGAATGTCTATTTCTTCTTCGAGTTCCTTCTTACGACTCTCAATCTCTCGGTTCTGCGATGTACTTTCCAGAATGTCAAGATAGATATTTCGGTTATAGTCACTTGCCGACTTCATGTCGAGCGCGCTATAAGTCATCGTCAACTGCTGACGAATGCCAGCCATCCATTCCGGAACAGTCTGAACACTCTCATCTTCAATCCATTTCCTTTCGATGCTCATCACACCCGATTCATTCGCATTATACGCTTGCAACGTATCCTTCGAATGTGGATAGTATTTCTTGTGATGCTCGTTTACGCATGATAAAGCATGCTTATAATAGTCAAGAGAAGCTTCGTTAAATCCTCTGTAAAAAGACAACTCGCCAAGCGTTCTGTACACGCAGGCCGTCTGAAACAAATCGCCGTAATCCAGGAACAGAGACAAAGCGTGACGGGCAAGGGCTTGGGGGAAGTAATCGTCTGTAAAGATGGAATCTCGCGGCATCCAGAAGATATGCTGACCATAAAGCATGTTGTAGGAATCAAAGAAGCGTTCGCGGATGATGTCACGGTCGTACTTTGTCTTTAGTCTCGAAGCCAGGGCTTGGAGTGCGTTGCCAGCAAAATAACTATTGTTTATTCGCAGAGAGTTGGCAAAACAATTAATCAAATACTCAAACTCCTGTTTTGCAACCTCCTCATAACTGCCGTTGACCAAACCGCCAGACCCCATCATATACAGGTAGTTAAGCCATTGGGTCGAGTCATTCTTCTGCACCTCCAACTGGTCGATGGCCGCCATCTCTGCCTTGGCCAAGGAATCCTGGTCTTGGTAGTAATAGTACGTTGAACTGATGATATGGTATTCTGCCTGTGCGTAATAATAGTCATGCCTGTCTAGTCCCTGCAAAATGTCAAGTTCTTCTTCGATGCGCCTCAAACGGCGGCTAGCACTACTGCGAGCCTCATAGAATCGACGGCCATCGCCAATTCGCTGGGTAACCTTCATCTTCATGACGTCCGAGCACAGCAACACAATCTGATTGTGAGACAAATTATAGGAACTGTCACACAAGACGAGTGCACGGTCATAATCCATGTCGTGATAGCACACAAAAGCAAGCATATTGTATGCCCTTGCTTTATCCTCCGAGTTGTCCGAGGCAAGCAAAAGAGCTTTTCTTGCCAACGCTTCCGTACTGTCGGCATGAGTATATCGCAGATTGTAGGCAACAGTCAGCAACGAATCAACCTCACTATATACACCCTCTCTTCCTTGCTTGCCGCAAGTTGTAAGGAGAAGCAATGTCAATGTAACGAGGACGATTTGTTTCATGATTACTTACCAAGTAGCTTTTCTATTTCTGCAAATTCTTTGCCTAAATTGAGATTCAGGTAAATACGATAGAGCGGACGGCCCCAACGTTCTTTGTCTTCCGGAAGCAACTGACGCAATTGCTCGAACGGAGGTCGGGCCAGTTTGTAGAATGCAGCAATCTTTTCCTTCTCCTTTTTATTACGAGCCTTTCGGATGTCCTGATCCATATTTTCCTCAGTCTCCATAGCCAGGTTCATGTACGATAGCCCTTTATTGTATATGGCATTTGTGTTGAGGGAATCGCGGGCAAGCGTCGAGTCACACATTTCAATGCAATCGTTCCACTTCTCCTTGTGCAAATAGAACAGGGACTTTGCATAATAATAAAGCTTTCCTCCAGGCACCTTCTTCAGCAGCGTGTCCGCCAGCGCCAGGCCTTCGTCGTACATGTGCTCATTCTCATAATACTCAGCCAAAGAGGTAAAGAAGTAGTCATGTTTGGGGTAGCTTGAACAACCTTCTTTCAAGTCCTTGACCCAGTTAACCGTGTCCTTGAGCGCAGCATGACAACGGACTTTGTATTCTTGCAACAAAGCCAAACTGACTCCATTCACCTCAGACATGGACTCATCAATATAAAGCAAGGCCGTCTGGGGCAGCTGCAAGTTGTAGGCCGAGAGCATGGCGTAAAGACATATTTGCGGGTAGATGCCATCCAACTGAATGATATCAACGTCTTGCATCATCTCAGCCTCTCGCAAAGCAAGGAAAATTTGGAAATAAGGCAAAGCCTTCTGGTACTCATTACGTCGAAGGAAGAAACGGCCGCCATTGTAGACATTGCTTCTGTATTTCAACAAGATATCGCGGTTCTTGCTGCGATAGGACAGGCGCTGCTTTCCTTTTGCATCAGGCACAGCATCAACGCTGTCGCTCTTCAAAGCATACTGCGAAGCCTTTAGCAACGTATTGAAGAACTGTGCCGTATCATACTTCTGGTTCAGGTACGCTTTGAGGTTTTCTCCATCGTTAAGGCTAATGTTGAGCAAAGCAAGCATATTGTAGATTTCTGCCTTCTCTGCATCCCCCAAGCCTTCACGTTTCAATGCCTCATTCAACGCTTGCTCATGGCGTCCCTGGTCGCGCTTGTTCTTGATGCCATTGCGTGCTTCCTTGAGCAACGTCTTTATGGGCGTCGGAGGTTTGGGTTTGTCCTTGCCGTCAGCCAGGAGAGGCATCCCCACGAACATTAACATTATATATAAAATAAACCTATGCATAACTATTGCAAAGTTAGTGCTTTTTTGTCATTTGAGAAACTAATTTAATCATTTTTAAGATGGCTTACTATATATTTATATATAATGTGTGATTTCAGAAGTTATTTTTTTGAGGTTTCTCTTAAAATGTGTATCTTTGCATCTGATTAAGCAGAAACAAAACAATTACTAATACTAACAACAAAACAATGAAAAAACTAACAAGTACACTCTTGGCACTGGCATGCACGTTGGGTGCCTCGGCACAGCTGAACATGCCTCTCGTTCAGACAAAGTACACGGCCGACCCTGCACCCTACGTTCACGGCGACACCGTTTACCTCTACACCACTCACGACGAAGATGGCGCAGGCGGATTCATGATGAAGGACTGGTTGCTCTATACCTCTACAGACATGGTCAACTGGGAAGACCACGGCGCTGTAGCATCTTTGCGCGACTTCAAGTGGTACAAAGGCGACAACGGCGCCTGGGCAGAACAAGTCATTGAGCGCAATGGCAAATGGTACATGTATTGCCCCATCCACGGCAATGGCATCGGTGTCTTGGTTGCAAATTCACCCTACGGACCCTTCAAGGACCCCCTCGGCAAGCCTCTGGTTTGGCAAAAAGAGCATTGGGACGACATCGACCCAACCGTCTGGATTGACGACGACGGACAGGCATACCTTTATTGGGGCAACCCGAATCTTTACATGGTCAAGCTCAACGAGGACATGATCTCTTATAGCGGCGAAATCGTCAAGCATCCCAAGATCAAAGACTATCAGGAAGGTCCTTGGATGTACAAGCACGGTCAGTACTATTATATGGCATTTGCCTCAACTTGCTGCCCCGAAGGTATTGGCTATGCCATGAGCACCAGCGCTGCCGGTCCTTGGGAGTATAAGGGCCACATCATGAACCATACCACGCAGACTCGAGGCAACCATCCCGGCATCATCGACTTCAAGGGCAAGTCCTATTGCTTTGGTCTGAACTACGACATTTATCGTCTCCAGACCAGTCGTCACGCCGAACAGCGTTGCGTTTCAGCTGGCGAAATGACCTACAACGCCGATGGAACCATCAAGGAAATGCCATATTTCTATGACTGCAAACTCGACCAAGTAGGCAGCTTCAACCCCTTCCGTCGCGTTGAGGCAGAGACAATGGCTTGGGGTTATGGCCTTAAGACGACACGCGAGAACCCTTCTGGCCCTTGGAATCCCACACTCTTCGTTACCGACATTGACGAGGGTGAGTTCCTCATGCTCAAAGGCGTAGACTTTGGTAAGGGAGCAAAGAGCATCACGGCATCTTGCAGCAGCATCCTTTATGGTGGTAAGATGGAACTTCACATCGACGCCATCGATGGTCCCCTGATTGGTACAGTCACCGTGCCTGCCACCAAGTTCAAGTATCAGGAGTGCAAGGCAAAACTCTCTCCCAAGGCTGTTGGCAAACACGACCTTTATTTCGTGTTCAAGAGCACCAGCTACATGCAGAAGAAGAACCTCTTCAACTGGGATTGGTGGAAGATGGAGAAATAAAAGCATTAGCGCCTTTTCAAAAGTTTCAATACGTCTTTTAAAAAGTTCTGCTACAGCTTTTAGGAATTACTGCTACACCTTTTCGAAATTACCGCTGCGCCTTTTGAAAAATCCCGCAGCGCCTTTTAACCGGCTGGCC